>CAZDGB010000079.1:0-13908 GCA_964504645.1 uncultured Planctomycetaceae bacterium | reverse complement strand
ACATAAACCGGGTGGGTTGGCGGGCCGCGTGGTTGGCGGCCGGGATTCCGCGGTTGTTGGCTTCGTTTTACAACGCCGCACCCCCGCATACCGCCGGGACTCCAACGAAATCATACCAGTTTCGTGGCGATCGCCGCGAGGACTTCGTCGTCGGACGGCAACGGAGAATGGAGTATCGGCCGCAGCGGGATCGGGATTTCATCCATGCGGTACGCGGTGCCAGCGCGGTGGATGCCATACACGGCTGTGATGAACCGCACGGTGGGTAAGATCGGCGGCGTGATGTGCGGATAGTCGAGCGTGATCGTGGGAATGCGTTGCAGATGCTGACGAGCGCGCGGCGACAGATCGGCTACCGGTTCGCTGCCGACGAGAAGGCACGCATCGACCTCCCCGCGTTCCAACAGTTCGTTCGCCGAGTATTCGCCGGGGTTGTAGCGCGGAAATCCGCGGGACATGTTCACGGCGAAGGGGAAGCCAGTCTGCCAGCAGAGGACGGAATCGGCCCCGCTGACGTCGCCGGGGATGCGCAATCGGCGGGCGGAGAACCGCGTGACGGCGTTCAAATCGGCGACGAGCCGCAACAGGGCTTCGACGTTCGCATGCCCGACGCCGCGCTGGGCCAGTCCGAGTCCGAAGAAGGCGACGCCGTACCGGCAATGCGTCAGCAGATCGAACAACTGCTGCAATTGTGTGGACGAAACAACTCCGGGGAAGCCGACGGGCGGCATCCCGTCGGTGCTGGAAGAACCGCGGGGGGGCGGCCCCGCGGCTTCTTTGAGGCGCTGTCGCAGCGTCCAGATGAGATCGAAGTCGCGTTCGGGGGGAATTTGCAGAAAGAAGTCGGCTTGTTCGCTGGTAGCGGTCGGCTTGGCGTCGATCACCACCATGGTGCGGTCCGCGCGGCCGCGAATGAATTCGCCGCGCGGTTCGAGGCTGTAGCGTTCCAAGTGGCGGGGATGGCTTTTAACGGGATCGGCACCCCAGAAGACGACGAGATCGGCCCGGTTGCGGACTTCGCCGAGCGAACAGGTCGATTCGCCGACCTGTTGAATCGCCATAATCGACGGGCCGTGGCAGACGGACGCGGTGGTGTCGATCGTCGCGCCGAGTTGCTCGGCCAGCCGCACGGCGGCGCGCTGCCCCGGCGTGCTGCTGCGGGCCAGGCCCCAGATGAGTGGCGCGCGGCTGTGCGACAAAAGTTCGGCGGCGCGGGCCACGGCGGCGTCGAACGCAGCGGGTTGATCGGCAATCCACGCGGGCGACGGCGGGTCCTTGGTGTTCGACAACGAGACGAACCAGGGATCCGCCAAGCGGCAAGCGTTGTGGATTGTCGTGAGTTGATTCGCGGCGACGGTGGCCTGCAAGTCGTCGCACACACAGCCGCAAACCGTGCAGGCGATGTCGGTGTGAGTGGAAGTTGTCTCCGTGGAGTGAGGCATCATGTCATCGATCATAACCGCAAACGAACCCGTTGTGACCGTTGGTGGCGGGACCTATGATGAAACGCCCGGCTTAGAGAATCCCGGTTCGTCTTCTAACCGGGATTCGCTTCGGGCCTGTCGAATCATGAAAGCGAAATCCGGTTATCAAAGCAGAACCGGGTTTCTGACGGTGGACTTCTCCTCATGCCCATCCACGTCGAATTTTACGGCATCCCGCGATCTCGCGCCGGCGTCGAGCGGACGAGCGCCATCGGAAATTGCCTCGGAGACGTGTTGCAGAATTTGTCGGCCCGGTTTCCGGAGTTCGCGGCGGCGTGCGTCGACGGGCGGCGGTTGCGGCCGGGCTATACGGCGAACGTGCGGGGCGAGCGATTCGCGACAGATCCCGACACGCCGGTCCGCGACGGTGATACAATTTTACTCATGTCCCTCGACGCGGGGGGATGAATGCGCTGCGAACTCGCCAGCGTCGTGCGATGGACAAGGGACCAATGACGCCCGGTTATCACGGTTGTTATCTGCGGGTCGATTTGACGACGGGAACGTCGGCGCGGATTCCGCTCGATGAGCCAACGTTGCGAACTTCGCTTGGCGGCAGCGGGTTGGGGGTCGAAATTCTGCTGCGGGAGAACGCGGCGGCGGTCGATCCGTTGAGTCCGCAGGCGGCGCTTGCGTTCGTCTTCAGCCCGCTCGTTGGGAGCCCGCTGACGACGTCGGCGAAGTTCGCCGTCGTGTCCAAGAGCCCGCTCACGGAGCGGATCAACGATTCGCTCGCCAGCAGCGGCTTCGCCATCGCCGGTAAGAAAACGGGGCACGATGCCATCGTGCTGGTCGGAAAGGCGGCCGAGCCGTCGGTGCTGATCCTCGACAATGACAACATCCGCGTCGAACCGGCCGACGGCGTCTGGGGCCGCGGCACGCACGAAGCACAACAGGTGCTGCGCGAGCGGATCGGCCACGAATACCAATGCGCAACAATCGGTCCGGCGGGCGAACGGCTCGTGCGGTACGCGACGATTTCTCACGACGGCCGCCACGCCGGCCGCGGCGGCAGCGGGGCCGTGTTGGGATCGAAGAATATTAAGGCGCTGCTGGTGCGCGGCGATCGCCGCTGCGACTGGGCCGATCCGCCGGGATTGGTGAACTATGCGAAACGGCTCTCGGAGAAATCGTTCGGCCCCGCAACGGCGAAGTACCGCGAGTTGGGGACGGCGACGAATCTGCTCGTGTTCAACCGCTTGAACGTGCTGCCGACGCGGAATTTTCAGCAAGGGAGTTTCGAGGGCGCCGCAGCGATTTCGCCCGAACAACTCAGCGTCGCGCGGGAAAAGACTCGCTCGTCGTGCGCCGCGTGCACCATCGGCTGCGAACATCTCTACGGCCTGCAAAATGGCGGCGGCCAGGTGCGACTCGAATACGAAAATCTCTTCGCGCTGGGCCCGCTCTGCGGCATCAATGACCCCGAAGTCGTGCTGGCCGCTTCGCGGACCTGCGACAACGCCGGTCTCGACACGATCAGCACCGGCGGCACGATCGCCTTCGCCATGGAATGCGTCGAACGCGGCCTCATCGACGCCCCGTGGCTGCGCTTCGGCGACGGAGCGGCGCTGCTGCGGGCCATCGACGAAATCTCTTCTGGAGACGGACTCGGTTTGTTGCTCGCCGAAGGCAGTCGGCACCTGGCACAAAAAATTGGCCGGAACACCATCGACTTCGCGCCTCAGGTGAAGGGACTCGAACTGCCGGGCTATGACCCGCGCGGATTGCAAACGATGGGATTGGGCTTCGCCGTCGGAACGCGCGGGGCCGATCACAACCGGTCTGGAGCGTACGAAGTCGATTTCTCGGAGCAGGTCGACCGCCGCAACGTCGGCCCGGACGCCGCGAAACTCGCCGTTGAAACCGAAGACAAAGCCGCGCTGATGGACTCGCTGATCCTGTGCAAATTTCTTCGCGGCGTATTCACGGACTTCTTCGCCGACGCCGCCGAAATGCTAACGCTCGTCACCGGCTGGGACGTCGCGGCGGACGAGTTGCGACAGACGGCGAAGCGAATCGTCGATCAGAAGAAGCGGTTCAATATTCTCGCCGGCTGGACTCCCGAGGAAGACACGCTGCCGGCGCGGATGCTGAAGCAACCGTTGCCGGAGGATGCGAAGTCGCAATTGTCGGCGGAACGATTGCAAAGTCTGATCACGACGTACAATCTGGCTCGCGGGTGGACCAGCGACGGCTGGCTGCAGGGCGCTGCGAACCCGCCAGCGTCGAGCGTCGACGAGCGGCAATCATGAAGCTAACGGAAGGAGTATTCCAAATTTCCTCCACGTTCATTCTCATTCCCGGCAGGACCAGCGACCAGGGCTGCGGCATCAGCGAGGGAAAATTCCAGAACAAGTATCAGACGGAAATCAATTCGCTGCAGGTCGCGCCCGGCGACATGACGCGGCTCGGCCTCAAAACGGGCGACCGCGTCCGGCTCACCAGCGAACACGGCCAGGTGGAAGTGGCCGTCATTCCCGCGAAGGCCGATGAACTGCCCGCCGGCCTGCTGTTCATCGCTTATGGCGACATCTCCAGCCGATTGATGGGGGGCGATACCCACGGCTCGGGCATGCCGACGAGCAAGGGGATCGACGTGACGCTGGAGGTGCTGGCAGCGGGTTGATCTGGAGTCCGCAGCCTCTGAAGCGATAGAATTACGAGCATGCCGCCCTCACCAACCATTCCGGCGCCGAGCACTCAACCGCAAGCTCTCGTCACGTACGAACAACTCCTGAATCAAGACAGGGGGTGGGCCTTGAGCGAAGGAAGCTTGTTCTTCGAAGGCCGCGGCGCGGTTCAGGAAACGCTGAAACGCATCACGCGGCGGTTGGAGGAATTGGGGATCCCGTACGCCGTGGCCGGTGGGATGGCGATGTTCCAGCATGGATACCGCCGATATACCGAAGTTGTCGAGATTCTCGTAACCAGAACGGGGTTGCGGCGAATTGACCAGGAACTGATCGGCTTGGAGTATGTTCGTCCTTTTGGACTGTCCAAGTATCTTCGCGATCATGAAACCAAGGTAAAGATTGGGTTTCTGGTCACCGGCGACTATTCCCTCAAAGACAACCGCAAGTGCGTTGCATTTCCCGATCCCCCTGAGGCTGCAGAAACTTTGAATGGCATGCGGGTGTTGAAGTTAGTTCCACTCATCAATCTGAAACTCGCTGGCGGCATGGCCGGAGTGATTTGGAATAAGAACCTGGTCGACGTCGGCGAACTGATTCGCTATTTGAAGCTGCCTCTATCGCTCTCAGATCAGTTGCACGAGTTCGTACGCGACAAGTACCGGGAAATTTGGCGAAACATCAATCCGCCGAACAAGCGATACCTGCTGAGAAAGAATCTTCCTGCACTCTCGTTGCAGCCGCTCACAATGGACGAACTGCTCGAGTTGCCGAGCTTGACCGACGTGGAACTCAAGGCCATGCGCGACGCAGGCGTCACGATCGATCCGCGCAGCAAGCTGGTTGAGGGCTACCTATACTTGATGACCAACGACCCCGCCGTCGCCGATCGCTTCGGCATGCACGACGAATCCGAATTTCTCGACTTGGACGACACACCGCCCCACAGCTGACAACTTACGAGAACCCTCCATGACCAGCATCTCCCAACCGCCGCCCGCGTCGCCGGAACTGCAGATCGTTCAGGATGCCACCTGCACGTTTTGCGGGTGCGTCTGCGACGACATCGAGCTCCACGTTAAAGACAGCCACATCACCGAGGCCAAGAAGGCCTGCGTGCTGGGCAAGGCGTGGTTTCTCAATCACAGCGTCGAAGACCGGCCGAGTTGCCTGATTCACGGCCAACCGGCGTCGGTGGAAGAAGGTTACCAGAAAGCCGCCGAGATTCTCACGACCGGCAAGTATCCCATCATCTACGGCCTGAGTGATTCGCCCTGCGAGGCTCAACGGGTCGCCGTCAGCATCGCCGATTGGATCAGCGGCACCATCGACACCACGACCAGTGTCTGCCACGGCCCGTCGGGCATGGCGTTTCAGGGGGTCGGCGAGGTGACCTGCTCGCTCGGCGAAGTCACCAATCGCGGCGACATGATCATCTTCTGGGGTTCGAACCCCGCCGAAAGCCATCCGCGGCACTTCACCAAATACAGTCTGATGCCCAAAGGGATGTTCCTGCCGAACGGCCGTAAAGACCGGACGTGCGTGATCGTCGACGTCCGCAAAACGAAGTCCGCGAAAGCCGCCGACATCTTCGTGCAGATCAAACCCCGCTCCGATTTCGAAGGCCTGTGGACGCTGCGGGCGCTGGCGAAAGGCGTCGAACTCGATCCGGTCCAGGTGAAGAATGACACCGGCGTCGAACTCGCCGTCTGGCAGGATTTGATGGACCGCATGAAAAAAGCAAAATTCGGCGTCATCTTCTTCGGCATGGGCCTCACCATGACGCGCGGCAAGCACGCCAACAGCGAAGCGTTGCTCGCCCTCACCCGCGACATGAACGCCTTCACCCGCTTCGTCGCCAAGCCGAACCGCGGCCACGGGAACGTCACCGGGGCCGACAACGTCGTCAGTTGGCGGACCGGCTACCCGTTCGGCGTGAACCACGCCCGCGGCTATCCCCGCTTCAACCCCGGCGAATACACCACGTCGGACACGCTCGCCAACGGCGAAGCCGACAGCGGCATGACGATCGCCTGCGACCCGATGGCCAACTTCAGCGAACCGGCCCGCCGGCACCTGGCGTCGATCCCCTTTATCGCCCTCGACACGAAGGAAACCCCGACCACCCGCGCCGCCGCCGTCGCCTTCACCGTCGCCACCTACGGCATCAACACCGGCGGCACCGTCTACCGCATGGACGACGTCCCGATCCCCCTCCGCCCCGCCTTCCCCTCGCCGCACCCGAGCGACTACGAAGTCCTCTCCCAAATCGAACGCCGCGTGAAAACGCTGCGCGGCATCACCGGGTAATCGCCGCGAAACGATTCGAAACATCAAATTCCGTCCGTGGTCGCGAAAGCGACTCTTGGCGGGATTTGAGCTATTGCTGCGTTTGGTTGGATAGGCGTCGGCATTTCCTCGGTCGATCCGGCCGATGCCCTGAATGCAGTCAATACTGTGTCCAAGCTTCTGCATCGCCGGCAGCTTGAAGAACCTGACTTGACTTTACGAACATATTCGTTACCCTGACGTAGTCACGAACTTATTCGTCATTTCTGTCGGAGACGGTTCTCATGCCACGCAGCCCATCCACCCAGCCTAACGACGTCGAACTCGCCATCCTGCGGGTCGTGTGGAAGCTCAAGAAATGCACCGTCCGCGAAGTGCATGAGTCGCTACAGGCCGAACGCGACGCCGGTTACACCAGCACGCTCAAAATGATGCAGGTGATGTGCGAAAAAGGTCTGCTCCGCCGCGATGACTCGCAGCGCCCGCAGCAGTATTTCCCGGCGGTCCCGGAAGCGCAGACTCAGAAGAAAATCGTGCGGGATCTGGTGCAGAAAGTCTTCGGCGGGTCGGCCCGCAAGTTGGTGATGCACGCCGTCCAATCACATAAGATCAGCCCGGAAGAACTTTCGGAAATCCGCGCGTTGCTGGACAAACTCGAAGGGAGCAAATGATGTTGTGGGAATCCCCCTTCATTCAGCGTCTCGGCTGGACCATCCTCCATTCGCTGTGGGAAGTCCTGGCCATGGTGATCGTGCTCGCAGCGGTCTTGCCGCTGCTGCGTCGACGGGGGCCCCGGTCGGCCTATGCAGGCTGCTGCCTAGCGCTCGCGATGTGTCTGTTAATTCCCATCGCAACATTTCTCTGCCTGCCGAGTGCCGCGGCGAACCGCAGCGTTGTGATCGGGTCGCTGCCGGCTCCGATCGCTCAACCATTTCTCCCTCCACAGCCGATGTCGCTGGATTTGCCCACGAACGCACATCCAACGGAGATGCCGCGTCAATTCTCGAACGTCACACTGGATCAGCCCGCCGATCTCCCCCATCGAGCAGCGGCTCTGCGCGATCGAACGACGAAATTCCTGCACCAACTGACGCCGCAGTTGTCCGCCTGGCTCCCGTGGCTTGTACTGGCATGGATGATCGGCGTCGGCCTGTTGTCGATCTGGAACTGCCTCGCATGGCTGGCAGTTCAGCGTCTGAAGACCAAATCAACCAGCCCCGTCGCCACCGCGATCGCTGCCGCGGCGAATCGACTGGCGCAGCAACTGGGAATATCTCAAGCCGTCCGATTGCTGCAGTCGGCGCTGGTCGAGTCTCCGATCGTGATCGGCGTCTGGCGACCCGTGATTCTGCTCCCGGCGGCGTTGGTGACGAAGCTCTCGCCGGCGCAATTGGAATCGCTTCTCGCGCATGAACTGGCGCATGTGCTCCGGCAGGATTACTTCGTGAATTTGCTGCAGACGGCGATTGAGACCGTGCTGTTCTATCACCCCGGCGTCTGGTGGATTTCGTCCCAGGTCAGGCAGCAGCGCGAGCATTGCTGCGATGATCTGGCCGTCTCGGTGACGCCGGATCGGACTGTGTATGTGAAAGCCTTGGCCGCCATCGTGGGCGTGCGTGTTACCCTCACTGTTCCCGCCGCCGCAGGGGGCCATCTATTACCCCGTTTGCAGCGGCTCTTGGGAATCGCGCGACCTGAAGCTGCTCATCCCGCCCGCTGGTTGACCGGCGTCGCGATGCTGTCGTTGTGCGGAGCGTTCCTTGCGGTTTCCATGCTGCCGTCTCGGACAGCGACCGCACAGGCACAACCGGCTGACAAAGCGCCGCCAGAGGCCGATGCCGCGCTGGCCAGCGAGACCGGTGAATTCGAGCTGCGCGCCGTTGGTCCCGATGACAAACCAGCGCCGAACGCGACCGTCGAAATTCGCACGAATCCGCAATTGACCGAAGATCAATTTTTGAAGGGCCGGTTCGTCAAGCATGGAAACTATGGATCATTTGCCACGACAGATGCCGAAGGAAGGCTGGTCGTCAAATTTCCCAAGATGTCTAACCGCTTCGATGTAAACATCACTACTCCGGGCTATGGTCCCTATTGGGCGACGTGGTCGAACGGGAACCAGGCGGAAGCTGTTCCGGCGCGATTCACCGCGGAACTGGAAGCCGGATGGTCGGTCGGCGGAATTGTCGTCGATGAGGCAGGCCATCCCGTGCCGGACGTCGTCGTCAGCCCCAGCATCGAATTCAAGAAACGTCCCGGCGATTTGAATCAATTCGGCGTGGGCGCGAGTTCGAAGACCGACGCGGATGGCAAGTGGCGCTTCGACAGCGTGCCGGCTTCGAAAAAAGATATCTTCGTAGAGATCAATCATCCCAGTTACCGTCCGCTGCGGCAGTCCTTGAGCCGCAGCGAATTCGACCTGGAATTCGGTCAGGAACCGCAGAACAAAATCGTGCTGGATCCCGGCGTGACGGTGCGAGGCGAGGTCACCGATGACGCCGGTCAGCCGATTGCCGGAGCGCTTATTCGCACCAAGTTTGCCAACGACATCCGCGAAACGCGAACCGATGCCGAGGGGTTGTACAAACTGTCCGGCTGCGAACCGCGGACGGCGAAAATCGTGGTCTCCGCCAAGGGGAAAGCGACCGACATGCAGGAAGTGCTCATCGATGACAACATGGATCCGGTCGATTTCGAGATGCAGCCCGGCGGAACGGTGCAGATTTACGTCCGCGACGAACACGATCGGCCGGTTCCAAAGGCGCGCATCTTTTTCCAACGTTGGCGCGGCAACCGGTTCGATTATTTCGAATTCGACCATGTCACGCAATACGCCGATCAAGACGGCTATTGGGTATGGAATGAAGCACCGCTGGATGAATTCAAAGCCGACATTTGCGGACCGGAAATGGAGCTGGGGAGCCAGCCGTTGATTTCCCGCAACGAGCCGTATGTATTTCGCGTTCCCTCCGCGCTGGTGGTCAGCGGAACGGTGATCGACGCCGAGACGAAACAGCCCATTCCCAAGTTTCAGGTGATTCCGGGGGTTCGTTTCGACAAGACTTCCAAGCATTGGGCAACGGCAGAGAAATTTACGGCCACAGACGGCAAATACCGGATGCGTCAAACCCACGACCGGTTCGCCTGGCTGGTCCGCATTGAAGCTGACGGCTATCAAGCGGCCGTGTCGCGGGACATCCAGAGCAATGAAGGCGAAATCACGATCAATTTTGAGTTGGAAAAGGGTAAAGACGTTGCAGCGACGATTCGCACGCCGGACGGACAACCGGCGGCGAAGGCGGAGATCGCGTTGGGTATCGCCGGTTCGCAGATCCAGGTTAAAAACGGCGAGTTCCGCAAGAACTCTACTTACGCCGCGCGGCAGACAGCCGATGATGCTGGGAAATTCCACTTCCCGGCACAAGAGACGGAATTTCAACTGGTGATTCTGCATCCGCAGGGATATGCGCATCTCAAGGCCGCGTCGGACACGATGCCCGCCACGATCTCCCTCAACCCGTGGGCTCGGGTCTACGGAGTCTTCCGAGTCGGCGAGCATCCGGGGGCGAATGCGCCGATTACGATCATGAGTTCCGCGTTGCATTCGTATGGCAACGATGTGCCGTCCATTTCCACGGAATACGAAACGACCGCCGGCAAAGACGGGCGATTTGCCTTCGACCGTGTGTTTCCCGGCAGTGGGCGGATCGGTCGGAACATCGTCATGATGGTTGATCGCGGCGCCACCGAAGTGACCTCGTGCTGCCTGACGGCGGTCAATTTCCAGAGCGGGGAATCGATCGAGATCAATCTCGGCGGGACTGGACGGCCGGTGATCGGCAAACTGCAGCCGCACGACGAGTTTGACGAGACGGTGAACTGGAGCTTCGAACTGATCGATGTCAGAGAAGCGGGTCAGGACATCCCGCCACAGCCCGAACTGCCGCCGGTTCCGGACGATGTCAAAGACGATCCAACCAAGCGAGTCGCCTGGTGGAAAAAATGGAAGGAAACGGGGGCCGGTCAGGAATTCGCGGCTTGGGAGGCCGCCGTCCAGGCGATCGAGGAGTTCGATCAAACCCGCCCCTATTTCCGGGCCTCGATCGAACGCGATGGATCATTCCGCATCGATGACATGCCGGCGGGAGACTACCGCATGTCGATTTGGTTCGGCCGCAACACCGCAGGATCATTGCATGATTTTCGCTTCACCGTGCCGAAGATGGAAGCCGCCCGATCCGATACCCCGCTCGATTTGGGAATACTGCGTCTGGAAAAATGAACGATTTGCGATTGGCTGCCACGGCCCGGAGCAACTTGCACGAAGAAATTCCGGCCGGAAAAATTGATCGGCTGTCGATTTCGCCGTCGGATGAACGACAATTGAGTGGCGGAAGGCTGGACTGCGAGGGCTTCGCGCGTGCGGAGGGTGGTGTGCCTCGAGCCTAATCGGAGAATCGATGATGCGACGTTATCTGCTGGTCGTGAAAGCGACCCCGGAAATCGAGGCGGGGATATTTCCCGACGAGGCGTTCGAGGCGGAATCGGCCAAGTTCATCAACGAGGTGGCCAACGCCGGGGCGCTCGTCGCGTGCGACCGGCTCCAACCCAGCTCGCAAGGCCAGCGCGTCCAATACAAGGCAGGGCAATTCCTGGTAATCGACGGGCCGTTCGCGGAGACGAAGGAATTGGTCGCCGGCTACTGTCTGATCCGGGCCGCTTCGCTGGAGGAAGCCGTCGATTGGGCTAAGCGCATGCCGTTTCAATCGGGCGCCGTGGATGTGCGGCCGCTCTACGAACTGACGGATATCCCCGTCGACCCCGCCGAGCAACCGGGCGGTTGGCGGGAGAAAGAGGCGGAGATGCAAGCGGCCGCTCCACCCGCCCGCAAGCCGGGAACCACGCGGTACCTCGGCCTGCTCAAGGCCGATCGCAACACGGAGGCGGGGGTCATGCCCAACGAAGAGTCCCTCGTGGGCATGGGAGCCTTCCTGGAGGAAGCGGGGGAAACGGGAGTCTTGCTCTCCGCCGAGGGGCTCATGCCGAGTTCCCACGCGGCGCGGGTGCAGTTTTCCGGCAGTCAGCGGATGGTGACCGACGGCCCGTTCGCCGAAACCAAGGAACTCGTCGCCGGCTACGCGCTCCTGCAGTTCGCCACGCCCGCCGAGGCTCTCGCGTGGACCAAGCGCTTCGTCGAGGTGGACGCGCCGGGCCGGCTGAACGGCGAATGCGAGTGCGAGCTGCGGTCGATCGTGGATTGGGAGGGCCCCGACCTGGCGAATGCCCGCTGATCCGACGCACTCCGCCCGGATCGTTGACTCGCGTTCGCGCGCGCCGCTATCTTCGCGGTCGCCCTGCCCTCCGTGCGGAACTTCGCCGCGGCATGAGCATCGTTCGTTTCACCATCCTGTCTCAACTCCTGGTGAACCGTGAAGATCATCGTCTCCGGCCAAGCGTCGGCCTGCCATGCCCAGACCCGCAAAGTGATCACCGAGGCTCAGTCGCTCCAAGCGCTGGATGGCTTGCGATACGACGGGGATCTTTGCGCGAACTACCTTGATCATGAACTGTTGAACGACATCAGCATCGTGGGCGGAGCGATCCAGCTGGCGTTCGACCCGCAACGCGGCCAATTGCGGGTCGTCAGCGAATATTGGTCGCCCGCCGCGCTGACTCCCGACCAGCTCCAGGCGCTCGTCAAGCAGACGCATGGACAATGGTGCGACGGGATCGGCGAAGCGTGTTTCGACGAGTGGTCGCTGCAGAGCGGCATCCAACTGGATCTGGCCCCGCTGGCTTTGAGCGACTACCAGCCGCCGGTCGCCGATCAGGTCGAGGATGGTCGCGTGGCGCCTCGGTTCGCCCATTTGGCCAAGGCGGTGTGCAAAGGCAAGCTCGACGTCGTGCGACAGGCGGTGGCCGAAAAGGCCGATCTGAACGCGATCTACGACGGACATCCGGCGTTGGTCCTGGCGATCCAACGACAAGATACGGAGGCGGCGCTGCTGCTCATCGAAGGAGGCGCGGACGTCAATCGCGCGACCGTCGTGGGAACCACGCCGCTGATGCACTGCGCCTCCCTGAAACAATCGGCCGACGCCGTCGCGGTGGCGACGGCGTTGCTGGCCAAGGGCGCAAACGTGGACGCCCGCGATCTGTGGGACAACACCGCCCTGACAGAGGCGCAGTCCCATGACCAGAAAGAACTGGCGGCGCTCCTGAAAGCACACGGCGCCAACTGAGCGCTGCCGACTGTCCACTGATCGTTCCATTGGCTGACGACGATGGCCTGCCTATGACGGTGGAACGCGCCAAGTCGATCCCCGACGCGCGGAGCCAGCCGCTGAGCAGCGGCAGGCCGGTATAGTTACAGTTCCGCCGAAGAGTACGTCGCTGTTCGCGTGGGATCTGAAATAATAAGATATGGAGATGACAACTCCCGACTACACCAAAATCGCCTCCGGCGCTGTCTACGACCCCGCCAACGGCGTCGACGGCCAAATCAAAGACCTCTGGATTCTCGACGGCAAGATCGTCGAGCCGCCGAGCGATCCGTCGATACGGCCGGTGAAGACAATCGACGCCAACGGCCTCGTCGTCATGCCCGGCGGCATCGACATGCATTGCCACATCGCCGGGCCGAAGGTGAACGTCGCCCGCAAAATGCGGCCGGAGGAGAAACGCCGCGGCGCGCAGATGGCGAAAACCTCCGTCACGCATTCCGGGACGTTGGGCAGCGTGCCGAGCACGTTCGCCACCGGATACAAGTACATCGGCCTCGGTTACACCACGGCGTTCGACGCCGCCATTCCGCCGCTCGGGGCCCGGCATGCCCACGAGGAATTCGAGGACACCCCCTGCCTCGACAAGGGGTTCTACGTCCTCATGGGCAACAATCATTACGTGATGCAGGCCCTGCACGACAAAGAGCCGCAGAAGCTCAAGGCGTTCATCGGCTGGCTCTTGTCCTCGACGAAAGGTTTCGCGCCGAAGCTCGTCAATCCGGGCGGCGTCGAAGTCTGGAAGAGCCATGCGGCCGGCAACGTCAGCGGACTCGATTCGCTCGTCGATCATTTCGAAGTCACGCCGCGGCAAATCGTCTCCGGCGTCGCCCAGGCCGCGAACGAGCTCGGCCTCCCGCATCCGGTGCACATTCACTGCAACAACCTCGGCATGCCCGGGAACTGGACGACGACGCTGGAAACGATGCAGGCCCTCGAAGGTCATCGCGGGCATCTCACGCACATCCAGTTCCACAGCTACGGCGGCGGCGACGCGGACGAGAACACGTTCAACAGCAAAGTGGTGCAACTCGCCGAGTATTTCAATTCGCACCCGAATCTCACCACCGACGTCGGCCAGGTCCTGTTCGGCGAGACGACCAGCATGACGGGCGACGGCCCGCTGGGGTACTACCTCTCCAAGGTCTACGGCGGCAAATGGTTCTCCGGCGACACCGAAATGGAAGCCGGCTGCGGCATCACACCCATCAAGTACAAGAACAA
>CAZDGB010000078.1:0-24582 GCA_964504645.1 uncultured Planctomycetaceae bacterium | reverse complement strand
TCCGGAAGTTCAGACCGCTGCCGTGGCGGCGTTGCGGGAGTTGCCGACGCTGCAATCCAGTACGCAGCGATGGCTGATCGAACAACTCAAATCGGGAGACCGCAATCTGACCTTGGCCGTCCTCGAACTGATGAAAGGGCGGACCGAACTGGGCCGTGCTGCACGCGGCGAGTTGAATCGGCTGTTGAACACGGATGACGAACGTATTCGCATCGTGGCGCAGGAGGCAATTGATAAAAGCAAGGAGCCGCTTCGCACGAGCTGGCTCTCGACGCTGTGGAGCTGGCTGCTTCCGCTGGGGATTGTCGGGCTGCTGGGTTCGGCGGCCTGGTACGGCTTCCAATGGGCGAAAAGTCACGCATTGATTCCGGGGTTGTGACTTCATGCCGCCCGCTCGCAACCGGCAGTTTTTGCCGATTCGCGACGCTTCGTCGTTCCCGGGGATAGCGTGTCGGTCGAATCCGCTCGGAACTTGAGCGAAAGTTTCGAAAAAATCTTGCAGCGGATGCCGGCATCCACTATGGTTCCGCCGCCTCTCTCCCTTTGAATTCCAATTCCCTTGTTCCCCTTTCGAAACGGCCGCCGCGTCCGGCACGCTCCGTGTGTCGCCGCGCCGATCAAGCCGCCGGCAGGAGTCCGCGCATGGACCTTCGCATCCAACTCGAATCGTGGAGCCTGTGGGCCGCCGCCTGCATGGCGCTGTTGTGCGTGGCGTCCGCCGGTTGCGGCACGACGAACGGCTGGGCCGCCAACCACACCGGGAAGTCGTACTACCAACGCGGCCAATACGCACAGGCACGCGAGGAATTCCGGCGGGCCGCCATCGATGATCCGCGAAACCCCGAATACCGCCACAACCTCGCCTTGGCGATGAAGAAAACGGGCGACACCGCCGGCGCGGAGCGCGTGCTGCGGACGAACCTGGAACACGTCAGCGCGATGCATCAGCCGACGTATCACACGCTGTCGCAGTTGCTCGTCGAGCAAAACCGCCAGGCGGAAGCCCAGGACCTGCTTCACGGCTGGACCGAGACGCAGCCGTACATCCCGGAATCGCACGTCGAATTCGCCTGGATTCAGCGCGAATCGGGCAATCTTCCCGGCGCGGAGCAGTCGCTGCGCCGCGCCCTGCAAACAAATCCCCGCAACGCGGCGGCGCTCGCACAGATGGGCCAGTTGTACCAGGACAGCGGCCAGCCGCAGCAGGCGGCGTCGATGTATCGCCGATCGCTGGCGTCGCGCTGGCAGCAGCCGGGAGTCCGCTCGCGGCTGCAATCCCTCGCCGGTTTCGGAGGACGCGGCTCGCGCTCCGCGGTGATGGCGAACCCCGTAGGAGTGCAACCGACATTCGCCCAGTCGTCGCCCATGCCAATGGCGGTGAATAACACGCCGGTGATGGCGTCGCAACCGGCGCCCAGTTCGATGTCCGCACCGACTCCCTGGATGGCGGCCGCGCCCTCGTTGGGACCAACGCCTGATCCCATCGCTTCGGCCAGTCCGTCCTCGGCGATGCCGTCGACGCGATTCGAGCCGCCGGTGGTTTCCGGCTCGGCGCTGACGCCCAACGCCGATCCGGCGCATGTCGAAACAGAACTGACGGCCGACGTGCCGCTGGTCGCGCCGTACTGAACGTGAGCAGGTTGGGATTGTGAGCTCAGCTGCCGAACCAACGGCGCGGGATCACTTGTAGGCCGCCACGCTGTTGCCATCCCGGATCAGCAAGTGCAATAGCTTCGGGTGGATGAACAACTTCTCGCGGCCCACGGCTTTTTCTTCCAGCACACCGATCTCAGCCAACTGCTTCAAATATCGAGACGCGGCCTGTCGCTCGGCGATCTTGGCGTCGACTAGATTTTGAATTCGGCAGTAGGGGAGTTCGAAGATCAGGTTGACCAATTCCAGGCTGTAGACCTTGGGAAGCTTTCGACGGACGTATTCCGCTGTTTGCACCGACAGGGCGCGGATCGCTTCGATTTTCGCCGTGGTCCACAGCGCCGTTTCCTGCACTCCTTGCAAGACGTAAAGCACCCACGCTTCCCACGCGGCCTCCCGGGTCACTTCGAGCAGCAAGCGGTAGTAATCCGCCTTGTGCTGGATGATGTAGCGGCTCAAATACAAGACCGGCAACGTCAACAGATTTTCCTGAATGAGAAACAGGCTGTTGAGGATGCGCCCCGTGCGCCCGTTGCCGTCGGTAAATGGGTGGATAGCTTCGAATTGATAGTGGCCGACGGCCATGCGAATCAGCGGGTCCAAGTCCTTGGTCTCGTGCAGGAACTTCTCCCAGTTGGCGAGCAGGTTTCGCAAGAGAGCCTCTCCCACGGGAGGCGTGTAGACGATGTCCCCCGTCCCCCTGGCCAGCGCAGTTCCCGGGACGCGGCGAACGCGCATGTCCACGCCCTTGATGATTGTGCAAACCTGCTCCGCGGTGCGCGTATTCAACGGATGCCGCGCGATCGCCCGAAATCCGTCCAGGAGCGCCTGGCTGTGCCGCAGGGCCTCCTTGGTTGCCGGGTCCGCGTGTTCGTCGCCATGCCGGAACTGGAACAACCGGTCGGAGGTCGTGACGATGTTTTCAATTTCCGAACTCGCTTGCGCTTCGAGCAGCGGCACGGTGTTGATCAACATCCCCTGGTTAGGAATCCGATGCGCCGCCTGCTTCAATTCCGCGAGCGCAGCTCGCGCAGGAATGCACTGCTTGAGAATCGCCCGCGTCTCCAAGTCCGTCGCCGGAGGCAACAACGGCAGATCGTTGTACGGGACCTCCGGCCGCCAGGGTAGTTGTGTTTTTGAGGTTTTTTTTCTGCTGGCAGGCATGCCGGCAGCATATGTCGCTGCAAACGACGCGTCAACGCGACGTGTCGCTGTTTTTCTGTTTTAGCGACATATCCCAGAAACGTGTCGCCGGCAGCGACACATCTCTAGAAGCTGTCGCGCAAATCGGGAATCGGCGACATGAGGGATGGGGGCGTCTGACTGATGGGCTCGGCCTACCAGCGAATGGGTGACAACAAGGCTGATGGGTAGCCCATCCAGCGGCCCCCCCGTCAGCCGCCGAAGTTCATCGCTTCGATGTCCGCTTCGGCGAGGTTCGCCATGCGGTAGTAGAGCTGCTGGGCTTCGCACTTCTGGACGTATTCCTCGGGCATGGCGTCCATCGTGTTCTGGTCCCACTCGACGATGTAGTACATCATCGGCGGCTTGCCGGAGGCTTCCATCACCGAGCCGGTCCAACCGCCGATCGGAATCTCGGGGAACTCGGGCGACACGACGCCGGCCTTGACGCGAATCCGCGTCCCCGCCGCCAGTCCCGCCGCCGTTTTCTTCTTCGCCATGGGTCCGCCCTGCGACTGCCTATCCGGAAATGTCGGTCAACACGCTCTCTCGTGGTCCTTGCACGTTCGAATCGCAAGTCGTTGATGCCGCTCTGACTTAGCGGACAGCCTCTGTGAGAGTTTGTGCCCATGAATATCCGCCGACGCCGCCGCGAAATCAAGCGCTCCGGCGGGATTCGCGCGGCGGATTCGGCATACGATTCTCGATCCGCGCCGAGTCCGCCCGATTTCGTTATGCTGGCGTGCGCCGCGTCGTCGTTCTGACCGCGCCGCCGCAGCGAAATCCCCTCTCACGGACAGGAGCCGTTCCCATGATCAACCATCAAACGTTCGGGCGCGTCGCGATGTGTCTCGTGCTGGTCTCCGGCGGAGTCTCGTTCGCGCAGGAGGACCAGCCGCTGTCGCCGTCTCAGCCGTCGGAAGCCACCGAGACGTTGGACGATGCAAAAGTCAAAGCGGCGGAAGTTTATGACGACGCGAAAAAGAAAGTCGAGGATCTCAAGGAGGAAGTCGACAAGTCGCCGCAAGCCAAGCAGATTTCTGCCGGCATCCTACAGCCGATCTACCAGTTGGCCGAGCAATTGTCGTTTCAAATGTTCCACTGGGTGGCGTTCGCCGTGATGGCGACCGGCGTCGTGAGCTACGCGCTGCAGCTCGTACTCGGCAAGCTCGTCGTGCTGACAAAGATGGGATTCAGCCCCGCCGAGATCCTCTCCGACGCGCACGGTTTCGTCATCAGCGCGATCGGTCTCGTCCTGACGACGCAAGCCGCGGCGGAGAACAGCACATTCACGCAAAGCCCGTTCGCCGTCCTCTCGGCGTCGGCCGTGGGGCTGGTGATAGGCTTCATCTTCTACCGCTGGGGCCAGTCGCAGGAAGTGCAGGCAGCCATCGCGCGGCGGAAGCAGGCGGCTACATGATCTGGTATCATAATGTTCCGAATTTACGGCAGCTCTTGATAGGATTCTTTCATGACCGTCACTATCGATTTCGACCTCCCCGCCGATCTCGCTCAGTTTCGGTTGCCAGAAGCGGTCGCGGCTCGATTGCAGTCATTGCTGGATCGTCAGGATGAAGGCCAACCTCTTACCGACCAAGAGCGCCGGGAAGCGGAGGGGTTAGTCAATCTGGCAGAACTGCTAACGTGGCTGCGTTTGCGAGCAGAACGCCAGCAGGCATGAGCGATATTTCGCGAAAACTGCGTGCGACTGTCATCCAGCGGGCTAACAATCGTTGTGAATACTGCGGCCTTTCCCAAGCTGGGCAGGAAGCAACATTTCATATCGATCACGTCGTTCCTCGATCAGCCGGCGGGCCAACAACCACTGAGAACCTCGCTTTGGCGTGCGTCTCGTGTTCACTCCGCAAAGAATCGCGGCAGTCGGCAATTGACACCGAGCTTGGCGAGGAAGCGGCTTTATTCAATCCGCGTCTGCAAAACTGGAACGATCATTTCTCCTGGGTTGGAGAGCGAGTTGTTCCGAAGACGTCCGTGGGGCGCGCGACGGTCTCGGCTTTAGCATTGAACCGAGGACTCATCCTCGCAATTCGAGCCGAAGAGATAGTCCGGCAGCGCCATCCCCCGGCTTGATGGCTGCCAGTAAACTTCCCAGATTCCGCTCTTGGAGCATTCCCGCCCACCTGCTACAAGTTCCACGCGGCAAAGGGCTTTGTCGCCGCGGCACGTTAGCAACGCACCGGGAATTTTCAGCAAACTTTGACTCGCACGCGAAGGCCTGGGCCACGGAACATGGATGCTCCGCGATTGATGCTGCACGAGGGCGACGCCGAATTGCCGGTCTGGCAGGGGCGGCTGTTCGACTTCCCCGATGACCCGATGGCCTGCATGCGGCGCTTGCAGTCGAAGTTTGGCGACATCGCGGCGATGGAAGAGGAAGGCCAGCGGATCTATTTCATCTTCAGCCCGGAATACAACCACCAGGTCCTCAGCGACGGCCAGACATTTCATTCCCGCTTCTTCGCGCTCCGCGGGCCCCGCAATTCCTCGCAACGGCGGCTGACCGGCGGACTCTTGAGCATGAACGGCGACCAGCACAAGCGGAACCGCCGGCTGGTCATGGACGCCTTCATCAAGAAAGCCATCGCTGGTTATCTGCCGACGATCCAGCGCCTGCTCGAAGAATTGCTCGCCGAGTGGAAGCCCGGCCAGGAACGCGACATCAACCGCGACATGACCGAATACATGCTGCGGCTCACCAGTTCGATGCTGTTCGGCGTCGACGATCCCGAAGTCGCCTACCGCGTCGGCCGCATGATCGACCATTGGGTTCATTTGAATCACGAACTCGGCATGGGAGCCTTCGTCTCCAATCAGGACATCGCCCAGCGTTACGAAGGCCTGTTGGATTTCGCCAAGGAGCTCGAAGCCGAAATCCAGGGCATGATTCAACTGCGGCGCAACAAGGGGGAAGGAGGCCACGACGTGCTCTCCGCCCTGATCAGCGCCCACGACGAAGTCGGACATATCTCGGACGAGGAACTCGTCGGCCAGACGGCGCTCATGTTCGGCGCCGCCCATCTGACGACGGCCCACACGCTGACGTGGACGCTGTTCCTCCTGGCGCAGCATCCGTCGATCATGTCGGAGCTGAACGAGGAACTGCGGCGGAACCTGACGGGCGGCTTCCCGTCGCTGGAGCAGTTCGAGCGGATTCCGCTGATGGAGCGCGTGATCAAGGAAAGCATGCGGCTGATGCCGGCGTCTTCGTATTCGCAGCGTGTGACGAGCTGCCCGACGCAGCTCGGCCCGTTCGCGCTGTCCACCGGTTCGGCGGTGATCTTCAGCCAGTTCATGACGCACCACCTGCCGCACCTGTATCCCGAACCCGAGGCCTTCCGGCCGGAGCGCTGGCTGAAAATCACGCCGTCGCCGTATGCGTATTTGCCGTTCGGCGCGGGTCCGCGAATGTGCATCGGCGGGCCGATGGCGATGCTGATTCTGAAGGGCGTGTTGCCGACGATTCTGCAGCGGTTCAAGGTGACGGTGGTGCCGTATTCGGAAGTCAGCGCGAAGATCGTCTCGACGATGCTCTCGCCGACGTCGAGCGTGATGCTGCGCGTCGACGCGCAGGATGGGCGGTATCAAAGCCATCCGGTTGTGGGGAACATCCACACGATCGTCGATTTGCGCGAAGTCGAATCGTCGCTGCGCCGCGCGGCATAGTGTTCGGTGTAGGGAACGCCCTCTGCGGCGTTCCGCGAACGTTCCACCCGCGTGATTTCTCGCGGAACGGCACAGAGGCCGTTCCCTACAGGCGGCGAGACCGCCCGTGTGCCGTAGGGCTACTCGAAGCGTTCGAGGAACTGCCGGTCGCGGCGTTGTTGCAGCCGCCACATCCAGGCGCTGCGGACGGCGAAGCTGCGGTAGTTGAAGATCGACGTGCCGTCGCCGCAGCAGAGATACGACGGCGAGGCCTGCGGCGGCACGAACTCGGCCAGTTCTCCCTCGCGAAAAAACTGCTGCAGGTTCTCCCAGAGCACGGCGGCTTGTGCGGCGGAACTGCCGCGGATGCGCGGCCCCGCCACATCGACGACTTCCGCGACGTTGCCGACCGCAAACACCGGCGCTTCGCCAGTCGTCTGCAACGTCGAGCGAACGCCGAGATAGCCGCGTTTCGTCTTCGGCAGTTGAAATCCGGCAAGCAGTTTGGGCGGCGCCGTGCCCGCCGCCCAGATCGCCAGGTCGTTGCGAATCCGCTCGCCGTTCTCCAGCACCAGTTCCGCCGGTCCGTCGTCTTCGCAATCGACGACGGGCTGGCGCAGGCTCAGAAAGATTCTGCGGTCCCGAAACAACCGCCGCACGAGCCGTCCGGTGCGCGCCGCGTGGTCGGTGAGCAATTCGCTCCGGGCGTCGACCAACCGGATCTTGGCGTGCCATTGCTCTCGCTGGGCGCGCTCCTGCAGGCACAAGGCGAGTTCCACGCCGAGAGCGCTGCCGCCAACCACAGCGAGTTGCAGCGGCTCCGGTCCCGGCGCCTCGCGATATTGCTGCAACAATTCCTTCAATCGATGTTCCAGCCGCGAGAGGAACGTGACCATCGGCTGCGTGGAGACGAGCGTGCGATGCGTCTGGCACAACTCCTCGCGCACGTGCACGGCGCCGATGTTGATTGACGCAGCGTCGAACGTCTGCTCCGGATGCACGGCGAGATCGATGGCCCGCGCCTCGGGATCGAGGCCGATGACTTTGTCGACCACCAACTCCGCGCCGCAGCGCCGTGTCAAACGGTGCAGATCGATCTCCACGTCCCGGCGCGGCACCAGACCGGCAATCACGGCGGGGAGCAGCTCTCCGTAAATCGCCGTCGGGAACGCCGAGATCAGCGTGACTTCGACGCCGCGAATCGGCCGTTCCCGCCACCAGTCCAGAATCTGCAAATTCGCCTGACCGGCGCCGATCAGCACGAGCTTCCGCTTCCGCCGTTGAAACGTCGGCGCTGCCGGAAGATCTTCGACGAATTCCACGACTTCCGCGGCGTGCTCCGCATCATCCTGCGGACCCACCGAACGCGGAGTCTGGGAAGGGGACTGCGAAGAAGAGGTCACTCAGGCCGGCTTCAAGAGGAGTTGCTTCTTGCGGGCGATGAACTCGGCGTGGTGGGGCACGTGGCCGGAAATGCGGGTCAGCAAGGTTTTCAGGCTGAGCGGACCGTCGATCGAGTGGATGCCGACCCGCTGGTAGTCGGCTGCATGCAGCGAGCGCAACAGCGGCGCGATCTGGCGCCGGAGCGTTTCAATCAGCGTCAATTCGTCGGCAATGTTCCGCGACTGGTAGTTCAGCCGCGTGATGTAACGATTCTCGTCGCGAGCGGGAATCTGCGGGCCGTCCTCGGCGATCACGGCCTGGATGCGATCAGCGTAGACGATCTCCATGTCTGCCAGGTGACACACCACCTGCTGGGCGCTCCACTCGCCCGGCGGCAACGGGCGAGCGATTTTGTCCGCCGGAAAATCGGCCAGCGCTCCCCGTAGCACATCCGCGCCGTGGGAATATTTTTCGATCAGATCCAGAATGTCGGCCGACAGATTGCTCATGGGATTTTGAGATTGGGAATTGATCACGCTTTGAGACATTGTTCCGCGTCGTCTTTCGAGGCGACGATCGGCCAGAGCTGGTCGAACTTGGCAATCTGCAAAATCTCGTTGCCGACCGTGGAAACGTTGCAAAGGATCATGCGGCCGCCGCGCAGTTGCAGCGCGTTCCAGACGCGGCGCAACGTCTCCAGCATCGTCGAACCAAAGTAGGGCGACTGGCCGAAATCGACGATCACGTCGCTGACCGCGCCGTCCTTGAGTTGGTTGAGAATCCGGTCGACTTCCAGCAGCACTTCATCATTTGCCAGGCTGCCGACGCTGCCATGCACTTCGAGTGTCAGCGTGTGTCCGTCCACAGTCGTCGTCAAACGGTCTTGGGTGGTCATCAGGCGGCTCCGTTTTGGACCGGGGCCGGGGTCGACCGGCGCTTGACGAGCCGGACCTCGTTCCCCTGGGAGTTGAAACGCACCTCGTCCATAAACGTCTGCATCAACAACAGTCCCCGGCCGCAGGGGCGCTCCAGGTTTTCCGGATCGGTGGGATCGGGCAATTTCGCCGGATCGAACCCCGGGCCTTCATCGCGGATGGTGTATTCCACAGAGTGGGGCGTGAACTTCGCCGCGACGTAGATCCGCCGATCGATGTACGGCTTGCTTTTCTGCCGCTCCTTGGCGAGTTCGTAAAACGCCCGGTGATCGACTTCCCGCAGCGACGAGCTCACTTCCAGATTGCCGTGATAACACGCGTTCGTCAGCGCCTCCTGCAAGGCCACGCCGATGCGGACGCGGCCGTTTTCGTCGCAGATCCGCTGGCTGGCGGCGCCGTTTTGGAGGAACTTCACCAGCGACGCGATCAACTCGTCGTCGTTCTCGATCGAGAACTCGACTTCCTGCTTCAGCATCCGCCGCAACAGCCGCACTTGGCCGCGGTCCTGCTTGGCGAACGACGCCACGCTGCGCAGGGTCTCCACCAGGTCTTGCGCCAGACGCCGCTTGGGAACGTAGCTCGACGCCCCCTTTTTGAGCGCCTCGACGGCGATCTCCTCGCTGCCTTGCGCGGTCATGAGAATCACCGGCACGAACGGATACGTCTCGCGTATGACCTGCGTCAGCTCCAGTCCGTCCATTTCCGGCATGTTCAAGTCGGTGAGCACGATATCCGGGATGTGCAATTCCATCTGGGTGATGGCGTCTTTCCCGTCGACCGCATGGCAGACCTCGAACTCGCCGCCGTGCTCGAGCAAGCCGCCGGCTAACCGGCGGTCCGTCGCGGAGTCGTCGACAATCAGGACGGTAGTCATCTGGTGAATCCCTCGGGGCGAATGCCCGACTGCTCAGGAATTGGACGGCGACAGGCTCTGGTCTCTGGCTGCCATGTTGCCGCTATTGTTCCATGAGTTCAAGTAGCGGCTGAGTTCCGCAAACACAAATTGTGAACGTTGTGTGAAGTCTGACAATGCGGCGGCCTCGGCCGGTGTTTCCGCTTTGGCGGCGGCCTCCAGCAACTGGGCCGCGTGCGCCGCGGGCCGCGCACCGAACGTCAGCAGGCTCCCCTTCAGCGTGTGCGCCGCCCGCTGGGCGTCTTTCCAACGCTTCGCGCCGAACGCCGACGTTAGGCGCTCCAGCAACAGCGGGCCTTCCGCCAGAAACGTCTCGATGATTTCGGCGAGCAACGTCGGATTGTCGTTCACCGCCGCGCGGGCCGCCGACAAATCCATCCAGCCGTCGACTTCGGCCGCCACCACCGGCGCGGCCTGGGCCGACGGCGCCGGCGTCTCTTCCAGCACGCGGAACAGCACCTCGGCGCGGATCGGTTTCATCACATAATCGTCCATGCCGCACGCCAGGCACCGCTCGCGATCGCCCGCCATGGCGTGAGCCGTCATCGCGATGATCGGCGTGCGCGGCCGGCGGAACGCAATCTCCTCGCGGCGAATCACCCGCGTCGCCTCCAGCCCATCCATCTCCGGCATCTGCACGTCCATCAGCACCAGGTCGAACGTTTGCTCCCGCAAGATACTCACCGCGGCGAGACCGTCGTCCGCCACGGTGACCGTGTGCCCCCACTGCTCGAGCAATCCCCGCGCGAGCCTCTGATTCATCACGCTGTCTTCCACCAGCAGGATGCGGCGCGGCCGGACCGATTCCCGCGCGGCCGGCAATGCCGGCTGCAGATTCTCCAGCTCCGTCGTCGCCGACACCACCGCTTCGAACAGCTCCGATTGCTTCACCGGCTTGATCACGTAGCCGGCGACCCCTAGCCTTTGGCAGCGAGCGATGTCGTCCGGCCGGTCTCCCGACGTGAGCATGACCACCGTGCGCGGACACAGATGCGGCTGCTGCTTCAACCGGGCCGCCAGTTGGAAGCCGTCTTCGCCCGGCATGTGGGAATCGACGAGGACCAGCCCGCAGCCGATACCGTCCTCAGCGAGCGATTCGAGCGACACAAGCGCCTCCGCCGTCCCCGACGCGACCATCGGCCGCAAGCCCCACGCCGTGAAGATCTCCATCAGAATGCCGCGCGTGGTGGCGTTATCGTCGACGATCAGCACCCGCATGCCGTCGAGCGACGAGGGGATGCAGAGCGACGGCTCGGCGTCTTTCACGGCGCGCGGAAACTTGGCCGTGAAGTGAAAATGGCTGCCGAGCTGCTCCAGGCTTTCCACCCAGATCTTGCCGTCCATCATCTCGATCAGCCGCGACGCGATCCCGAGCCCCAGCCCCGTGCCGCCGTAGCGCCGCGTGGTTGAAGTGTCGGCCTGCTGGAACGGCTGGAAGATTTCCGAGAGTTTGTCCGAGGGAACGCCGATGCCGGTGTCGTGCACGACGAAATGCAACCGGGCGGCTTCCTCGGTCACCTCATCCACGCTGATATCGAGCAAGACTTCGCCGTGCTCGGTGAACTTGATGGCGTTACCGACCAGGTTGAACAACACCTGCCGCAACCGGAGCGGATCGCCGCCGAGATCGTCCGGGACGTCGAGCCCGATGTGGCAGGCGAGTTCCAGCTTCTTGTGGTGGGCCCGCAGCGAAAGTGATTTCATCGTATTGCCGACGATGTCCCGCAGCGAGAACTCGATCTGCTCGAGCCGCAGCTTGCCGGCTTCGATCTTGGAGAAGTCGAGAATGTCCTCCACGATCGCCAGCAGCGATTCGCCGGCGTCGCGCACCATCCGCAGGTATTCCCGCTGCGTCGGACCGGGCTCGTGCTCCAGCAAGAGGTCGGTCATGCCGATGACGGCGTTGAGCGGCGTGCGGATTTCGTGGCTCATGTTCGCCAGGAAATCGCTCTTGGCCCGGTTGGCGGCCTCCGCGGCTTCCTTCGCGTGGTGCAGCGCCTCCTGCGTCTGCTTGATGGGGGAGATATTCCGCGACACGCCAAACGTGCCGATGATCTCCCCTTCGTTATTCAGCAGCGGCAGCTTCGTCGTCGACATCCATTCCGAGCGTCCGTCGCGAAACGTCATGCGTTCCTCATGCGCGACGAGCGGCAATCCGGTGTCGAGCACGTGCCGATCGTGTGCGCGCGACTGCCAGGCGTATTCCGCGTCGAAGTAATCCGCATCGGTCTTGCCGATGGCGTCGCGCGGTTCGTCCTCGCCCCACGCCTTCGCCAGCGCCGGATTGACGCGCAGGTAGCGTCCCTCGGCGTCCTTGAACCAGATCAGGTCCGGAATGTTCTGCATCAGGCTGTCGAGCCGCGACCGCTCCTGCTCCAGGGCCGATTCCACCCGCCGCTGCTCCGTGACGTCCGAGAACATCCCCTGGATGCCGACCAGTTGCCCGGCGGCGTCGTATACCGGCGTCTTGATGCTTTGCAGCCAGCGCCGCTCGCCGCGCGCGGTGAGGAACTCCTCCAGCGTCTCGAAGTCCTTCCGCGTCTCCATCACGCGGCGATCGTCGGCGCGGTACTTGTCGGCGAGTTCCCGCGGAAAGAACTCGTAGTCGGTGCGGCCGATAATCTGCGAAGCGGGACGCCGCATCGCCTCGCACAGTTGCTTGTTCACGAACGTGATGCGGCCCTGCTGGTCTTTGCGGAACATCGCCAACGGCAGCGTGGTGACCAGCGATTTGTAAAACGCCTCGGATTCCAGCAGCGCCTGCTCGACGCGCTTGCGCTCGGACAGTTCCGTCGCAAAACGCCGCTGCAAGCTCGCCATCTCCTGACACAGTCCCTGCAAAACGGCGGAGACTTCCCGCGGCTGGCTCTGCGCGGGATCGGTTCCGTCGTCGACGGGCGTTTCGGTCAGCAGTGCCACGGCGATTTCCGCGATCTCCGGCGGCGAACGATCGAGCGAGACGACGCGGTCGGCTTGCAGCTCGACGGCCCGCCACACGCAGGGCGGCTGCGTGATGTCGATCAGCGTCAGGAGTTTGGCCGGATTCGCCGGAAAAGCCGCGTGCCAGCGGCGCACGCAGTCGTCGTCGGGATCGGCCACGATCACCAGATCCACCGTTTCATCGGCCAGCGAGGCCAGCAGCGTCTCGCAATCGCCGACGGTGAACGGGTCGCGGTCTGCCACGGCCAGCGCCCGCGCCAGCGTCTCGCGCCGCGCGGGAACTCGATCGTAGATGACGGTCCGCCACATCCCAAAGCCATCCTGCCGGTATCAGTCCAATATCCCCAGATTATGGTCAACTGGGAACGGAATTGCACGAATGAGAGGCCGGAACGAACAGCGAACGGCCAGCGACTGTGTCCACACGAGCAATGAACAAGAGTCTACACCAGGTTAAGTGTATATTAGTTCCCGAAGATTCTCGTACAACAAACTAATTAGTAATTCTTTCGTAGGGATTCACGCCTAATCCTTGACTTATGTGCGTTAGAATGCTTGTATCACGAGCGCATATAACAACTATTACAAGGAGAAATCATGGCGAAAAAGAAATCGGCTAGTGAATTCAACATGTCGGAAGAGATTCGCAACGTCCTGACGGAGAACCCGAAGCTCAGCGGCAAAGAGGCCCTCGAGGCCTTAACCGCCAAGCATCCTTCGGCCAAAATCAACGAGAACAGCTTCTCGGTCGCGTTCTATACGGCCCGCAACAAGCTGGGAATCGGCTCGTCGCGCCGCAAGAAGCGCGGAGCGGGCCGGCCGATGAAACGGGCCGCTGCCGCCGCGCCGCGCGTCGATCTCGCCGCGCTGCACAGCGCCGCCAGGTTCCTCGCCGACGTCGGCAGCGCCGACGCAGCCATCGCCGCCATCAAGCAAGTGCAGAATCTGCAAGTCAAGTAGCGCCGGCCGACAGAGATTGTCGCTACTAAACACGGAGGAGACCGGCGATGGAGCGCGAATCGGCCGCTGAGGCCGTCAACCGTTTGATTACGGGTTACTGGGCCACGCAGGCGGTCTATGTCGCGGCTAAGCTAGGTCTGGCGGATTTAGTCAAAGACCAGCCGCGCTCCGCCGACGAGTTAGCCGGCGCCACCCAGACCCACGCGCCGTCGCTGTACCGTTTATTACGCGCGTTGGTCAGCCTGGGCGTTTTTCAGTCGGACGGCGCACAGCGGTTTTCGGTGACGCCCGTCGGCGAGCGCTTGCAAAGCGATGCTCCCGGTTCGCAGCGGGCGCTCGCCATCATGAGCGGCGAGGAGCATTATCTCGCCTGGGGCGAACTCTTATATAGCGTCCAGACCGGTAAGATTGGCTTCGATAAAATCTACGGCATGCCGGTCTTCGACTTCCTGTCGCAGAACCAGGAGCAAGCGAAGATTTTCGATGCCGCGATGGTCGGCGTGCATGGCCGCGAATCGGCCGCGATGACCGCCGCCTACGATTTCTCCGGCATCAAAGTGCTGGCCGACGTCGGCGGCGGCAACGGCAGCCTTCTCATCGCTGTCCTGAAAGCGTTCCCCAAACTGCACGGGTTGCTCTACGATCTGCCCGGCGTGGCGGAACGAGCGAAGGCGAATCTCCAGGCCGCGGGAGTCGCCGATCGCTGTCAGGTCGTCTCCGGTAGTTTCTTCGAATCGGTGCCCAGCGGCGCCGACGCCTACCTCATGCGGCACATCATTCACGACTGGGACGACGAGCGCGCGACCACGATCTTGAAGAACGTGCGCCAGGCGATGCCCGACGACGGTCGCCTCCTGCTGGTCGAAGGGATCATCCCGGACAGCGACGAGCCCTCGTTCAGCAAGCTCCTGGACCTGACGATGCTCGTCATTCCCGGCGGCAAAGAGCGGACCGCGGCCGAATATCGCGAGCTCTACCAATCATGCGGCTTCGAACTATCCCGCATCGTGCCGACGCAGGCCGAAGTCAGCGTGATCGAAGGCCGGAAGAAGCGCTGAATCCCGGTTCGTCTTCTAACCGGGATTCGCTTTTGTTCGTGTGATCGCGACACGAAAGCGAAACCCGGTTAACAGGGCTGAACCAGGTTTCTCACATTATTTCTTCGGTTCCGCTTCGAGTTCTTCCAGCTTCTTGGTGATTGCGCCGATCTCCTCGGCGAGCTTCTGCAGCGATTCACCGTCGGTCCGTTTCTTGTCGGCAGCGATCTGCTCCAGCCGTTTCTGGCTCGTCTCCAGCAATTGCTTGACGGCGCGCAGGCGTCCGGCCGCAGCGGCGCGTTCGACCCGCTCGGGGAAGCCGCGCGCGGGAACCCCCGGGGCGGCCTGCAATTGGATGGCGTTGCCGTTGGCAATCCCGATCTGCGGCCGCGGCGCGGCCTTGCCGGCCAGCTTCTCATAAGTCTCGGCGAGATCGGCATTTTGCCGCCTCAAATCAGCGAGATTGTCGGCCGCGAGTTCCTCGACCACCTCTTTACCGTCTTCCGTCTTGGTGAGCGTGATGCGGATGTTCTTGCCATGCTCGTCGCGGATGACAATCGTTTGGCCGTCGTGCTCGCCGACGATCTTGCGCGGCCCTTGCGCGGCGTTGCCGAACGGCGCGCCTTGCAATAGAAAATTGCCGCCCCGCACCTGGACGTTGAAGACGGCGCCGTTGTTCTCCGGCACGCGCCGGGCGATCTCGGGGAATTTTTTCCGCAGGGACGGCAGGTTCTCGGCTTCATACCGTTCGACGCGTGTTCCGCCTTCGATGTCCTGCTTGATCGTGACTTCCAGGTCTTCGCCGCGATTGTCCTTGATCGTCTCCACGCGGCCGTTGGTCTTGTTGACGACGGTGCGACGGCCGGCGTTTTCCGTGATCTGCTGTTCGGTGAACGCCGCCACGCCCGGCTTGCCGACGGCGTTCGCCGGCTTCGCTTGAAAGGCTTCAAATGCCTCGGGGAACTTCTCTTGCAGGTCATCCAGCGACTTGGCTCGGAGGAGCGTCGTCTCCTCGTTCTCCTCAATTTCGCCGACGAACTCGCCGTCGATCGTCTGCGTGATGGTCAGTTTCTTGCCGCCGCGCTGCACTTCGACGGTGACTTCGCGCGTGACGTCGCCGTCCTCATCATCGTCCTCTTCTTCCTCTTCCGCTTCCACGACAACCTGTCCGACGCCGCCGATCAGGTCTTCGATTTGTGCGCAAAGGTTCGCCGGCGCAAGCAGCCCTACGGCGAGCGCGGTCCAGCCACAGAGTTGAATCCGGCACAACATGGCGAACTCCTTCCTTAAGCTCCAAATTCCAGATCTCAAGTTCCAAACAAATCCCAAGGAAAACCAAATCTCGGCTTGGATAATTGAGATTTGGAGCTTGTTTGGAACTTGGTTTTTGGAGCTTGGTATTTCCCTCAATCGAGTCGTTTGACGCGGATGTTCTTGAAATAGACTGTGCTGCCTGGGTCGTGGGCCTGCAACGCGAATGTTCCCTCGTCGATCTGGCGAGGATAGTCTTCGGCCGGCTTGTAGTCGGCGGGCTCGGTGTAATCGACGACGACCTTGTCGTTCACTTTGATGACGATGTTCTTATCCTTCACGATGATCGTCTCCGTATACCATTCGTCGTCTTTGGCGTTCGCTTCCAGCACTTTGACGACGGCATACAGGCTGCCCGTCTTCTGCGGGTCGGATTTGTAGCTGTTATTCACCTGGGCCTCGAAGCCGTACTTCGGCCAGCCTTCGTCCTGAAACTTCGAGTGGAAATAGATGCCGCCGTTGCTGTTCGGCTTGGTAAGCACGTCGACGCGGAGTTCGAAGTTTTTGAACGGCTTGTCGTCGCCCACGTAGAACAGATGGCTCCGCGGCCCGTTGGCGACGAAGGCTCCGTCCTTGATCGACCAACTGGCGGGATTCTCGCTGATTTTCCAGCCTTTGAACGTCTTGCCGTCGTCAAGGCGGGTGAAGCCTTCCTCTTTCTCGGCGGCGAAAGCGGCGAGCGTCAGAGTGGCCGTGACGGCCAGAGCCAGTGCAGTCGTGAAGCGAAGCATGGGAGTTCCTCGGGGTCCAACAAGGTTGCGAACGTCGTTGATGCGACGATTAGTGTGACTGATCCGGCGGGATGTGTAAACGCCGAAATTGCTCAGGCAATCACAGCACCATCAGCATCAACTGCGACGTCATATAAATCAGTGTGATGAGCAATGGCAGCCCCAGCAGCAGCACGAACGTGAAAATTTGAATCGTCCAGTAGGTGTGCCAGAGTTCGCCGTAGTCGGGGTCGGGAACGAGCATCAGCCGGTACCAGTTCCAGAGGACGGCGGCGGCCGGAACGCCGAGCAGGAAGAAGCGAAAGATCATCGCTTCCAACTGCCAGAACTCGACGCCCGTCACCACGATCACGCCGGCATTGGCCACGCCGAACACGACGATGGCGATCACCATGTCCCACATGTGACGGCGGTCCTCGCGCGACAGGACGTCGAGGGCGAGCGACACGCCGCAGACGTCGCAGAGCTTGGTATCCGCGGTCAACGTCCGGCCGCACTGCCGGCAGACGGGCGGTCGGCTGGTCTCCGGCTGCGGCGGCGGGCTCGTGGCGTCCGTGATGCGTCTCCTGGAGCGGTCGTCAACCAGGCTTTCGTCCGCAGAGAATTGTAACGCTTCCGGCGCTGCGGCGGCATTTCGCTCGCGCCGCGGTCCAGTTACCATCTTCCGATTCGCGTCCTTCGGAAGCGCGACTCGATGACCAACATCTTTCATCAGCGGCTGGTCGAACCGTCGGCGGTGGCGCGGCGGCTGTTGTGGCACGTCCTGTCGATCGGCCGCGTGTCGCGGGACGAGCCGGAACAGCATCCCCGCCGCGACAAGGCCGGCCTGTTCCTGTTCTGGGTCATCTCCGGCCAGGGGGAGCTGCGGGTCCCGAAGTCGACGTGGGAACTCGCAGCCGGCCGATGCTGCTGGCTCGTCGATCTGGGCGAGTCGAGATCTTACATTCCCCAGGGAACGGCCCGGCTGGTGACGTCCGGGTTCCGCTTCATGGGGCCGGGACTCGAAAGCTGGTGTGAAACGCTCGGCGGGCCGGGCGAGTATCCACTCGCCAATCGCCAGGAGATCCTGCAATTCCAGAAATTGCAGGATCAGATGCTGCGGCTCGTCACCCGGCGGCCGGCAAGTTACGAATGGAACTTGCACGAGCTCGTGACGCAGGTGCTGGGACGGCTGCTGGCATCGCGCAACGTGCTGGTGACGCCGCCGGTGGAGGAGACGCCTCGGCCCGTTACCAAAGTCCTCGACGCCGTGCTCTCCGATCCCGCGCGGGCCTGGCGCGCCGCGGAGCTGGCGAAGCTCGCCGGCATCAGCTACTCCGGCTTACGGTCCCTCTTTCGCCAGTCGCAGCACGAAAGCCTGTCGGAATTCCTGCAGCGCATCCGCCTCGATCAGGCCCGTCTGCTTCTCGCCGACGACCGCCAGACAATCAAACAGATCGCCCGGCATCTGGAATTCTCCAGCGAATTCTACTTCAGCCAATGGTTCCGCCGCCTCGCCGGAACCAGCCCGACGCATTTCCGGGAGAATCTGTCGGACTGAAAGAATAGCGGAGAGGAAAAGACACTGCGAACCCGCAAGCGACGATCATGGATCGCTTGCGGGTTCGCAGTATCTTTTTCCGATCACTATATCTGTCAGTTCGTAATCCGCCCCAAAAACCGCAAAAACTCGGCTTCCAACTGCGTGGTGTTCTTGCCGAACGCCTTGCGGAAGTCTTTCAATCGATCTTCCTCTTCATACGTTTCGAGCGGCGAGCGGGCCGAGAGCGTCTTCAGATATTGCGAATACTGCTGTTGCCGCGTCTCCAGCAGGAAGAACGTGAGGGCCCACGCTTGGGCGTAACCGTCGAGCGTCGCCGACTTGAACAGGTGATCGCTCTTCACGAAGTCTTCCAGCGAGTTCGCCGGCCGACGCTCGGCGAGATAATTGCGGAACTGCACGTACCGGCTGCGGTTGATCTTCGCCGACAGCGGCATCGTCGACGTCCCGTTGCGGAAGTTCTCCGGCTCCATCGTCGTCGCCAGACCCTCCGCGACCCACAGCGGCGTCTCACCGATCCGCTGATGCAGGCCGAAGTTGTACGCCACCTGGTGCACGGCTTCGTGGATGATCGTGTCGTCGACGTCGGCGCTTTCCGCCGTGTCGTAGAGCGCGACGCGGTTCGATCCTTGCAAGTAGTATCCCCGCAATCCCGCCGAGGGCTTCACTTTTTCTTTCAGGCAGTAATCCACGAATCCGGAGCGGTCGGGAAAGACGACGGCGATCAGCGGATATTCCGGCTCGTGAATCCGGAAGCCGCGCGCGGCAAGATACACCTGCAAGTGGCGGTACAGTTCCTCAAACTTCGTCAAGTACTGCCGCGGCCGCCCGCGTCCGCCGACGACGAGGTAATGCGCGGACCCGACGACTTCATACTCGCGGCCGAACTCCTTGACCAACTGATCGCGGACGTCGCTCATCGAGTATCCGCGGAACGCCCCCGCCAGCGGCTTGTAATTCGTGACGTCGCGAATCGCGAACGGCTGCATCCGTCCGTCGCGCTCCAGCAGCCAGATGTCCTCCGCATCCTTCGCGACGATCTTGCCGGTGTATTTCGACTTCCCGATCTGAAGTTCGAGCATCTTCGCCGGCTCAGCGCCGACCATGATCGCCGGAATCGCCCAGACAACAACCGCCGCCAGAATTCGCACCAAATAACGCTTGCGGTTTCGCAGCATGTTTTCATCTCCTTTCTCAATCCTTACACTGAAAACAGCCGCGCGTGCCGCCGAACGAAATTCGTCGGCGCGAATTTCCCGCGGACGACGCTTGCCGAGACAGGAACGCATGCCGCGTAAGACGGTGCGAAGATGACGGTCGTGAGTCTTTTGCTGGCCGTGCTGCTCGCCGAGGCGAAAACGCCACCGGACGAGGCGGACGAGGTTCAACAGTCCGTGGAGAAATGGATTCAACAGCTCGATGCGCCGTCGCTGTTGGAACGCTCGCAGGCCGAACGCGAGCTGCTCGATCTCGGCCCGAAAATTCTCCGCTGGCTGCCGCCGAAGGAATTGATTCGCGGCAGTTCCGCCCGTGACGCCGTCCCGCGCATCCGCACGCAATTGCAGCGCCGTCTGGCGCGCGATTCGGCCCAGGCCTCACGCGTTACGCTCGACGGCGAGTTCGCGCTACCGGAACTTCTCGCGGAAATCCAACGACAGACGGCAAACCCCATTCGTCTCGGTGAGAACGTCGCGGCCTCTTCACTCGGCAGCCGCCCGTGGACGTTCGAGAAGACAACGTTCTGGGACGCCATTGATGCCGTCTGCCGCGAGACGCACCTTGTTCCCGGTTCGCAGCCGGAAGCGGATGCCGTCATTCTATCGCCGCAGCCGGACGATTCTGAGACTCGCGTGATCTGCCGCGCCGGCGTGCTGCGGGCGGAAATCGTGCAGGCTCAACGGCAGCCCGTCACCGGCGATCCCGCTCGCTCACTGCTCCGCCTGAAAGGGGACCTCGCCTTCGAGCCGCGCTTGCGGCCGTTGTTCGTTCACTTTCAGGCGGCCGACTTTACCGCCACGGGCGACGACGGCGAGACGATCGACTGTTGGAACCCCGCGGCCCGCTACGAACTGCCGATGGCGGGGGCCTCGCGCCGCACGCAATTGACGTGGGACTTCGTTGCCCCGACGAAATCCGTGCCGCAGAAGATCGCCGTCAAAGGCCGCCTGCTCGTGCAACTCGCCGCGGCGACGGAGCCTGTCCGCTTCGACGAACTGGCGACGAACCGCGAAGTGCTGCGGCGCCGCGGCGGCGTTTCGGTCCGTCTGCATCAGGTCGAATTCACGGACGACACCGCAGCCAGCCGTTCCGCCCGGGTGAAGATCAGCGTCAACTACGACGCCGGCGGCCCGGCATTCGAGTCGCACCGCACCTGGGTCTATCACAACGCCGCGTGGCTCGAACACGACGGCCGCCGCATTCCCTTCGCCGACTTCGAAGCCTTGCAGCATACCAACGGCGGCGTGCAGCTCGAATACCACTTCCGCGACGTCCCGCGCCTCGACACTCTCAAATTCGTCTACGAAGCCCCGACCCTGCTCCTCGATGTGCCGTTCGATTTGGACTTCGCGAACGTGCCGGTTGAATGAAAACCGTTTCTCGCAAAGACGCGAAGACGCCAAGGACCGCAAAGCAGAAAGACGATTTCGCACAGAGACCACAGAGGGAAATCCGCAGAGAAATTCTCCCCCATAGTGCTTTTTTCTCTGTGACCTCTGTGTCTCTGTGCGAAAAACTCTTCTCTTTCTCTGCTCTGCGAACTTTACGTCTTCGCGTCTTTGCGAGAGATGCCTTTCGGTTGGGTAAAAATCTGCGCACAATTTCGTATCACCCTCGAAGATTTCCACCGCGTTTCCAGGAGTTCGCCGATGTCGCGTGACACGATTCTGTTGATCGCCTTGCTGACCGTCTTCCCCGCGACGCTGCGTGCCGAGCACGACGGAAAGATTCAGATTCTGCTCCTTGGCGACAGCACGACGATCGGGAGCGTCTGCCGGCAGGTGGAACCGCAGGGGCTGCATCTGGAAGACGTCGTCCGTGTGCTGCTGGCGACCGACAAGGAACTGCCGCCGACGAACGTCATCAATCAGGGCCGCGACGGCGAATACATTCACGGCCTGCTCGCCGACGGACGCTACGAGAAAGAGATCGCCAAACTTCCCGGCATCGACTTCATCTTTTTCCGTTACGGTCTGAACGACCGCGGCAAGCGCGAGGAGTTCCAGACGAATTTCCCGAAGGACGTTTCCGCTCTCGTTCAGCGATTGCGTCAAGATTTCCCGCAGGCGCAGATCATCCCGACGACCATCATCCCCTACATGGCGCCGGAGGTCGACGCGGAGATCAACGCCCTCATCCGGGCTGGAGCCGACGCCGAGAAGCTGCCGGTGTTCGATCTCTACACCCGCTACGCCGAAGAACTCAAGCAGGGCCAGAACATGCTGAACTACCGGCGGTATGCCCTCGACAGCATTCCGGAAGCGCATCGCGACTGGGTGAAGCCGTTCGTCCGCGGCGGCGCGGTCGTCGTCATGGACAACCGCCTCGACGCCCACTTCGGCCACTTGTCCGGCTGGTACGGCGACCGCCACCCCAACCTCGCCGGCTACCACGTCATCGGCGACGAAACCGCGAAATACCTGGCGCCGTTGATCCGCGAGCAGGCGAAGGCGAAATAGCGCGGAAAACCGTCTCGCGCAAAGTCGCGAAGACGCAAAGTTCGCAGAGAAGACCAAGAGAAGAGTTTTCGCACAGAGACACAGAGGTCACAGAGAAAAGACATTTGAGAGAATTTCCTCTCCGGATTTTCCTCTGTGTTCTCTGTGTCTCTGTGCGAAAACTGTCTTCTACTTTGCGATCCTTTGCGTCTCGCGCGTCTTTGCGAGAGAGGCTTTTTTACTGCAACGTCTCGATCCGCCGGGCGATGTCGATGTTCACGCTTTGGAACCGCGTCGAGAGTTTGCCCGGGCTGAACATGTCGGTGCGGAGGAACTCGACATCGTCGTGGCCCATGGCGTTCGTCAGGATCGATTGCAGGTACTGCCGGCCGAGCCGCGACGGCTGGAAACGTTCGGGATCGTAGAACGACGGGTGGACGTAGCGCGGATGGATGCGGCCCCACGGGTCGCGGAGCTTGTTTGCCGGCAGCGAATCGAATTGGAAACCGCCGTCTTCCGACCACTGCAGCGTGGCAATCATGTTGTTCTTCCCATCGTGCAGCAGGTCGACCGCCTGGCCGCCGAGTTGCGCGGCGTAGAATCGGTCGAACTGAATCGGCCGGCCGCCGCGCTGCGTGTGGCCCACCTTGCGGGTGAAGATCACCGAATCGGCCGATTCGTGCTTGCGGCGGCTGCCGAAGTAATCGTCGCCGAACCGTTCCGAAACGCATCGCTTCAAAACTTCGGCGGCGCCGCTCATGACCACATTGCCGGCCGGGTCGAAGCTCTTCGTCTGCGCGCCGAGCTGGTTCCCGTTCTCGTCGCGGACTCCTTCGCCCACGACGATCACGACGTGCTTCTGCAGGTCGTAGAGCGTGGCGATGCGATGTTCGAGGCGGTCCATCTCGATGGGGACTTCGGGGATGAGAATGATATCGGGCTGGCCGTACGCCGAGCCGAGCGCGATGAACCCGGAATCGCGGCCCATGACTTCGATGATGGCGATGCGGCGATGACTTTCCGCCGTCGTCCGCAGCCGCTCGATGCCCTGCGCCACGACGAACACCGCGGTCGCGTAGCCGGGCGTCACGTAGTTGATGATTTCATTGGGTTCGATCTCGTCGCGGGGATGCTGCCGCCAGTCGTGATAGCGGCAGCCGCTGTTCTTCTGGGTTTCGGTCCAGTCGTTCGGCTCGTCGATGTAGTTCAGGCCGAGATCGTTGTCGATCGTCTTCGGCGCGAGGATGCAGGGGAATTTCTCGGAAAGGGGCTGCATGCCGTTCAGCGTCCCGTCGCCGCCGATGCAGATCAGGCCTTCGATGCCGAGCGACTGGGCGCGGGCGGCGACTTCGGCGATGACCGATTTTTCCGCGGGGTCGATGTAAGTCCGGGATGCGCCGATGAGCGTGCCGCCGAGCGTCGGCTCGAGTTCGGGGATCGTGCAGAAGAGCGGATTGAGGCGGACGTGCGGCGCGCGGGGATCGAGCAGCCCGGAGAAGCCGCGAATGATGCCGACGACTTCGATGCCGAGCGTATTGGCCCGCTCGACGGCCCCGAAGAGCGTGGCATTGAGCGCCGGCGTGTCGCCGCCCGCCGTGAGAATCCCGATCCGTCGCATGCCGCGTTCCTTTGGTTGAAGGTCGAGAGTTGAGGGTTGAGAGTCAGAAAGGCAGGTGGGGCAGGACGTTCTGACCCTCAACTCTCAACCATCGACTCTCAACTCACCCAAACCCGTCTTGAGCCTGCGGGCGAAACCTCTTATATCATATCCGCCAAAATCGGCCAGACGGGAATGCAAGGACGTACCATGAAACACCTCACCGCCTGCTTCGTCTCCGCGCTGATGGCGAGTGCGCTGACGGTCTGGTGGGTGCATCCGTCGAGCGAGGCCTGGCTCACGGCGCAGGAGCGGACGCATCGCCGGGTCAGCAGCGGGCCGGCGGAGGAAGTAGCGCCCGCCGTCGCGGGAGTTTATGACTCCGACGGCCTGACGCCGGAAGAATCGATCAACGTCGCCGTTTACGAGGCCGTGAATCGCGGCGTGGTGAACATCACGTCGAAGACGAAGGGCGAGCGTTTCCTGATGATGGAGCTGCAATCCGAAGGCAGCGGCTCCGGCGCGGTGCTCGACCAGGCGGGGCACATCCTCACGAACTACCACGTCGTGCAGGACGCGAAGGAAACCCAGGTCACGCTGTTCAACGGCGAATCGTACGACGCGCAGATCGTCGGGGCCGATCCGCTCAACGATCTCGCCGTCATCCGCATCGAAGCGCCGGAGGAGGAACTCTTCCCGGTGACGCTGGGCGACTCGCGGCAGCTGCGCGTTGGCATGCGCGTCTTCGCCATCGGCAACCCGTTCGGACTCGAACGGACGCTGACGACCGGCATCATCTCCAGCCTCAACCGCTCGCTGCAAATCCGCGGCAACTGGACGATCAAGAACATCATTCAGACCGACGCGGCCATCAACCCCGGCAGCTCCGGCGGGCCGCTGCTCGATTCGCACGGCCGGCTGATCGGCATCAACACGGCGATCGCCACGACCACCGGACAGAGCGCGGGCGTCGGTTTCGCCATTCCGACCAGCCTCGTCAACCGTGTGATTCCGCAGCTCTTGAAGCACGGCCGCGTGATCCGGCCGGAGATCGGCATCACCCGCGTCTATCAGACGGAGC
>CAZDGB010000077.1:21427-24602 GCA_964504645.1 uncultured Planctomycetaceae bacterium | reverse complement strand
TTCGGCGGCCGCGATTCCGGCGGCGCGGGGGAATCGCAGGAAGAGGCGCTCGAGGCGCTGAAGTCCGCCCGCGAGGCGTTGGCCGCGGAAGCCGAAAAACTCGCCGACCGGCTGCGGGCCGAGATCAAGAAACGGACGATCGAAGGCCTGACGCAGATGCTCGAAGGGCAGATCGCCATTCGCCAGTCGACCGAGCGCTTGCAGCCGCGGCTCGCCGACGGCGCCCGCGCGATCGTCAATTCGGTCGTCGCGCTCTCGCGGGCCGAAGCCAAGCTCGTCGCGGTCGGCGACGGCCTGACGTCGCTCGTCGAGGAAACCGAGTTTGGCATCGCTCTGCCCGCTGCGCTGCGGAGCATCACCGAGGCGATGTCCGACGTGAAAGACCGCCTGGCGAAAGCCGACGCTGCGCCGGAAGTCGTCGCGTTGGAGAAGCAGATCGAAGCCGATCTGGAAACGCTGCTGGAAGCCATCAAACAGTTGCCGTCCAAGAACGGCGGCCAGGGCGAAGGTCAGAACGGCAACGCCTCGGACCGCGAACGCCAGCTCAACCGCTTGATCGCCGAACTCAAGATGGTGCGGATGCTGCAAGTCCGCGTGAACGGCGACACGAAAGACGTCGATCAGCTTCGTCCCGAAGAGGCGAAGGCCCTCGCCGCGTCGCTGTTGCAGCGCATCGAAACGCTGCAGGGACGGCAGGAAGACATTCACGACGTGACCGAACGCCTCGCCGAAGAGCGCGCCGAGGAACTGCCGCAGTGACCGCTTTCATCGCCAAAATATCCTGCCAGGAACCAGGAGAGTTTCTTATGAATACGACTTTGCGAATCGCATTGATCGCCGGGATGTTGAGTGTCGCCGCTGGCGTGCAGGCCCAGGAAGACGTCGCGGCGAGTCCGCTGGAAGACATCACGCAGCAGATGAAAGTGTCGGCGAACCAGCTTTCCAAGAAGGTGACGGCGAAGCCGGCGCAGCAGCCGCAGCAAGAAGCCGTTGACAAGCTCGACGCGCTGATCGCCAAGCTGGAAGAGGAGCGCCGGAAGCTGGCGGGGCGGGGCCAATCGTCGCCCAACCCGACGACCCCGGCCAATGCCTCGAACATCATGACCGGCCCCGGCGGCATGGGAGAACTGCACGGCACCCGCGATCAGGGGAATCGCTGGGGCGACTTGCCGGCCCACGAGCGCGACCGCATCCTGCAATCGCTGACCGAAGGGTTTCCGCCGCATTACCAGGCGATTCTGGAAGCCTATTACAAGCGGCTCGCCGTGGAGAAACCCGCCGGCGACGCGGAAGGGGACGCGGCACTCGCACCCGCCGCAAAAAAATCCGATAAGCCGAAGTCCGCCGCGCCGGCGGCGATGAAACCGAAGTCGCCTGCGATGAAAGGCGGCAAATGAATCCGCGAGGACGAATCGGCTCGATGTTTCTGTTGGCCGCCGCGCTGAGTGTGTGCTCCGCGCGCGCCGCGTCTGCTCAAGTCGTCGCCGCACCCGTCGCGTCCCCTGCGGGCGCGCCGAATCAGCCCGGCGCGGCGCCGGGGCAGCCGAACGCGCAGCAGCCGGCCGCGCAGCCCGTCACGGTGACGAACATCGAGGACAAGCAGTTCGCGGGGCCGGAGGCCGCTTTGCAGGACGGCAAGCTCGCCTTGAAGTCCGACCCGCCGCAAACGGTGCCGCTCGACGAATTGCAGAGAGCGGCGTTCGTCCACCCGACGAAACTCGCTTTGGAATGGATCGGCCAGGAGCCGCGCGACCTCGTGCAGGTCGGCGCGGTGAGCGAAGGCAACGGCATCCAGGACATCCACCTCCGGGCGACCGGACTCACCGCGAAGAACCTCACGCAGATCTCCATCGTCTCGAAGCCGCTGTTCAAAGTCTGGCGGCTCAATCCGCAGCAATCGCCCCATTGGAAGATCGCCGTGGAACGCATCGGCCAGGCTTCCGTCGCCGACATCTACTTCGAACCGCCGGCGAAAGACCTGTTCGAGCAGGAGCTCGCCGTCACGCTCACGTTCGACGACAATTCCAACGCCGCCGGGACGGTGAAAGCCGCCGGCCACACGTCGGACCAGACGGCCATGCCGGCCGACGGCACTGCCGCGGCGCAGCGGCGGCTGGCGACCGTGCAACTGGAAGGGGGCGACAGCCTGCGGGCGTTTCTCACCGGCAGCGCCGCGGAGAAAGTCACGTTCCAAACGTCGTGGCACGCTGCGCTCGATATTCCTCTGTCCCAAGTGCGCGGCATTCTGTTCGACGGCAAGCCGGAAGCGAAGACCAAGTTCGACGAGCGGTTGGCCCAACCCGCGGATGACGATTTCGTCCTCGTCGAGTCCCGCGACGGCGGCCTCGCCGAGATCAACGGCCGGCTCAACAGCCTGGACGCGGCCGGCGTGAAGATCGACTTCGAGGGACAAGTCCGGTCGATCAAACTCGAACGCGTGCAGGCCATCGTGACGGCGGCGCATCCGGCGAAAAACTCCTGGAACGGGCCCTATCAAGTCTTTCGCCTGTCGAGCGGCGACAGCCTGTCGGCGGCGTGGCAGGGTCAAAGCGACGCCGCGTTCCAGGTGAAATCGGCGTGGGGCAGCGACGTCGATCTGCCGCGTCCGGCGGTCGTGGAGATCGTCGGCAAGAACACCAAGATGGTGAACCTCTCCGAACTGACGCCTTTGACGGTCGAGCAAGTGCCGTATTTCGACCGCTTGATGCCGTATGTCCGCGACAAGTCGTGGAACAACCGCCCGCTCAAGCTGGACGGCAAGACGTACAGCCGCGGCTTGGCGCTGCATTCGCGCTGCGTGTTGATCTACGATCTCGGCGGCGAGTTCGCGTCGTTCCGGGCCGTGCTGGGCATCGACGAGGATGCCGGCGATCGCGGCCGCGTGAACTGCCGTGTAGTGATGGACGACCAGGAGTTGTTCCAGAAACTCGATCTCCGCGCCGGTGAGAAGCCGGTGCCGATCGACGTCGCCGTCAAGGGCGGCCGCCAACTGCGGCTGGAAGTCGATTTCGGCGAAGACGAAGACGTCGGCGACCGCGTCATCTGGGCCAACGCGAGGCTGTATCGCTAATTCATTCTTCTCGAATCTCCCGACATGCCGACTCACATAAATCTTCACCCCCCGTTGGGGGGGGGGGGGCCGCCCCCCCCGCGTTTACCACCCCACGGACACACA
>CAZDGB010000077.1:0-21417 GCA_964504645.1 uncultured Planctomycetaceae bacterium | reverse complement strand
CCCCCCCCCGCTCCCCCCCCCCCGGGCCACCCCGGGGTGGCCGCCCCGGCCCGGGGGGGGCACCCCCAACAAAAACCGGGGGGGGGCGGGGCCCCCCGCGCCGAACGGGGTGGGGCCTCTCGGCAGCATTCTCATCGCCACGCTGCTCTTGCTGGTCTCCGGCCGGACTTTGCTCGCCGCCGAAGCGCCGCAACTGGCGGTGTTCGTAATGAATGCCGACGGTAGCGATTTGAAGAAAGTCGCCCAGGCGGCCGGCAAGCGCTGGCATGGCGGACCGGTCTGGTCGCCGGATGGGAAGGCGATCCTGTTTCACGCCTTTCCGAACGACGACACGACGGCGGACAGCCACATCTATTCCGCGCCACTCGACGGCGGCGAAGTCAAGGATTTGGGCCTGGGAGCCGCTGCCGCCTGGTCGACCGATCAAAAGCAGATCGTCTTCGGCGTCGCCGAGCAGAACCCGGAGAAAGCGCAGGCCGGCGTATGGGTGATGAACGCCGACGGCAAAGGGCGGCAATGGATTTTTCAGGGAACCGCGCCCCGCTATGCCCCGGACGGCAGCCGCATTCTGTTCGTCAGCAGCCACGAGGGAAACCAGTCGATCTACTCTTACGACGTGGTGGAAAGCGCGCCGAAGAAGATTCTGCAGGAGCTGTACGAGAAGCGTCCCGGTACGGCCCGCTGGTCTCCGGACGGCAAGCGAGTCGCCTTCATCGACGAGCGCAAAGGAAAGATGGAATTGATCGTGATCGACGCCTTAGGTTCCGAAAAATCGCAAGTCGTGCGGCATCGCGGTCCGCTGGTCGGTCCGGTCGCGTGGGAGCCGAACGGCAAGCTCACCGTCTGCCAGAAGGATGCCGCAGCGGGCGATCGCCAGCGGTTGTATCAGCTCGATCCCGACAAGGAAGACGCCGGGGACTTGTTGCCGCAGCAGGACGCCGGCACGTTGAATTTCGATCCCGCCTGGTCGCCGGATGGCCAGAAGATCCTGTTCGTCAGCGACCGCACCCTCCCCTGACCAGCCGCCGGGAACCGCACCGTGACACAAAGCTATCATTCTGTAAGTCCCCTCGCCCCCGCCTCGGGGGAGAGGGTTAGGGAGAGGGGGCGAGCGCCTCACGGGACAGGCCTTTGGGTATTGCCGCTTTCGATCCGCAGGATCAGCTGGCTCCGAGATTTGCTCTGGATCGCACTGGCTTTGGCATCGACCGCCTCCGCCATGCAGGCCGACGAGCCGGTCAAGCTGGAAGTTCACGAGTGGTCGGTCTGGGTGGGAGAGCCGCAGGCCACGTCGATCAATTCGCTTGCCGATTACACCAGCGCCATGCCGGGCATCGTCGAGACCGACCGCAGCCGGCGGCGCGAGGCGGGAAAGCCCGGGCCGACGCCGATGAGCCTGATCGCGCTGTACGGCGACCCGCCGGAAGTCGTCGACGTCGACTTGCGCGTGGTGTCGGGCCGGCCCGTGGCGCAGTGGCCGCGCTCCGAGGGAAAATCGAACCGGCTGCGCTGGCTTGATTTGAAAGTGACCAAAGAGCCCGACGATCCTGACAAGATGGTGCAAGTCCCGGAAGGCCATTGGTTCTATCGGGCGCGAAACCTCGGGGGACTTTACATCCAGACGAAGCGTTCGCTGCGCGTCGAGCGGTTCCTGACGTACGATCTCGAATTGCAGACGGGGTTGACGATCCGCCTCGATGGCGGGCCTGACCAGTACAAGCTCGCGAACGTCGGCAAGCATCCGATTCACGACGTATTGCTGATCGTGCCGACTCCGGAAGGACGCCGCCTCGCCTGGCTCGACACCGTGGCCGGCGCGCCTGCCGGCGCTGCAGCGGCTGCGCCGAATCCGCCGGCGGCTGGCGGCAAGCCCGCCGATCCGCCGAAGCCGCCGGAGACCGTCGTTGACTTCTCTCTCTCCGAGCCGCTCCCGCCCGATCAGGACGAATATCGGAGTCGAACCGCGGACGAACTGCAAAAGCGGCTGGCCGCGGCGGGACTGACCGCGGGCGAAATCGAACTGCTCCTCGCCCTGCATGCGCCGCACTTCTTCGGCAGCGACGACATTCAAATGGTCTACCGGTTGTCTCCCGCGGCGCTCGAGGAAATGACGCAACTGGCGATCGAACCCGAGACGGCCAAGGTCAAGCGAGTCGCTCTGGTCGTGGCGCGCCGCGTCGATCCGCGCTTGCGGGAGGATGTCGACAAGCTGATTCAGCAACTCGCTGACGCCAGCTATCCGACGCGCGAACAAGCCGAAGTGCGGTTGCGCCAGCTCGGCCGGTTGGCGATTCCGAAGCTCAAAGAGGCCGTCAAGAACACCGACCTCGAAGTCGTCGTGCGCGTCGAGCGGCTGCTGCTGGAACAGAAGGAGCAGTTGGCCGCGGAGTAAGCGCGGTGACGCTTCCCGCCCGAGTTTTTCGACAACTTGTCGCGCAACACGGGCCGGTATTCAGGGGAAATTTTCCTCCTCACGAACGCCTTTTTCGACAGCGTGTTTCGGAATCGAGCTTACGCGGAATTCCCCACATGCCCAGTGTTCGAGTCGGTTGCCCAATCCGCCTGCTTCACCAAACACGCATCAGATTTCGCTGATTTATGCCGGCAAACACGCGCCGAGCGACAGGTAACCGCCAGCGAAGCGACGCTGAGGCGACGATAAGCGACAACGAACCGACAAATAACGACACGCGGCGGGCTACGTCCGAACGCTTGTTTGCAAACACTTTGTCGCGCAACGCCGGCCGGGAAAGTGAGGGGACGATGCGATCGTTCCGCGCTCTTTGGCAACTCGGTGGAACTGGAAATTGGCGTACCCGGCGCTCGACGAGTGCCGGGTACGAGGACCGCGTGCACAGCCGATTCGGCTACGTCGTCGTGCGGAAGCGCCACCAGCCGCAGAAGAAGAACAGCCACGCGAAGAAGATCAGCATCGCGCAGCACTCGAGCACCAGCATGTGATCGACCGACGACCGCGTCAGCACGGCGTCGAAGGCCTCCAGCGACCAGGCGTGCGGCGTCGCCAGGCTGATCTGTCGCATTCCCGCCGGCAGCCACACGCGCGGGAACATGCAGCCGCTGATGCCGCCGAGCACCAGCACGAGCGACGTGCCGTACGCCGAGACTTGCTGGTCCGTGTGCACGAGCGTAGCCAACAATAGACCCAGCGACGTCGCGGCCAGCGACGTGCAGAGAATCACCGGAATCAGATAAATCGGCTCCGGTCCCCACGACATGTTGAAGAGCCAGCGGCCGCAGAGGAACAACAGCGACACCTGCAATACCGACGTCAAGTAGAACGGCAACGTCTTCCCGATGAGAATCGAAGCGTTCGTCACCGGAGCCAGTCTTAATCGCCGGAGCGTTCCCTGGTCACGCTCGGCGATGAACGACCGGGCCATGATGTTGACCAGGAAGAAGACGAACATCACGGTGAAGCCGGGGACGAGAATGAGATACACCTTATCGGGTGAATCGGCTTCGATATCGACGACGCGATTCGCGTCTTTCAGCGGTTTCAACATGGTCTGCGCATCGGTCCCCCTCTCTGGCACCGGGGTTTCGTCATTCGGCGCAGCATCTTCATTCGTATCCGGGTTGAACTTTCGCACCCAGCGGCGAGCGATGGCGTTATCCTCGGCGACGAACGGAGAGATCGTGCGCAGGGCATCGGCGAAGACGAGCCATTTCACGACGCCGCCGTCGCCGATCGCGGACCGGAAATCGAATTTCAAGCCGAGCGCGTCCGGCCCGTCTTTGAGCTGGCCGTTCGAGCTGTCGATGATGTCGCCCATTTGCAGTTCGTCGACCTTGGCCTTGTAAGTGGCCGGAATGACCAGCAAGACGGTGGCCTGGTTCTTGTCGAGCGATTCGCGGGCTGCGGGGATATCGTTGTGTTCGAGGACGCGGATGCCATCGTGCTGTTCGAGCGCTTTCACCAGAGCTTGCGACGGTTCGCTCTGGTCCTCGTCGACGACGGCGATCTTGAGTTTCCGCTGCTCTTCATCCTTCGTCAGAAACTGCCCGGTGGACATGCCGAGAATGGCGATGAACATCAGCGGCAGCATGAGCAGCAGCACCAGCGCCCGCCGGTCGTGCGTCAACAGCCGCAAATCCTTGCACGTGATGTCCCAGGCCGACATGGCGGGATGCTCCGTTCGGCGCGGGGCTCCCGACCCCGCCGTTCTTCTCTTGCGGTCTCCCGACCGCTGTCTTATTCAGCCCACGTCGAAACCGAAGAGGAGACCTTCGGTCGGAAGCACGGCGGGGTCGGGAGACCCGCGCCGAACGAGGAAATCCTCTGCGAAATCAATCCCTCAATTTTCGTCCGGTCAATTGCAGGAACAGATGCTCCAGATCGGGTTGCTGCATCTCGATTTGTTCGAGCGTCACGCCGGCGGTTTGCAGTCGCGACAGCACGGCCGGCAGGCGTTCGGTGATCTGCGGCCCTTCTCCCGTCAGCAGGACCAGCGGCTGTCCGTCGCGAACCGTCGTCGTCGCCAGGCCCTTGAGTTGCCCGTTCAGGCTGGCGACGTCGCTGACCTTCAGGCAGAGTCCCGACGGCAATCGCGACAAGAGATTCGGCACTGTATCGTAGGCCAGCATCTTGCCGTGATCGATGATGGCGACCCGTTCGCACATCGCCTGGACTTCTTCCATGTAATGGCTGGCATAGATGACGCCGACGCCGGTCGCCGTCAGTTGCCGCACGCAGTCCAGAAGATGCGCCCGCGATTGCGGATCGACGCCGACGGTCGGCTCATCGAGGATTAGAATCGACGGCTTGTGCAGGATCGAGACACCGAAGTTCAAGCGGCGTTTCATGCCGCCGGAGAAATTGCGGCTCGGCTCCGCCGCGCGATCGGCGAGGCCGATTTGCTGCAGCACTTCCTGACAGCGTAGTTCGAGTTGCTTGCCGCGAATGCCGTAGAGCTTGCCGAAGAATCGCAGGTTCTCCAGAGCCGAGAGTTCCGGATAGATCGCCAGGTCCTGCGGTGTGACGCCGAGCTGGAACTTGAACGCGGGATTGCCGGGACGGAGTTCTTGTTCTTCGATCACGACCTGGCCGTAATCGGGCCGCAGCAATCCGGCGAGCATCAGCATCGTGGTGCTTTTGCCGGCGCCGTTCGGGCCGAGCAACCCGAGCACTTCGCCGCGGCGCAACTCGAAGCTGACGTCCGCGACGGCGAGATGCCCGTCGTAGCTCTTTCGCAGATGTCGGGCTTCCAGCAAATTCATGCGGAGTGACGACCTGCTCGGCGAAAAGGGATTCACGGCTCGGACCGGCCGAAGCGCTTCCTGGACTATCATCCGTCCCTGATTCTAACGTCCGAGGCAGACGATCTGCACGAAAGTTCCGACCAGCGCCGCCGTCGTCCCGACGCGGAAATTATCGTTCCATTTGAACGGCAACGACTCCACGAAGGCCGCGGCCAGCGCCGCACTGAACGTCACCGCGAAGGCGATATTCCAGGGAACGCCCGGCCGGGCTTCTCCCCAATAGATCACCGTGGCGATCGTGGTGCCGCACACTAGAAAGCTCAGCAAGCCCGAAAAAGTTTTGCGGGAATTCCACGGCAAGCGCGGGCCGCCGAACCACAACCCGCCGAGTGTCGCCGAACCGTCGCCCAACGCGATGATGCCGAGGGTCATCACTGCGAGTTCCCCGCGGCCGGGCATCAGGAGCACGAGCATCAGAATCGGCAGCGCGTAACCGACCACCGCCCCCAGTCCTTGCTCATCCTGACGCCGCGCAATCGTGGAGAACTGATACAACGTCATACCGGTCAGGACCGTCGCCAAGAGCAGCACGGCGTTCAACAGAATCGGTCCCCACGGATCGCGATGGGGAATGATCCACAACGCGAACGGCAGCACGACCGGTGTCATGTGCACCAACCGGCGTCGCAGTTCATAGACGCCGATCTTTGCGGCGATCGTGCGGAAGACCGGCAAGTCCAACAGGATGGACCGCGATTCCTCTGCCGCGGGAAGGCCGGCGCTCCCGCCGAGATTCACGGCGGGGCGTCGCTTCATTTTCGGAGCGGACGGAAGGACGGTCTGGCTCATCGTGACGAAGCTTTAGATATTGAAAGGAATCGGTCGGGCGGAATCGTCCGTGGGACGCGTCGGCGCGCGATTCTCTTTGCGGATGAATTGTACGCAAACGATGGGCCGTTCATCGTCCGGTCGTCTTCCGTGCGATCACTTCGCTCCGAAAGCGCATCAGAACCGTTACATCGGGCATCTCTTCGGCGCGATTGGCCGTCCGGCGAACACCGGCAATCATCAGATTGACGTCTCGCCAACCCCGCATGCCACGGAAATCGGCAGAATTTGCCTCAGTTCGACCGAAGTTCCGCCACGGGTCGCGCTGCCTCAATTCCGCGCCGCAAGAGGTCGTTCACGGCGAATGGATGCGTCAACGGCAGCAGGTGCCCGCCGCGGGAAATGACCAGGTCGGGCTGCGTGTGGCGGTGCGGCAAGACGGAGTCGCGGTCGCCATGAATCTGGAACACCGGACAGTGGACCGGGCCCGGCTTCCAGCCGACCGCGGCCCGACAGGCCCAGGGCATCATCGGCGCCCGTGTCTTGCGGAGATGCGTGCAGAACTGCTTCCACGACGGCGGGAAGAATCGTCCTAGCGTCCACTGCACGACGGTCGCCGATGCCGCCGCGATCAGATCGCTGCGGGGCGGCAGGACCCAGGCCCAAGGCGCGAGAAACTTCGCCCAAAACGGCAGTTCGGCCGAAGACCGAATGGACGAAATTAGAAAGCAGCCGCGGCAGTCGAGGTGGCGCGACATCTCGAGCGCCACCATCCCGCCGAACGACATGCCGCCGACAAAGCATGGACCGCCGGGATCGATCGCCGCGGCCATGCGCCGGGCGTAGTCGGCCAGATTTTCGCGGAATTGCGGCGCGAGCCATGCCGGCACGCGGAGATTCGGAAACTCGACCCGTTGCATAGCGTACAAACGCTCGTCGAGTCCCAGTCCCGGCAAGAGAAAAATCGGCGGCGTGTCAGTCATCGTAGTTCGCGGGAAATCGCAGGAGCAATTGCCTCAAAGTGGAAAGGCATCTCTCGCAAAGACGCTGAGTCGCAAAGAATCGCAAAGTAAGAACTTTTGTAGAGGCTGGTGGCTGCCATCGTCAATCTGTTCTGATCATCGTGTCTCTTCAATTCGGCGAAACCGTCTTTTCTTCTTTGCGCTACTTTGCGACTTGGCGTCTTTGCGAGAGATGCCTTTCCATCGGTATGCTGGGGCGCGAAATCCCCCGGAGAATCGTCCATGGCCGGCGCTGCGAAACTCGATTTCTTGAATCCGCCGGCGCGGCTCGGTTCGCTCGACGCCTATCGCGGCTTCGTCATGATCGCGCTGGCCAGCCGTGGTTTCGGCATCGCGCAAACGGCCAAAAATCTCCCGGACAGTTCCGTCTGGCAGACGCTCGGTTACCAGTTCAGCCATGTGCCGTGGGTCGGGTGCGCGTTCTGGGATCTCATCCAGCCGTCGTTCATGTTCATGGTCGGCGTGTCGCTTCCGTTTTCGTACGCGGCCCGATTGTCTCAGGGGCATACGTGGAGCGCGTTGCTGTTGCACGCCGCCTGGAGGGCCGTGGTGCTGGTATGCCTCGGGATTTTTCTGATCTCGCAATCCGGCGACCGCCCGAATTTTGAGTTCGTGAATGTCCTGACGCAGATCGGACTCGGATACGTGTTCCTGTTCCTGCTCTGGAACCGGCCCACGTGGCTGCAGTTGCTCGTCGGACAGATCATTCTGATCGCGTATTGGGCCTGGTTCGCCGCGACGCCGTTGCCGCCGAATGACTTCGATCTCACGACCTTAGTGCCGGAAAAATTCAATGAATTTCTGACCGGCTTCGCCGCTCACTGGCAGATGAATGCCAACCCGGCGGCGTACTTCGATAAGTGGTTTCTCAACTTATTTCCGCGGGACAAGCCGTTCGAGTTCAATTCCGGCGGCTACACCACGCTGAATTTCATTCCGTCGCTGGTGACGATGCTCTTCGGCCTGATGACCGGCGAAGCGATCCGCAGTTCGGAATCGAAAACCAACGTCGTCGGCGGCCTGTTGATCTGCGCCGTGCTGGGTCTAGCGGCCGGTTGGGCCCTCAATCACTTCGAGTTCTGCCCGCTCGTGTAACGGATCTGGACGCCGGGTTGGTCGTTGTTCAGCACCGGCTGGTGCTGGCTGATTCTCGCCGGGTTCTATTTCCTCATCGACGTCGTCGGCTTCAACGCCTGGTCATTCCCGCTGGCGGTCGCCGGCATGAATTCCATCGTTCTGTACGTGCTGGGCCAACTCTTGCCGGCCTGGACGGAACGGACGCTCCAGCGGTTCTTCGGCCAGAACGTCTTTACGTTCTATCAGCCTGGCTGGGAGCCGTACGAACCTCTCATCCGCTGCAATTTGGTTCTGCTGTGCTTCTGGTTGTTCGTGTTCTGGCTGTACCGGCAGAAGTTGTTTGTGAGAATTTAAGTCGTCGGCCGCTGTTCACCGGCGAACGAACGCAAAATAGTAGAACACCAGTCCCGTCGCCGACGTCAGCGTGATGTCGATCGTCGAGAGCCAGCCGAGAATTTTGTGCAGGCCGCTGTGCGGCCCCGGCTGCGGCGGATTGGGAATGCGTCTCAACGCCAGCACGATCGTCGCGATCCACAAGAACGGCGTGGAGATCGCGAAGACGAGATGCACGACTAGAAGCGACCCGACGAACGACAGCTTCTCCGGAGTGAGCTTCGGCTCTCCCTTGTTGACGACGGCGAGCCAGCCCCCTTGCAGCCGCAGATCGACTTCGAATGCCGCCACAGCGATCAGCAATACGATCCCGAGCAGCAACTGCAGATTGCGGTGCAACAAAAAGTTCTTGCGGACCTTGACCGTGTACAGGCTGAAGAGCAGGACCGGCACGATCAAAACCAACGCCGCGACGACGAAGTCGAGCATGAACGACGATTTGTAGCCGAGGAATCCGTCCTGCATGGAGATTGTGGGTTGAGGGTTGTAGGTAGTGGGTCGGGGTATGAGATCATGCGAATCACAATGGGACCTTGCTGGGAGTTAATGGCTTTCCAACCAGCAAGCCACCACCCCCAAGCTCCGCAGCACGGTAGCAGAAACTTCGCGTGAACGCCAAGATGGCGCTCGGAGGTTCTCATGAAGCGACTGTCGTCTCTACTGATTGTCCTGTTGTTGTGCGGATTGGGCGCTGACGCTCCGCTGCCGGCCGACCGCGTCGAGCGCATGCAGAAGTCGTTCCGCGAGTCCGAGGACAAGCTGACGCAGGAACTCGCAGAGAATCCGCAAGACATCAACCTTTATTCCCAGCGCGGTGATGCGCGGTTCTTTCAGGGGAAGTTCGACGAGGCCGTCGCCGATTACGAGAAAATGGTCAAACTCGACCCGAAGTTGGAAACGGGCCACTGGCGGCGCGGGATCGCGTATTTCTACGCCGAGGATTACAAAAAGGCCGCGCACCAATTCGAGGTCTATCACCAGTTCGACAACGTTGACCGCGAGAACGGCATCTGGCGGTATCTCTCGCAGGTGAAGTCCCTGGGGCGTGAGAAGGCTCGCGAGGGACTCTTAAAATACGTCAAGGACGACCGCGAGCCATTCCCGGCCGTGTACAAGCTGTTCGCGGGAGAAATCACGCCAGAGGAAATCCTCGACGGCATCGCTTCGGCAGAAATCACCAAAGAAGACCGCGCCAAGCGCCTGTTCTACGCGGAACTCTACATCGGCCTGAACTTCTTCGTCGAGGACGATCAGGAATCTGCCCAGAAACATCTCGCCGAAGCCGTCAAGAATGAGTGGGGCCGCAAGATGGGCTACGGTCCGAACTACATGTGGCATGTGGGGCGGCTACAGGAAGAGATCCTGCGGAATTCTCGGGAAAAGTAGGACCTTTGCCGAGCCAAAACTCGCCTTGACCGTTTGTCTCCTCCCGCATAACCTTCCCCTCCCTGATTCTCTCTCTTCACAATTTCCCGTCTATCGCCAATGCATCGGCTCGTGCCGGTGTCTCACGTCGTGCATGCTCTTCGGGGCATGACCGACGGCCCTGTCACTGCGAATGGAGTCGCGGTCATGAGAATCTCGCTGAATCCCACGAATTCCTGGTGGCCGGTCTGGCTCTTCGGCTGCCTGATGATTTCGCCGGTCTTCGCCAAGGAGCCGGAAAAAAAAGGCGCGTCGAAAAAATCGGTGAGCTTCGACGTCGCTGGTGAGGATGAGGACGACCCGAAGGATCACTACCAGACTCGCGTTGAAACGCCACTCATTGGCGAATACACAACGTTCGCCGGGCTGACGGCGATCAAAGTCGAAGGAGTCGGGCTGGTGGTCGGACTGAATGGCACCGGCGGCAATCCGGCGCCCTCTCCGTTCCGCACGGCGCTGCTGGAAGACCTGAAGCATCGCAACGTTCGCAATCCGAACGATTTGCTCAAACGGCCGGACACCGCCCTGGTTTACATTCGTGCGTTTCTGCCGCCGCTGCTGGACAAAGGCGAGAATATAGACGTGCAGGTCTGGATTCCCGAAAGCGCCAACGCCACCAGCCTGGAAGGGGGGTGGCTGATGGAATCTTACCTCACCGAGCAGGCCTTCGTTCCGGGCAAAGGCCAATTGGCGGGACATCACTACGCCCGCGCCAAAGGTCCGGTGCTGACCGCGGCGATCGGCAAGAACAAAAAGGACTCGCCGGCGTTGCTCAAGCGGGGCATCGTGCTCGGCGGCGGCACCGTCACGCGGGAACGTGAACTGTCGATCTACCTCCGCAACGACTTTCGCAGCATGCGTAACGCCATTCGTATTGCCGAGGCCATCAGCCGGCGGTTTCACGATTTCGACAAACACGGCACGCAACAACCGATGGCGGAAGCCAAGAACGATCAGAAGATCAAGCTGTTAGTCCATCCGAAATACAAGAACAACTTTCATCGTTATTTGCAGGTCGTGCGCCATCTCGCCTTCCGCGAAGAAAAGTTCGAACAGAAGCACGGCAATCGCGATGTCCCGCTCGCCAAGCGGCTCCGCATTGACCGCTTGCGGGAAGAATTGCAGGTTCCGGAGAAAGCCGAGCAGGCGGCTTTGCAGTTAGAGGGCATCGGCGCCGACGCGATTCCGGCCCTGAAAGCGGGCTTGTCAGCGGGATTGCTCGAATGCCGGTTCCACGCAGCGGTGGCCCTCGCCTATCTCGGCGAAGCGGAGGGCGTGGAAGTCCTCGCCGAAGCCACGCGCTCCGAGCCGGCGTTCCGCGTCTTCGCACTGGCGGCGCTGTCGGTGATCGACAACGCCGATGCTCACGTCGCGTTGCGAAAGCTGATGAATGAATCGAGCATGGAAACGAAATATGGCGCGTTCCGCTCGTTGTGGGTGCTCGACAAGAACGATCCGTTCATCCAGGGCGAATTGATCAAGGTGATGGAGGGCAAGACCGGTTACATGCTGCACGAGGTCGACACTGAGAACGAGCCGCTCGTCCACCTCGCGACCCGCACGCGGCCGGAAGTGGTGCTGTTCGGCGCCAATCAGAAAATGTCCGCCCCGATGTATCTGACGGCGGGGAAGAACATCATGATCACGGCCCAGGCGGGCGCGCAGACGGCGTCGATTCGCCGCTTCTCGACCGACGCGCCGGACGAACACCGCGAAGTGCCGCTGAACGTCTCCGACGTCATCCGCGCGGTGAGCGAACTCGACGCGACCTACCCCGACGTGGTGCAAATGCTGATGCAGGCCGACGCGCAGCACAACCTGCCGGGCCGGTTCACGCACGATTCGCTGCCGGAAGCCGGGCGAATGTACGAACGGCCGGCAATGCCCGGCGCTCCGGCGAGCAAAGGCGGCCGCAAGACCCGCATCGGCCGCGACAATATGGCCCCGAATATCTTCCATCACGAGACGCCGCAGGAAGAAAAACTCTATGAAGAAGACAAGCCGGAAGAGTCGTCCGGCGCGATGACCAACGTACCGCCGGAACGCGATCCGAAAGCGGCCGACAAATCGACTGCTGAAGACAAGTCGCCGAAGGCTGACGAGAAGCCATCCAAGCCCACGGCAGCGGCCAAAAAGCCGGAACGCTCATTTCGCCGCATTCTGCCAGCGTGGGCCACACCGGGCGCGTTCCGCGGCACCAAAGGCAACACGGAACCGGAACTTCCGGCCGAGCCGAAATCAGAGTCGAAACCCGAATCGATCGATACAAGCGAGCCGCCCCCGCAATCGGAGCCGGAATAGGCTAAGGACCGAGGGTTAAGAGCTAAGGGACAGACAGATAACTCGGAACTCGCCTCTGTCACTTGGTCCTGAGCCCTCAGCGCTTAGTCACCTCATGGTGGATCAATGCTGAAGTCGCTGGAGCTGCATGGATTCAAGAGCTTCGCCGATCGCGTCCGGTTCGATTTCGCTCCGGGTGTGACGTGCGTCGTCGGTCCGAATGGCTCTGGCAAAAGCAACGTCGTTGACGCGCTGAAATGGCTCCTGGGCGATCAATCGGCCAAGAGCCTGCGCGGCAAGGAAATGACTGACGTCATTTTCAACGGCTCGGCCGGCCGCAAGCCGAATAGTTTTGCCGAAGCGACGCTCACGTTCGACAACGCGTCGCGGCTCTTGCCGCTCGACATGGCCGAAGTGCAGATTGGCCGCCGCATCTGGCGCAACGGCGACAGCGAGTATTTGATCAACCGGTCGGCCGCGCGGCTCAAGGACGTCAAGGATCTGTTCCTCGGCACGGGAGCTGGGTCTGCGGCGTACAGCATCATCGAGCAAGGCCGCGTCGATCAGATCCTGCAAGCCAATCCGACGAATCGCCGTGCCGTCTTTGAAGAAGCCGCCGGCGTCAGCCGGTACAAGTCTCGCAAAGTCGATGCCCAGCGCAAGCTAGAGCGGGTCGGGCAGAATCTGCTGCGGCTGACCGACATCGTGGATGAAGTCGAAGCGCGATTGACCTCAACGCGCAACCAGGCGGCAAAAGCAGCGAAGTACCGCGAAATCAGCCAGGAATTGCAGCTTTGGTGGCACGGACTTGCCGCCGATGACTATCGCCGCCTCACCGCTGAACAGCACACGCTGGATGAGCGCCGGGCCGAACTCGAAGGCAGGTTATCCGAAGTCAATGAAGAGCAGCGGATCTTGGAAGAGGACGGCGCCGCGTTCGACGCCGAACAGGGCGACCTCGATCATCGCCTGCGCGACGCGGAACGGCTCAACGCGGGCTGCCGGGAAACGATCGCCGGGCACGTTACCACACTGACGCATCAATCAGCCCGCACACAAGAGCTCGAAGGCGAGATCGAGCGATTGCGGCAACAGCAACAGTTGCTCAACCAGCGAACCGCCGCGATCCGCAACGAAGTCGTCCAGAAAGCCGATCTAGTCGCCACGCTGGAAATCGAAACGGAGGAACTCGCCGCGCATCATGAGTCGCAACAGCAGGAATTGCAGCGCCGCACAGCCTGGTTGATCTCACAGAAAGACGAAGCCGAACAACTCCGTGCACGGCATCGCGAGTTGCAGCAGACCGCCGCCGCCGCCGCACAAGCCGTCGTGGCGGAACAGAATCAGAACGCCTCGACCGAATTCGCATTGGCCCGCCTGCAGGAACAGATTCAGGACGCCGACGACCATCTGGCGCGGCTGCGGATCGCGGTCGATCAGCAACAACAAATTGTCCGGCAAGCTCAGGAGCGCTACTCCGACGCCCAGCAAGCGCTGCGCAAGATACAGAACCATCGCCAGACCTTGCTGCACGTGCAGGATTCGTCGAAATCGACGCTGGCCGAAAACCGCGAACGCCGCAGCGCCGCCGCCGCCCGCAAGAGCCTGCTGGAAGACCTCGAACTGCGGCAGGAAGGCCTCGGCATCGGTCCCAAGGAGATTCTGAGCCGGGCACAAACCACTCGGCACGCTCCGTGGGACACCGTTGTCGGCAGCGTCGCCGATCTGCTCGAAGTCGATCTGGAACACGCGGCGCTATTGGAAGTCGCGCTCGGTTCGCGCGCACAGCTCATTGTGCTGACCGAATATCAGCCGCTGATGGACTACGTGGAAAGCGGCTTCTGCCAGTTGAGCGGCCGAGTTGGTTTTCTGGCCATGCCCGATGCAGCCGGACGAAAACCGAAAGCGGAAACACGACAGGAATCGCGGTTCGCCGCGTTGCTCGACGCCGTCGAAAGCCCCGTGGATTTGACGGGACATCCGGGGATCGTTTGCCGTGCCGATCAACTCGTGGTCACGGAACGCGGTCCGCAAGGGCTCGCCGCAGCGGTCCTCGCCGACACCTGGGTCGTGCAGACGCTCGACGCGGCGATTCGGCTGGCCGGCACCGTCGGCCGCGGTTGCCGGTTCATCACGCTGCAAGGTGAAGCGCTCGAACCGAACGGGTCGCTCTACGTCGGCCTCGTCCGCAGTGAAACGGCCCTCGTCTCCCGCAAGAGCGAGCTACGCAGGCTCAAGCAGGAATTGCATGAGCTGGATCACGACATCGTCGAACAGGAAGCATCGCTCCAGGAATTGCTGCTGTCGCTGAGCGGCGCCGACTCGCAACTCGATGAGGCGACCGCGGCACACGATCAAACATTGCAACTTCTTGCCGACGCCAAAGCCGAACTGACGGCGCGCGAACAGGACTTGGAACGCGCCGCCGCGGAGCAGCGGCAGCTCGCGCAACAGATTGAACAGCACCAGCGTACGATGGCGTCGGCTCGCGATGCCATGCAGAAAGTTCGAGCCGCTGCCGAAGCTGCCAAGTCAAATCTTGCCGAATCCACCGAACGACTGGAGACGATGGAGTTGCTGCTGGCGGAAGCCGAACAGCACGTCCGCGATCTGGAAGATCGCTCCGCCCGCGAGCAACTCGACCTCTCCAAGCAGACCGATCGGTTGCAATCGCAGCGCGAGCAGTTGTCGCGCCTGGAGGAAGAGCAACAGGTTCGCCAGCAGCAGAGCGACGAAGCCGACCGCCGGTTGCAGAACGCCGTCACCAAACTCAGCCAGGTGACATTGAATCTCCTCAACACACGGGCCGTGCTCGACGAACAGTATCTCGTCGCCGAGCAGCGTCAGGAGCAAGTCGACCGCATCCACGCCGAGAAAGCTGAACTCCGCCTCCGCCGCGGCGCGCTGACCGATCGCGAGGCGAAGCTCCGCCAGCGCCGCCGCGAGTTAGCCGATCAATCGCATCAATTCGAACTCCGGCACCGCGATGTTCAGCAGACATTGACGTCGCTCGCCGAACGGCTCGATGAAGAGTATCAGATTCAGATTGCCGACCTGGCGCAGACGCAAGCCTCCGCGTATCAGTTGTATCTGGAGGAGCGTGCGGGCGCGACGAAGAAGCACGACGAAACGGAGGCCGAGGAGGATGACGCGGAGTCGGTGACCCGCGAAGCGCAAACGGGGGCGGCGACGTTCGAGGAGATTCGCCCTGAGATCGAAGCCCGCGTTAACCGGCTGCGTAAGAAGCTGAAGATGATGGGTAGCGTCGACACCGACAGCCTCCGCGACCTCGACACCCTCGAACAGCGCTTTCAGCACTTGAGTGCCCAGTTGCAGGATCTCGTTGAGGCAAAAGCCACGCTCGAAGACATCATCCGCCGCATCAACGCCGAGAGCCGCCGAATGTTCGCGGAAACCTTTGACACTATCCGTGCGCACTTCCAGCAGTTGTTCCGCAAGGTGTTCGGCGGCGGCGAGGGAGACATCATCCTCGAAGACCCCGAAGACATTCTGGAATGCGGCATCGACATCAAAGCCCGGCCGCCCGGCAAGGAACTCCGCAGCATCTCGCTCCTCAGCGGCGGTGAGAAGACGATGACGGCCATCGCCCTCATCATGGCCATCTTTCGCACCAAGCCCAGTCCGTTCTGCATTTTGGACGAAGTCGACGCCGCCCTCGACGAGGCGAACGTCGAACGCTTCATCTCCGTGGTGAAGGAATTCCAGGAGTCGACGCAGTTCGTGATGATCACGCATCACAAGCGCTCGATGACCGTCGCCGACGTGTTGTACGGCGTCACGATGGAAGAATCGGGCGTCTCGAAACGGATGGCAGTCCGTTTCGAAGACGTCAGTGAGGACGGCAATATCCGCTCGTCGAAATCCAACGCAGCGTGAAATCGGGCTCGAGGCTTGAGACCTCAGGCTTGAGCGAATTTGAAGACATGAGAGCCTCTGTTCGGCTCGGGTCTCCCGACGTCAGGAGACCCGCACCGAACACCGAGAAGTCCCCCTGTCTTCCCCCTCAAGCCTCAAGCCTCAAGCCTCAAGCCTTCGCAAACTCCCGTTGACCAGATTCGCCCGCCTGCTTATCCTTCCGCGGCCAAATGGCCAGGGAGGGCGACATCATGCGTCAGTGCGATTTGTGCGGATGTTCGGAATACGAAGTCGTTTGCCGTGAAGACCGCGCGGGGGAACCGTTGGTCACGGTGGCCTGCGTTCATTGCGGCCTCGTCGGCCACGAACGCATCCCGACCGAAGACGAACTGGTTCAGTACTACGCCAGCAACTACCGCCAGGACTACCATGGCGAGGAAACGCCGTCCGATCGCCGTATTCTGCGGGCCTGGAACAAAGGCCAGCGCGTGCTGCGGCGATTGGCACCATTTCTTCCGGACGACGCGCAGATTTTCGAGGTCGGCGCCGGCATCGGCTGCAACGTGAAATCGTTCGAACTCGCTGGATATACGGCGAGCGGCATCGAACCCGGTACCGGCTTTCAACGATTCTCCGCCGAAAAATTGAGAGCGCAGATCGATCATTGCAGCGTCTTCGATCTGCCCGATGTGCCGCGGCACGACGTCGTGCTCTTAATTCACGTGATCGAGCATTTCCGTTCGCCGCTCGCCGCGCTGCGAAAGATTCATCGAATTCTCCGTCCGGGCGGGCGGCTGTATCTCGAATGCCCGAGTCTAGACATGGAATACAGCGACCGCCGCAAGATGTTCCATTACGCCCACATCCACACGTTCTCGCCGCGGCCGGTGTCGCAGATGCTCGGCCGCGCCGGATTTGCGCTCGAGGAAACGTTCAGCAGCGGCGCGGGCGGCAATTTCGGGTTGTTGCTGAAGCGGGTGGAGTCGAACGCTCAGCCCATTCCCGCCGGCGGGCTCGACGACACGCTGAGCATTCTGCAGCGCAATCACCGCCCGTTGCGGCGGATCAAAGCCGACTATCTCCAGCGGCGGCTCGAACGGGTGGGAATGTATGTGTCGGAATTTTTGTGGAGCCGGTATCGAGTCCGCAAGCTGCTGGACCGTTGTGAATCCGGATCCCTCTCTCAACCCGCGTTGCCGGCTCTGCTCCGCGCCGCTTGAAGAAGCCCATGTTCGTCGCCGAGATCACCGAACCAGCAGTTGCCCGTAGGGTGGGTCGAGGCTCTGCGAGGCCCACCGAAGTTGCGTCGCATTCGGCGACGCACAACCAATTCCTCGTTCGCGCTACACTCGTCTTACTAGCCCTCGGCGTCCTGCTTCGCTGCACTCGGTTCTTCCTGAAGTTCCCGTTGTGGGAAGACGAAGCGTTTCTCTGCGTCAATCTCATCGACCGTGATTACCTCGGTCTGACTAAGCCTCTCGATTACCACCAGGTTGCCCCCGCGTGCTTTCTGTGGGCGCAGAAAACGGTCGTCGATCTTTGTGGCTTCTCTGAATGGTCGCTGCGGCTATTACCCTTCGTGTGCAGCATCGCGGCGCTGCTGGTGTTCTATCGCGTTGTTCAGCAAATAACGTCGGATGCCCTCGCGGTCGCCGTGGCCGTCGGCGTGTTTTCCGTCGCGTACTCCGGCACTCGTTACGCTGCCGAGGCCAAGCAATATGCGTCGGACTTGTTCCTGTCGGTGACGCTGCTCGCACTCTGGAGTCAATGGCAGACGCAAGGCAAAAAAAATATCTGGTTATGGCTGCTTGCGCTGACAACGCCGGCCGCGGTGCTGATTGCGTATCCCTCGATCTTCGTGGCTGGGGCGATCAGCGCGGCCTTGTTGGTAGAATGCTGGCGCGAACGATCGCGGGCGGTGATTGTTCCGTGGCTCGCGATGAATGGCCTGTTGCTGGTCGCGCTCGTCGGCGTCCTCGCGCTGGCGAAGGGGCAGGCGTCGTCCGAACAGCAGTTCATGGCCGACTTTTGGAAAGACTCGTTCCCCAGCCTCTCGAATCCGTTGCAATGGCCGCAGTGGTTCTGGCACGCTCACGCCGGCGAGTTCTTTGCGTATCCCGTCGGCGGGCGTCACGGCGGCAGCCTGCTCACGGCGATCACCGTCTTTACCGGGGCCGCATGGATGGTGCGTCACCGCCCGCCGCAACAATGGTTCGTGTGGCTCATGCCGTTCGGATTGCAGATGCTCGCCGCGGCGATTCAGAAGTATCCCTATGGCGGCCATGTGAAATTCTCGCAGGCGATCGCGCCGGCGATTTGCCTATTGATGGGGCTCGGCACGAGTTCGCTGCTGAGCCGCATCGCGAATCCCGCCGCCCGTGCCCGCTGGTCGCAGGCCGTGCTGATCGGACTCGGTTTGATTGGCGTCACGAGCCTGGCCCGCGACGTTGCCTTTCCAACGAAAACGCAGGCCGATGCCCGTGCTCGTGCGTTTGCTATGTGGTTTTGGCCGAACGCGCAGCACGCCGGCGAAGTCGCCTGCGTGAAATCCGATCTCGGCCGGGACTTCTCCCCTGGCACCTGGACGGAGCTAAGCTGGTCGGCGCAGTATCTCTGCAACCTCCACATCTATTCGCCGCGGCATCACGCGAAACAGCTGCTCGATTGGGAACGCGTCTCGTCCACGACGCCGCTGTGGTGCGTCCTCTACCGCGACGGCGATCAGCCGTTCGATAACGCAGCATTCGACCGCTGGTTGGACGAAATGCAGGAAACGTATCGTCTCGACAGTCGAGAACGCACGCCACTCGTCCGGCACGACAAGCGAGAACGGCAAGTCGTCCGCGTGGATGAGTTGGAAATCTTCCGCTGGGTACGAAAGTAGTCGCTTAGCAAAGCCGCGGTTGGCAACCGCGGTCTTATTTCCGCACGTTATAGCACGAGATCACATCCTGGTCGCGGAGATACAGCTTGCCGTCGAGGATGACGGGGTGCGACCAACTCGGGCGGTCGCCGCTGCCGGACGGGCGGAAAGAACCGACTTCGACGTAATCGGTCGGATCGGCTTTTGCGAGGACTGTCGTGCCATCAGCGTAGCGAATGTAGAGATGTCCGTCCGCCGCAGCCATCGCCGCGGAGCCTTTGCCCGAGCCTCGCTTCTGCCACTTGATTTCGCCAGTGAGGAAATCGGCGCAGTACGGCACGCCGGAGTCATCGGTGTCGCCGAACAGATAGTCTCCGACCAACACGACGCCACCGTGCTTGTTCGCGAGCTTCGTCTGAAGAGGATAGATTTCCTTGATCGTCACGGTGCCGTTTTCGCCGGGAATCTGCTGCAAGAGCGCGCCGCCCCGGCGGTAGCCCGCGGCGAAGAAAACATAGTCGCCGCGGATGATCGGGGTGGGAGCAACGGCGGTCGTCTGGTCGATCGGATACGACCACAGCAATTCCCCGTCGGACGCGCGGACGCCCATCGCGCCGCTACCGGTCGTCTGTACGTAGACGCGGACGTCGCCGATCTCTGCGATAGCGATTGATGCGTGCCCTGCACCGCGGTCGCCGGGCCGCACCATCTTCCAGATCGGCTGGCCGGTGCGGCAATTGAGGGCGGCCATCGTCGTCTGCTCGCCGCCGGGAGTGCAGATCACGAGTTCGCCGTCGATCAACGGCGATTCGCTGTAGCCCCAACCGTCGGCCTTCTTGCCGCCGAATTCGTGCATCAAATGCTTCCGCCAGACTTCCGAGCCGCTCGCCGTCTGACAGCAGACGAGTTCACCTTGTGGAGAGACGGTGTAAACGAACTCGTCACTCGCCGACGGTGTGCCGCGCGAACTTTGCCAATCGGGTTTGCCCGACGTCCACGGAGCGCCGACTTTGGCCTTCCAGAGCGGCTTGCCGTCAGCTTCGGAGAACGCGACGAGATATTCGTCCTTATCGTCGACGATCGATGGGGCGTCGCCGAGGCTGTAGATGCGTCCGTCCTGAATCGCCAGGCTGGAGTAGCCGCGGCCCGCGCCGGTTGTCTTCCACACGAGCGGCGGTCCTTCGGCGGGCCACTTGTCGAGCAGGCCGGTGTCGGGCGAAACGGCCGAGCGATTCGTCCCGCGAAATGTTGGCCAATCGCCGGCGGATGACAATTCAGCGAACGCGCACAGCGCAGCAAACGAAAACAGCAGGGCGGGGGGAAGACGCATCCAATTTCCTTCCGTAGGCGGGATGTTGATGGCAGAGTAGTCCGGCGGGCGCTGCAACTATCGTAGTGGCGCGTTCGCGGAGAGCCAAGACCGCGCGGAGGAAAATCGCGTTAGCTACGCGAGCAGTTCCGCGATCTTCACTTGAAAGCCCGGCAGGATCGACGGGAATTCGAGAACCTGGCCGCTCGCCAGAGTACGCGGCGGCGCGTGGGGCGTCTGCACAACGGTCACTCGCTCTTCCGGATCGATCACGCAGACGATGTCCACGCCAGCGTGAAGATACTCGGCAACCTTCTCGGTGAGGTCGGGCAAGGAAATGCCAGGTGATTTAACTTCTATAACGATCTCCGGTGCAGCGGCCGGATATGTCTCAAAAAGATCGAAGTCTGCAGGAACTCTGTGAAACGAGTAATACGCAACATCCGCGCCGCGCAGCGAATCCGGATTTCGATGAGTTAACACACCAGCATCATTCGTGACTACGCGGCCCGACTTGTGTTCATCAAGATAGTTGCCCAGCAGTTTGGCAATGATCGCGCAAATGACTCCATGACCCATTTTCGTCGGGGGCATCTCGACAATCCTTCCGCGAACCAACTCGGTGGATCGATTGCCGTCGTCGATTTGCAGATAATCTTCGACCGTGAGAAGTTTCTCAGCGAGCGTTGCGGTCGCCATGAGTCCATCGCTCCTTGAAACCTACTCGACGATGATATCCCTTACCGTGCGTCCGCTCGGGATCATCGGCAGCACGTGTTCCTGGTAGGGCGTGATCGCGTCCAACAGGTACGGGCCGTCGTGGCTGATCATCTCGGCGAGGGCGGCGGGGAATTCCTTCTTGCTGCGGACTTGCCGGGCCTTGATGCCGTAGCCTTGCGCGATCTGCACGAAGTTCGGGAAAGTGGCCTCGTAGTGGCCCCCCTCACCCGCGCCGATCGCCTCGGGATGATCGACCGGGCCGAGGTACGTATGGGCGCGGTTGCCGGCGTGGAAACGGTCTTCCCACTGCACCACCATGCCGAGGTGCTGGTTATTGAGGATCAGCATCTTCACCGGCAGTTTCTCACAGGTGAGCGTGGCGAGTTCCTGGATATTCATCTGGA
>CAZDGB010000076.1:0-24619 GCA_964504645.1 uncultured Planctomycetaceae bacterium | reverse complement strand
ACAGGTACGGCTCGATCGGCGTCTTGCTGCGGTCGCTGAACTTCATCGGAATCTGGCGGTCTTCGACTTTCTCGAAATGGTCGAGCGATTCCATCTTCGCCACGATATATTCGCGGGCTTTGGCGCGGTCCTGGCCTTTCCACTCGCCGGCGTTGTCGTTGAGTGTGCCGTCGGAGTTCAGGATGTTGATCAGCGGCAGCTTGTTGCGCAGACCGCAGGCGTAGTCATTGGGGTCGTGGGCCGGCGTCACCTTTACGCAGCCGGTGCCGAGCTCTTTGTCGGCCAGCAGCGCGTCGGCGATAATCGGAATCAACCGGCCGTTCAGCGGAATCCGCACGTTTTTGCCGACGAGATGCGTGTAGCGCTCGTCGGTCGGATGCACGCAGACGGCCGTGTCGCCGAGCATCGTTTCGGGCCGCGTGGTGGAAAACGAAATCCGCTCACCGGTCGGTTCGCCGGCGTCATTCACCACCGGATAATTGAACGTCCAGAACTTGCCGGCGATGTCTTCCGTGTACACTTCGTCATCCGCGACGGCGGTCTGCAAGTGTACGTCCCAATTCACCAGCCGCTGGCCGCGGTAGATCAGGCCGTCTTTGAACATCTTGAAGAATGTCCGCCGCACGGCTTTCGAGCAGACTTCGTCCAGCGTGAACCGCACTCGCCGCCAGTCGCAACTCGCGCCGATCTGCTTGAGCTGGCCGAGGATGCGGGCCTCGTACTCTTCTTTCCATTTCCAGATGCGGGCGACGAGCGCTTCGCGGCCGACATCGTGCCGGGTCTTGCCTTCCTCTTCGAACATCCGCTTTTCGACGATGGCCTGCGTGGCGATGCCGGCGTGATCGGTGCCCGGCATCCACAACGCTTCGAAGCCCTGCATCCGCTTCCACCGCGTGAGCAGATCCTGCAACGTGCCGTTGAGGGCGTGCCCCATGTGGAGCGCCCCGGTCACGTTTGGCAGCGGGATCATGATGACATGCGGCGGCTTCGCCGGATTGGGATCGGCGTCAAACCAGCCGTGCGACTCCCAGAACGAAAACCATTTCGCCTGGGCGTCCTGCGGGGAATATTGCTTGGGGAGGTCGATGGGCATTCCGAGTGAAATCTAAGGAATAAGTGATTCAACGGGCGTCGAGACAACTGTGCCATCGGCGAGCGTTAAGGAAACCGACTCCCCTTTATGGAAGACGGTTCGCTGACGGTATTCGCGGGCGGTGGAATCGGGTTGTTCCCAAACTTCCAGGGTGTCATCTGTAAGATTAAGAACCCAGTACGTGCGAACGCCGACCCATGAATACAGCTGATACTTATCGCCGAGATCGCGATCCAGAGAAGAATCTGCAACTTCCGCCACAAGCAGTACGTCTTCGGGATCATCGTCAAATTCCAGCAATGTTCCGCGAATCAGGCTGGCATCCGGTTCTGGCGCGTCCGAGGAAGTCAGGCGAAGCGGTTGCTGGCTGAGGGGGAAGCAATTATGTCCGCGACTAGCTTCCAATAACCACGAATAGATCAACGTCACAGCGATCACGTGTCGTTTGCCCACGGTCATATCCGGACTTCCGCTGTCCCGTCGATCTTTCCAGTAGAGTTGTCCGTCCAGCAATTCGATCGGCGACCCTTCGATTAAGAAACCGGCGCGCATCAGTTGCTCGTACTGCTCTACCGTGAAACGCACGCGGCGGTCCGTAGGCATCTCGGTGAATTCGACCGGCGTCACTTCGATGACTTTGGCGTTCGATGTCAGGACTGCGGTCATGACGCTCTCCCCTTCTCGGCTTTCTCTCTGTCCTTATACAGCTTGTATTCCACGCTGTCGACGAGGGCCAGCCAGCTCGCTTCGATGATGTTTTCGCTCACGCCGACGGTGCTCCACACGTCGAACTCGTCCCGGCTTTCGATCACCACGCGGACCTTCGCGGCGGTCCCTTCCGTCGAGTTGATCACCCGCACCTTGTAATCGACGAGCTGCATCCGCTCGAGGTTCGGATACGCCTTGCCAAGGGCCGTGCGTAAGGCATTGTCCAGCGCGTTCACCGGGCCGTCACCTTCCGCGACGATGTGCTCGGTGCGATCGGCGACGACGAGTTTTACTGTCGCCTCTGTTTCCGGAGCGCGTTCTTCTTCCGTCTCGACATTGATGCGGTACTTCAGCAATTCGAACGCCGGCTCGTACAGGCCGGCTTCCTTGCGGACTAACAGGTCGAACGACGCTTCCGCCGCTTCGAACTGGTAGCCTTCGTTCTCCAGGTCCTGCACGCGGTTGAGGATCTTCGTCATCAGCGCCTGATCGTGACTCAGGCGATATTTATCCGTCTTGGCGATGATGTTCGATCGGCCGGAGAGTTCGCTCACCAGGAATCGCCGCTCGTTGCCGACGCTTTCCGGCGGCAGATGCTCGTAGCTCGACGCCAGCCGGGCTACTGCGTGAACGTGCATCCCCCCTTTGTGGGCGAAGGCGCTCGTGCCGACAAACGGCTGGTTCGAGCAGAAATTCATGTTGGCGATCTCGTAGACATACCGCGACAGTTCGGTCAGATGCTGGAGGCCGTTGTTCCGCAGGACTTCGTAGCCTTTCTTAAGCGACAGATTTGCCATGACGCTGATCAAATCCGCGTTGCCACACCGTTCGCCGATGCCGTTGATCGTTCCCTGCACGTGCACGGCCCCGTGGTCGACGGCGGCAAGCGAATTGGCGACGGCGACTTCGCTGTCGTTGTGGCAATGGATGCCGACCGGGATGCGCAGTTCCTTGCGGACGGCGTCCACCGCCGCGGCGATTTCTTCCGGCAACCGGCCGCCGTTGGTGTCGCAGAGGACGATCAAGTCGGCGCCGGCCTCTTCGGCGGCTTTCCACGTCTTCAAGGCGAACTCGGGATTGGCGCGGAATCCGTCGAAGCTGTGCTCGGCATCATAGATGACGGTCCGCCCCTCGGCTTTCAGGAAGGAGACCGAATCACGGATCATCGCCAGGTTTTCCGCTTCATCGACGCGGAGCACCTCGAAGACTTGCAGGTCCCACGTTTTGCCGACGACGGTGCAGACCGGCGTCTTCGCGTCCCGCAACGCGACCATGCCGATGTCGTCTTCCGCACCGCATCCCTTGCGGCGCGTCATGCCGAACGAGGCGATCTTCGCATGATTCAACGGCAAGTCGCGGACGCGCTGGAAATACTCGGCGTCCTTCGGGTTGGAGAGGGGGTAGCCCCCTTCGATGAAATCGATGCCCACCGCGTCGAGTTTCTGCGTGATCAGCAGCTTGTCCTGGAGGGAAAAGTTGACGCCTTCCCCCTGGCTGCCGTCGCGGAGCGTGGTGTCGTAAATGTCGATGCGGGGCATGTGAGGTGTTCCTGGACCGCGGTTGCCAACCGCGGCTTTGATCTGGACAACAAAAAACCCTCAGGGGCGACCTGAGGGTGATGGTGAGTGCGGCGATACCCTGAAGTCGCTAAATGCCCCGTTCAATAATAATCACGACGATCCGGCTGCCGGCCGAAGTTTCGGACAGGCGACTGATTTCCGGAGAAAAGAACGGCATCGGCACAGTCAACGACCTCTGTAGGATGGTTGAAGTCTACGTTTTTTAAGCAGAGATGTCAAACCGGACATTCCGTCGAGAGCGTCTCAGTCCGACGTCGTGGTGGTCGTCGCGAAGCGGGGGTCGTAGACGCGAACCTCAGCCGCGCGCCACAGGAACGTGGAAACCGTGTTCGGCCGCGGCTTAAGCTTGGTGACGACTTCCAGGTCGCTCGTGGCGGTCAGCGTGGCGCCGGTCGTCGGGTCGATCAGCGTCAGGCCGCGATCCGAAAATGTCCGAGGGGCGCCGAAGTCGTTCAGCACGCCGCATTGTGCGATCTGGTAGACGATTCCCGTGGCGTCTTTGTACGTCTTGGCGACGGCATTGTTGCCGAGCTCTGCCGACGCGCTCCCGCCTTCATCGACGCCCGAGAGCTTGACGATGCTGTAGCGGTAGAACCGATTGAAGGCGGAGGCCGACGTCGCGGCCAGCAGGATCCCGCACAACCCGAGCGTCAAGCCGCGCACGAACTTGCTTCTGGCCCGCATGGTGAGTCGCTCGCAAATGGATGGAAGTGAAACCGGCACTCGTGAGAGATGCTCTGCCCGATTTTTCTCAGTGTAAATTCGCTTAGAAGCGCTTGCAACCGGTTTTTGACTGGTTTCTGTTGCGGGACATCGATGACCCGGGGGCAGAAAAATCACTGCGGATGGCCGCCGCGCCGCTCGCCGGACTCAAGCGGTTCTCCGGACTTTGCCGATACTGAACGATACAAGGCGCTCCTGTGCGCTGGTGGGTTGGCGGGGCGCGCCCCGCAACTGTCTCGGCCCACGTGGTTTCCCGGATTGCGTTCGGGGACTTCCGCGACATTTTGCCGAGACTCATGATGCCGACCTTCGCCGTCTGTGTGCTGTCGTTGCTCTGCGGGCAGATCGAATCGCCCGATTCGCGGTTCGACTTCTCCGCCGCAAGCACAGCGGAAGTTTTCGAACCGGATCCCGCCGTCGAACCCGAGGCGGAACTGCCCCGGTCTCTGGCCGATTTCTTCGATCATCGATGTTGCCCGAATCCGCTCGCGCCGTGCGGCGTGAAGTTCTCCGGCAATCTCGACCAGAGTGTCGCCTGGAACTTTCAGAGTCCGAGCGACAACTGGAACGGCCCCGTTACCTGGACCGACCGGGCGAACGAATATCAATTGAACCAGTTGTGGTTCAACATCGAACGGCCGGCGGACACCACCGACCACGATTGGGCGTGGGGCGGGAAAATCAGTTCGAACTACGGAACCAATTCCCGGCTGATGACGGCCAGCGGGTTCGAAGGAGACCTCAACGGCGGGAATGCGTTCTACGGCTGGGCTTTTCCGAATGCCTACGCCGAAGTCGCCTACCGCAAGCTGAACGTCAAAGCCGGGCGGTTCGTCTCCCCCATTGGCTATTTCACCGTCGATACGACGCAGAATTTCTTCAATACGATCCCCCTCACGTTCCAGTGGGGCGAGCCGTTCACGCACACCGGGATCTGGGCGAGCTATCCCGTCACGGCCAAACTGCAAATGAGCAGCGCGCTGGTCCGCGGATGGGACAACTTCGACGACTCCAACCCCAGCCTCGGCTACATGGGAACTTCGACCTATACCTGGGACGACAAGTCGAACTTGTCCCACCTGTTCATCTACTCTCGCGAACCCAATGCGAACCTGAATTTCTCGCCCCGGTATTTCCAGTCCCTGGTTTACACGAAGCCCTGGAACGACCAACTCACCTACGTGGCCCAGTGCGATTTCGGCGTGCAGAAGAACGCGCTCGCCAACGGGAAAGCGGCTTACTGGTACGGGTTCAATCAATACTGGTTCTACAAGATCAACGAACGCATCACGTTCGGCCTGAACTTCGAATGGTGGCGCGACGAAGAGGGCTACCGACTGGCTGGTTTTCTCCCCGGCGACGCACCGAGCGGCATCACCAGCCACGCCCGCGGCTTTCCGCCCGATCGCTTCGGTTACGCCGGCAACTTCTATCAGTTCACGCTCGGCCCGAAGTGGTATCCGACCGCGTCCAAGAACTGCTTCATCCGCCCCAATCTGCGGATCGACTGGTTCGACGGCGACGTTCTCAATCCCGGCGGGCTCAAACCGTACGACGACGGCACGAAGAACTATCAGACGCTGTTCATTACCGATCTCGCGATCCTGTTCTAAAGGATCGCGGACGGAGTGTGAGCGTCGTATTCTGCTTTCGCATTCGGCAGGTTCTGCCGGTGTCTTCCCTCCTGACAGGGGAACTCCGGGTGGCCGCAAGGCAAAGCCGGTCGGGCAAAGACGAGCGGTTGTCGGGATTGTGCCGATAAGTTCCTCACGCCAGTTTTTCTGGTCGAGGGGAGCTCGTGGAATATGCGCGCGGATTCGCGGCGAGAACCGTCCGGCCAATCACCGCAGGGTGGTTGACGCTGATCTGCCTGCTTGCCGCGACCAGACCGTGTGTCGCCGAGGAACCATCGACGCTTCCCGCGCCGCGGCTCGTCGATCGTTGGGTGCAAACCTGGGATGATCTGTTCGAGGATCTCGGGGAGCAGCCGCAGGAGTCGTGGGACACGCTGCACGAACTGCGTCACAATCCCAACGGGCCGCTGCATTACAAGAGCCGGATCCCTGTCGACGATCCGTCGGAGTATCCGCGCATCCACCGGCTGGATTGGGACGATCCCGACAGCCTGTTCAACACGTTCCGGCCGAACCTCATCGGCCAGGAAGTCGACACCGATTGGGATTACTTCAACCTGATCGCGACCGACCGGCCCGATTTCACCGACGCCACCTACACCGTCGGCCGCGGCGTGACGGTGATGGAAAGCGGCTACTCGTTCCGCCGCGCCACGGATCGCGCCGAACGGCTGCAGGAAACGACACGCTCGTTGCCGGAACTCTTGTTCCGTTACGGCGTGACGAACGAACTCGAGTTGCGACTGCGCTGGGACGGCTACGTGATGGCCGACGTCAACGACCGCCGACAGGGTATGACCGGCGAGATCTTCGGCAGCTCCGACCTGACCGTGGGCGCGAAGTACGAGATCATCCAGCAGCACCACGCGCGGCCGATGCTGACAGCGGTCGGAGGGTTGACGGTGCCGTCCGGCGCGTCGGACGTTTCCGCGCTGGCCGTGCAGCCGTACTTGAATCTCGTCGCCGGCTGGGGCTTGCGGCGGTGGATCTACCTGAAGATGGGAGTCAGTGCCGAGTGGCAGCGGAACGGCACATTGAGCTTGCAGGCGTCGGGTGCGCAGCCGTTCGCCCCGGTGCGTCTCGCCGACCGAGACAGCCTGTTCGTGTCGTCGACATCGGTCTCGCTGCAGTTTCAGGTGTCGAAGCGCGTCGGGGGCTACACGGAATACTTCGGTTTCACGCCACTCGGGGGCGGCGACAATCGGGGGTCGGGCTACTTCAACACCGGTCTCTGCTTTTATCCCACCCCGAACGTGCAGTTCGACTGTTTGTACGGCGTGCGGCTGAGCCAGCGCGTCAACGAGAACTTCACCGGGGCCGGGTTCTCGACGCGGTGGTAATGGGCCGCGGTCATCCTCCCCTGCAACAACCCGTCTTCCCCCAATTGCCGAAATCGCATACAACTGCGGTTTGCGAAACCTCGGAACAAGGATGTGGCGGGGGCGATCATGTTGCGGTTGGATGCGGTGATTTTCGGCGGCGGAGCCGCGGGATTGTGGCTCTTGGACCGTCTCTCGCGAGACGGTGCGCAGGTCGTGCTGCTGGAAGCCGATGCGCTTGGCGCCGGACAGACGATCTCCGCCCAGGGCATCATTCACGGCGGATTGAAATACACGCTGCAGGGCCTGTTGACGAAATCGGCCCGACACATCCGCGCGATGCCGAATCTGTGGCGCGACGCCTTGCTCGGCCGCGTGACGCCAAATCTGACGAGGACGCGGCTGCGGTCCGACTGTTGCCATCTCTGGCAGACCGACACGCTGTCGTCCAAAGCCGGCATGATCGGGGCCCGCATCGGCTTGCAGGTGAAACCTGAATTACTCGATACCGCCGATCGACCTCCGGCGCTCGCCGCCGTGCCGGGAACGGTCGCCCGTCTCGCCGAGCAAGTCATCTCGCCGGCGAGCTTTCTCGCCGACTTATTCGAGCAATATCGCGATCGCATTCTGAAGATCGACGCCGAGCAGGGGCTGGCGTTCGACACGCCGTCGCCGGGCGAAGTCGCCGCCGTTCATCTGATCGATTCGGCGTCGGGGCGAAAACTCTCTCTGGCCCCCCGGCAAGTCATCTTCACGGCCGGCCGCGGCAATTCCGTCTTGCGGAAACGCGTCGGACTGAGCGACGGCGTGATGCAGCTTCGCCCGTTGCACATGGTCCTCGCCCGCGGCGACTTGCCCGAACTGAACGGACACTGCGTTGACGGCTCGCGCACCCGCGTGACGATCACATGCGACGTCGATGACGCCGGCCGGCGCGTCTGGCAGATCGGCGGGCAGATCGCGGAGGACGGCGTGAGCGTCGATCCGCAGACTCTCACTCAGCGAACCGAGCGAGAATTGGCCGCCGTCCTGCCCGGCATCGCGTTCGATCGCGTGGAATGGTCGACCTACAAAGTCGATCGAGCCGAGGCCCTGATGCCCGACGGCAAACGTCCTGACACTGTGCAGGTGCTCTGCGCCGGCAACGTCACCACCGGCTGGCCGACGAAACTCGCCCTCGCGCCGGTGCTGGCGTTGGAAATCGCCTCGCGAGTGCAGGCATCGGACCAGCGCCGTTCATTCGACACGGCTGCTCTCGCCGACTGGCCACGACCGACGATCGCGTGTTTCCCCTGGGAAGACCCGACGCGACCCTGGTGGACGATCCAGCCGGACATGCCGACGCGGCGCGCGGCATGATAAAGAACTCGGCCTTTCGAACTTGAAACGTACTCCATGTCTCCCGCCGTGCCTTTGCGTGCTGTCGGATCGACGGGTTTACAAGTCCCGCCGCTCGGCTTTGGCGCGTTCAAGATCGGGCGTAACCAGGGAATCAAGTATCCCGCTGGGTACGACTTACCAAGCGAGGACGAGACGGCCCGGCTCTTGAACGGCGTCCTCGATCTCGGCTGCACGCTGATTGATACGGCCCCGGCGTACGGACTCAGCGAGAAACGGATCGGCAGGCATCTGGCGCACCGCCGGAGTGAATTCGTGTTGTCGACCAAAGTCGGCGAGACGTTCGCCGAAGGGAAATCGACGTACGACTTCACCGCAGCCGGCGTGCGGGCCAGCCTGGAGCGCAGTCGGGAACGATTGCACAGCGACGTGCTCGATCTCGTTTTCATCCACTCGCCGGGCGACGACCGCCGCGTGCTCGAGGAAACCGATGTTGTCGCCGTCCTGCAGGAGTACCGCGACCGCGGCGTCATTCGGGCCATCGGGCTGTCGGGCAAGACGGTCGACGGAGCGCGGCTCGCCATGGCGTGGGCCGATGCGTTGATGATCGAGTTCCATCGCCACGATACATCGCACCAAGCCGTCATCGAAGAAGCCCGGCAGCGCGACATCGCCGTCTTCGTCAAAAAGGGCCTTGCCTCCGGCAACCTTCCCCCCGCCGAGGCAATCCCGTTCGTTCTGGGGCAACCCGGCGTCACCACCCTGATCGCCGGCGGCCTGAACCTCGACCACTTCCGCACGAACTGGGCGACGGCGTGCGCGGCGCGGGACTTCTGATCCATTGCCACCCCGTCCGCGTCCGGTTAAAATCACCCGCTTCCGCGGAATCGGCGAACCGGTCGCACTCCGCGCCGGATGAGCCTGGGAAACTAGACGGACGATCATGCACAAAGAAGCGAAATTGGTGGTTCAGCCGCGTAAAGAGGCGGGGTCGGCAGCGTGTCGGCGGTTGCGGCGGGCCGGGATGGTGCCAGGGAACGTCTATGGGCACGAGGCCGCGCCGGTCGCCGTCTCCGTGGCGAACGAGGTCATCCGGCCGATCGTAACGGCGGGCATCCGCGTCGTCGATCTGGAACTCGACGGCAAAGTCGACAAGGCGCTGCTCCGCGAAGTCCAGTGGGACACCTTCGGGCAATCGATTGACCATTTCGACTTGATGCGCGTCGACCCGAACGAGCGCGTCACGCTTGTGATTCCGCTCGAATTGAAGGGGACCGCCGCCGGTTCGTTGGCGGGCGGCGTGCTGGAGCAGCCGCTCCACTCGATCACCGTCGATTGCCTCGCGTATCAGATTCCCGACGTCATCCAGGTCCGCATCGGCGCGCTGGAAATCGGCCAGGCGATTCACGTGAAGGATCTCGAGATTCCCGAAAACGTCCACGTGCAGAATCCGCCCGATGCCATCGTCGTGCACGTGATCCAGGTGCAGACGAAGGACGTGCAGCCGGTGGAAGCCGCCGCCGGTGCCGCCGAGCCGGAAGTTATCGGCAAGAAGCCCGCTGCGGAGGGCGCTGCCGACGACAAGGACGCGGGGAAGAAGAAGTAGAAGTTCCAAAGCTCCAGATTCCACGTTCCAAACCAGCTCCCAGATCCAAATCCCAAGGGAAGAATTGGGGTGTTTGCGCGATCATTTGAAATCTGAGATTTGAGATTTCAAATTTGAGATTTGTGATTTGGAACTTGTGGGGAATTTGGCCTTTTGGAATTTGGAGCTTGTTCTTTCCGATGAAGCTCATCGCCGGATTGGGAAATCCCGGAAGCCGCTACGCGAACACCCGGCACAACGTCGGGTTCGAAGTGCTGGCGGAACTGTCGCGGCGGTGGCAGGCATCGTCACCCAAGCGGCAATTCCAGGCGGAGATCGCCGACGCCCGCTTTGGCTCCGAGAAAGTCCTGCTCGTCGCGCCGCAGACGTATATGAATCTGAGCGGCGACTCGCTGCAGCAGGTGGTGAAGTTCTATCAGGTCGCGCTATCCGACATCCTCGTCGTCTGCGACGACATGAACCTGCCGACCGGCAAGTTGCGTTTCCGCGGCCAGGGTTCGGCCGGTGGGCAAAAAGGGCTGAAGCACATCATCGATGTGCTCGGCTCGGATGCGATTCCGCGATTGCGGATCGGCATCGGCCGCCCGCCGGGACAGATGGATGCGGCCGATTATGTCCTCAGCAAGTTCCGCCCGGACGAAGCCGCGGAGCACGACGAATCGATTCTGCGATCCGCGCTCGCTGTGGAAGCATGGATCGAAAAAGGGATCGGCCCGGCAATGAATGAGTTCAACGGTTCCGAACCAGAAACGGGAGCGGAGAAGAAATCGCCGCCCTGATCAATGACTGGTATGGCGTCGCAAACTGTCGGGCCAAGATTTGTTGAATTCCATTGGCCCCGGATTTGCCCAAGGCTTCTGATCTGCTTGACGCGCGGACCGTGCGTCATGACGATCAAAGGGCCATTGAATGTTGATTGATCGATCACGGAAACACTTCATGCACTCCGCTCCCGACTCTTACATCGTTGGCCGGCAATTGAATGACGCGGAGCGCGAAAAGCTCGAACGGCTGACGGATAGACTTTTGCAAACGTTTCAATCGGCCGGGTTTACGGACGTCTGCTATTGCGAGGCGAATGGAACCGGCGAGGAACGGCGAATCACGTTCCTGCGGGGCGAGAGCCGCGCCCCGCTGATCTCGTTCACCGCGCTGGCTTTCCTGGCGGTTTCCGGGCAGGAATTGACGCAGATGATCCAAAGCCACCTGGGGGGAACGCAGTCGTCCGGCAACGGCGTGCCTCAACCGTAGCCATTCTTGCTCACAGCGTGCTCGCCCGACGCCACCAGTTCGGCGAACAGTCCACGGCGGCGCATCAATTCGTCGTACGGGCCGGCTTCGACGATGCGGCCGTGATCGAAGACCAGGATGCAATCGCAATCCTGCAGCGTGCTGAGCCGGTGTGCGATGATGATCGTCGTGCGGTAACCGTTGCGGATGCCGAGCGACTGCTGCACGTGCCGTTCGCTGAGATTGTCGAGCGCGCTCGTCGCCTCGTCGAGGATCAGAATCGGCGCGTGCTTGACGAGAATCCGCGCGAGGGCCAGCCGCTGGCGCTGACCGCCGGAAACGTTCTGGCCCCGTTCGAACACGGCCGATTCGAAGCCGTCGGGCATTTCGCGGATCTCCTCCAAGATGTTCGCCAACTCGGCGGCGTGCTGAATCTGTTCTCCGGAAATCGCACCGTTGCCGTAGGCGATATTGTCGCGAACGGAGCCGGAAAAAACGAACGGATTCTGTCCGACATAAGCGATGACGCGGGCCAGATCACGGCGGCCGATGCGATCCAGCGGGACACCGCCGAGGCGGATGCCGCCGCCGCTCGGATGGACGAGCCGCAACAGCGCCTTGATCCAGGTCGATTTGCCGGACCCGGATGGTCCGGCGACGCCAATCGTCTGGCCGTGATCGATCCGCCACGAGATGCCGTCAAGGCAGCGTTTTGCCCGGCCGTCGGCGGCGACGTAGTCGAGGACGAGATTGTCGAATTCGATGGCCGGCTCGCCCAGCTTCAGGTCAATGCTCGCTTCCTGCTCTGCCCGATAGGACGGATCGATCGGTTGCGCGAGCATGTCCAAGAGCTCGCCGACGCGCAGGCTCGATTCGTGCCCTTCGTCGATCACGCGATGAACTTCATTGAGGGGCGTCATGACGTTCAGAAAGAGTACGGAGAACGTCAGGATGTCCCCGAAGCTGATCTGGTGATGAATCGCGAGGTATGTCGCCAGCCCCAGCACGATGACGTGAAACAGTCCTTCGTTGAGCGCCTTGGCGCAGCCGAATAACGACATCTGGAAATGGTGCCAAATTTCACGCTGCCGGCGTTTTTCGGTCGCGGCGGATAACCGGTCGATTTCGGCATCGAGCGTGTCGGCGACGCGAATGTATTCCGAGCCGTTCAACTGTTCGACGACGATGCCGTCGATCTCCTCGCAGTCGCGCATCAGTTTCACGCGGACGCCCTGCTGCGAGGCGACTTGCCGCAGCGTCAGCCACAGCGACAACGGAATCACGCCGGCCATGACGAAGCCCAACAGCGGTTGCTTGAGGACGGCGACAGACAGGGCGAACAACCCGGTGAATAGCGCCGGCACGCATTCCAGGCCCATCAGTCGCAGAAAATGGACCAGCCCGTCGACACTGCGAAAAACCTTGCCGTGCAGCGACCCGATCATTTCCCGCGAGAACACCGAGAGATCCAGCATCAACAGGTGCTTCACGAGCTGTGTCTGCATGTCTCGATTGATCGCCGTGCAGGCTTCCTCCACCAGATAACGACGGCAGACGTTCAGCACTTCGCGCAGCAGATAAATGGCACAGATCGCGCCGAGAATCTTGCCAGCGGCCAGCAGCAGTTCATTAGCCGCATCGTTCCGCTGCAATCCCGCCTGAATGCGGTCGATCAACTGACCGAGCAGCACGGCCACGCCCGTGTTGCCGGCGCTGGTGATCAGCATGATCGCGGCGGCGCCCGCCAGTTCCCATTTTCGCCAGCTAGAAACGAGAGCCCACGCCCGCCGCGCCCGCACTGCCAACTCCCGAAGCTTTTTGTTCGCTGCTGCCGCCCCAGATTCCATCGCCTGCCGCTCCTCATCTCCTTTTTGTTCGTCCAGCGTTCGCGCAGTGCAGAGCAAAGTCTGGTCCGCAGGAAATCCCGCACTGCGGCATGATGACTGCACGGTGACGTTTCCCGTGCGCGGCACCTGGCGAAATGAAGTCGTCGACTTCGGCCGGCGCCGCGGTCTCGGGAGGCAGGGAGCTTGATGATGCAAACTCGCAAATTCTTGGCGCTGGCAGCGATAACGACAGCAGTGGGAATGATGGCGTACGGCGCGCCGCCCGAGACCAGCAAGCAGAAAGCCGCTGGAAACCCGGCGAACAAGACAGACGAACAACGCGCATCGTGGAAGAGTGGCGACCACATGTTGGCCAGTTGCGTCGCCATCGATAACCAGGAAGAAGTCGCCATCGCCCGCTGGGCGGAAAGTCGGCTGAAAAACGACGATGCGAAAAAGTTCGCTCAAATGTTGATCAAGGATCACACAGCCTTTCTGAAGAAGCTGCAACAATTTGCCCCTGAAGCCACCGAAGATGGATTCCTCTCTCCCGAGCGTACGGCGAGCGGCAGCGAAGGCGACCGTACCAGCCGCAAAGAACGATCCGGGCAGGAAACCGCGCGGACCGACAAGACCGAACGGACCGCCGCCAAACCCAATCTCGAATTCGGCGGCCCCATGATCGACCAGATGCAGCTTCACCGCGAACTCGCCGAGCAATGTCTCGCCGACACGCAACACATGCTGAGCGAGAAAAACGATCGGGAGTTCGACGCCTGCTTTATCGGCCTGCAGATCGCCAAGCACGCGGGGATGAAGACGAAGCTAGAAGTCTTCCAGCGGCATGCCTCCGGTGAGCTGAAGGAATTGCTGGCCCAGGGACAGAAGACGACCACCGCACACCTGGAGCACGCCGAAAAGATCATGAAGCAGATCGACGACGACGATCGCTAGCGGTCGCTTTCGCGGCAGCGCTTGTTTCCGCACGGAGTTTCTTGCTTCGCTGCGGGGCAAGCGCTGGGCGGTGAAGGGGAGTCGCCATGCAGTATTTATACGGCTCGAAGCCCGGGGTGACGCGCCGGCTGGCGGCGACGTTTGATTCCGAACCTCAACTGCTGGCCTACGTCGGTTGGGCGACGCTCGCGCAGCACACCGACGGCACTGCCAAGTTCGAGCAAGGAAGCGCGCTGGCCAGTTATCAGCGGTGGGAACGCTCCGCCGTGCCGTTGAACGATGACGAAGCCCACGCCGTCGTTCACAATCCGACGCCCAGCATGTTGTGAAGGTTCAAGTCTGTCGGCGGTAGGAACTCGATTCTGGCACTTTCTTCACTCGTTTGGCGATGCGGGCAAAGCTGCCGGTCGCAGCGATGACCAGCGTTTGTCCCGGCAGACGAACGGCAGGAATTAATTCGCGCACCAGTTGAGCATCGCGCTCTGCGGAGCCGGTCCAACCTTGGCGCACGCTTTCGACGCAGAGTACGAACAGCCGACGATGAGTGAAGTGCCGCAGAGATTTCTGTGCGAGCCACGCTTGTGCAACCGTCGATTTTGACGCGAGCAAGGTTAACAAGGGTTCGAGTTCGGATTCGCTGAGGTCGTGCGGCAAAAACGTATCGGCGGCCGTGACCGAGCTGCGCTCCTTGCGCGCGGCTTGCACTTGGATATCGAACTCGGACAGATGGCGGCGGAGCGTCTGCAGCCGTTCCGAGTCGCCCGTGCGGCGGAAATGTTCGGCCAAAAGTTCGCCGGCTTGCGGGACGGCATCGTCCTGATCGCTCAACATTACACGGCGCAACAGTTCGACTCCCTCCTGCGGCTGCCGTTCGAGCAGGTGCTGCCCCAGCATGAGATTGGCGTAGACGTGGTCTGGATCGGCGGCGAGCAGTTGCCGGAGAATCGGCTCCGCGGCGTCGCAGCCGTTCGTCTCCGCCAACGCCGTGGCCCGCTCCCACAGGACGTTGGCATCCCCGTTCGATTCCGCCGGTTTACCGTCGAGCGCCGAAAGGCGGCGCTGCAGCGCGGCGGAGCGGCCATGCCGGCGACGCCATTCGTCGCGATTGACCCGCTGCCAGAACGCGGAGACTTCCTGCTCGAACCGCTCGGCGTCGCGGCCGAAGAGCTCGTCGCACGCGCTCCGCGCCGGGGGAACGGGGAAACCCCGCTCGCGGTACGATTCCGCGTCGAGATCGAGAGCCTGCGCCCGGTCGGCGAACGACGGATGAGTACCAGCCTCGTCCGTCAGCCCATGCGCGGCGAGTTCCAGCCAGCGGCCGACGTGCTCAGATTGCGGCGCGTGTTCCAGACTTTGACGGATGCGACGGCAAATATCTCCGTACGGTTCCGATTGTTCCCCCGCCGTTTTTCGCAGTTCGGGCCAGAATTCATCGTTCAGCGCCAAGTCCGAACAATCGATCCGCCATAGCGCGCCGGCCACGGCGTCGGCTCCAGTGAGGTCCGCCGCCTGGCGGTCGGCCTCGTATTCCGCCACGCGGCTGAGGACCGACAACCGGGCGTTCAGTCGCGGCCAGTAGGCATTCAGAAACCAGAATAGCATTCCCAATAGCCTGCGTCCGAAGCCGTTCTGTTCGCCTGACTGCAATTGCACAACGAGTTGCGGCCAGGTCTGATGCAATCCGTACAGCCAGTTCTGGAAGCGGCCGTGGTCCCGCGAGAGATGGGCGAATTCGTGGGCCAGCACCGCGCGGGCTTCGGGCAACGTCAGAATGGCGAACAGCGGCCAGCCGATCGATAGCGATGTGCGCGACCAGCCCAGCCACGCAAATCGCGGCGTGCGGACCACGCCGGCGTTGAAGTCCGCCGTGAGACAGACGCGATGAAATTGCCGGCAGCGCTGGGCCGCGCTCACGCGGTCGAGTTCCTCGAACAGTCCCGGCGCGGTGTGCCGCGTGACGAACACTCCTTTCGGCGGTTCGATCTTCAGGCTGAGCAGCCAGCCGGTTTGAATCAACCCAATCGCCAGCAGCAGCGCGCCCAGGCACAGCCAGATCCCCGCGCCGGGGAGCGCCGTGCCGCCGAAAACGGCGACGCCGCCGAGAATCAACACAATCGGCACCCAGCCCAGCAGCACCAGGTAACCCAGCAGCACCCACAACACGACGCTGAGACGCAACGCCCACGGCCGGCGTTCGTACTGCCGCTGTAACCGCTGCACCAGGGCGTCGAAGGTGTCACGCTGCATGGGGACAGGCTTGAGGCTTGAGACCTGAGGCTTGAGGGAAGAAAAAGGACACCAAAATTAAAATCAATCTTCAGACTGCGGACTCGAAGAAGAGACCTCTCACTTCCAACGTTAGAGCTTTCCTCAAGCCTCAGGTCTCGAGCCTTGCCTCACGGAAAAACACGAGCGACAAGTTGATGCGGCGGCCGGCGGATCACATTGAGTTTCTTCACCAGAGGTTTGAGCGGTTCGTGAAGTTCGGGAAATTTCTGGGCGACCGCGCACAGCAGGATCAGCTTGTGCGTCGGGTCGAGCACTGCTTGCTCGACCTGCCGGACTTCCGGCGCTTCGTCGGCCGTTAACCAGACGGAGGCCCGGAGTTCCGTGCCGTGTTTCTTGCCGAGCTGTTCGCAGGCTTTCTGTCGCCACGTGTGTGCTTCGGCCTTGTTCCCGCTGAGGTCATACGAGACCGAGACGCTCAACATGTCCCAGGCATCGTCCAGGAACCCGCCGCGGATATCGGCGAGGTGCTCCGGATGTCCCGCCGCCAGCAAGTAGGCCACGCGCAAGCCTTGCAGATTCTCTTCCGGAGCTTTGGCCAGCCGTGCGTCCATCGCGGCGAAGTCGCCGATCTCGTAATTCACCATCTGCTCCAGCAGGTCCCCCAGCAGCCGCGCTTCGGGATTGGACGGCAGCATGCGAGCCCTCCAGGCGTTCAGCTCCTGTTTCGCGGCCTCGATTTCGCCTTTCGCCACGAGGGCATCGAGCAGCATCGCCAAAGCGGCGACATCGCCGGCCTCGCGCTGCAGCGCGGTGCGATTTTCCGTGATCAGCGTCTCGGTGTCGCCCAGCGCCAGTTGCGTCGTGAACAAGCTGCCGCGCAGAAATTCGGGATCGAGGCCGCGCTGTTGGGCTTCGCGAAACTCGTCGCGGGCGGCGGACCAGTCGCCGCGGCTCATCGACCGAAAGCCGAGGCTGTACCACGGCCACGGCGAGTCCGCCGCCGCGGTCCGTGCCTGCTCGTACAAGGCCTCCGCGCGGTCGGGGTCGTCTTCGATGCGGGCTCGCAGATAGATCAGCAAGCCGTTGTTCGGCTCCCGGTCGAGTTCCGCTTGATATTGAGCGACCAACTCGTTCGTGCGGCCCTCTTCTTCCAGCAGATTCTGATAGGTGCGGTGCCAGTTCATCTCGACCGGCCGGCGATCGAGCCGCGATTTGAGAAACGCCTCGGCCCGCGGCACGGTCTGCGACTTCTGGGCGAGTTCCTGATACGAATGAAACAGCATCCCGTCGTTGGGCCGCGTTTGCAGAAACGCCTCCAGGCAGTCGAGCGCCTGATTCGGATTCGTAATGTGCAAGACCAAATGGCGCGGTTCAACAGGCGTCATCACCAATCCGGACTTGGTGACGACGGCCTGGCGGTTCGATAGCTGCATCGTCTTCGGCGCTTCCACAAACGGATAGTCGACGTGCGGCAACGCGACGGTCGTCTGGCCGCTGAGGAACGTGATGCCTGCCGGTTGCGGGTTCGCCGCGTAGTGAATCTGCAATTGCGCCAGTCCGGCGGTTCCGGCGACATTCACGATCCAGACGGGGTTCTGGAACATCCGGCTCCAGAATGGGGACTGCACCATGATGTTGTAGTTCGCCGTGATCGGCCCCGACACCGCCACCCGGTGCGATCCTTCGGCGACCACCACCCGCTCGTGCGACGCGACGGCAATCGGCGCCTGATCGTCGACCTGCACGGTCACCGGCTGGTCCAGCCCACTGAGGATGTGCAGCGTGCGATGCCGACCCAGCCAGGCGAGGTTCGCCGCCGCGCCGGCCGCGAGCAGAACGGCGACCAGCGTGATGAAGGCCCACGTGTGCTGGGCCTTGGAGAATTGCGGACTCCACGGGTTGAAAACGCTCAGCCAGCTTCCCGCGCGATCGGGAAGCACGCTCTCTCTCGCCCCGAGTTTCTTCTCGGAGACGCGGACCATTTGCCGCACCGCGTGGTTCTGGGCAGCGTCGGGAAACTCGTTCAACAGGTGCCGGAACAGCTCGATCGCTTCCTGATGCCGGCCTTGCTTCTGATATTGCAGCGCCAGCGTCTCCAGCGCGTTGAGCGCATAGAGTTGTCCCGCGCCGGGCTTTTCGAGGAAGTCGAGCAGTTGCCGGGCGTCGTCGAGCCGGTTCTCGTTCATCCGATTGAACGCCGCGCCGATGCGCGCGTCCGGTAGATGCTCGTCCAGCTTCCACGCGTCTTCGTAGAGCGCCGCCGATTCCGCGTAGCGGTTCATCTGGCCGAGATGCGCCGCGAGGGAGCACCGCAGCGCGGCGTCGCGGGGGAACCGCTCGAGCGCGTCCTTACGGAGCGCATCGGCGTCCTCATGCTGGTGATAGGCCAGCATCCGCGCGTGGGCCTCGAGCGCCGACGGAACCGCCGGTTCGCGGTGATATTTCTCCCGCGCCTCCGAGACGGCGAGCTGGCTGCCCATCGCGAATTCGTCAGCCCCGGCGACGAAGTGCCGCCGGCAACTCGGGCACTCGTCGAGGATCCGCTTGCGGCCCAGCGGGATCACCGGAATGAAGACGACCACGAACCACAGCCGCGTGTCGTACGACGCGAGTGGGCCTTCGCGGCCGCAACTGCGGCACAACGCCTGCCGCACCTGCCGATTCCGGTTCCCGTAATAGTGCGTACCGATTCCATTGACGGTGAACGGCATGAAACAGCCCCCGGAACCCGGTCCATCGAAATGCACAGTTGCGATGAGGACCAGTGTATACCGCAGGGCTTTCGAAGGGGAGCGCGCCGAATGGGTAGCAAATCGTCCAATTCGCACTGGCAATTCTCGCAGCGCAAAAAAAATTCGGGGAGCCCAGATCACCCGGTGCTCCCCGAAACCCATCAGCTTTTATCGAACAACATGAGCGACAAATGTCGTCATGGGAATTTGAACATGCGGAAGGTTCGAACGATTACTTCGCCACGGACTTCAGCGGTTGCCGCGAACCGAGTTTCCGGCGAATCGATCGCCCCGGCAGCCAGTCGCCCTGGAACTCGGCGAGGAATTTTTCGACCGTCATCGGGCCAAGCACGACCGGCTCTTCGACCGGTTCGCAGTCGGTGACAGCGTCGGCCACGAACGGCGCGACGATGGCCGGCGATTCGGGTTCGTCGTTGGAGATCATCACGTCCTCGGCGACCAGTTCGGTCAGTTCGCCGCGGAGCACGCGGACACTGTCCGGAGCCTCGATGCCAATTCGCACGCTTTTCGTTCCCAGGCACAGAACCTTGATCACGATATGGTCTCCGATTTTGATCGTGTCCGACGGTTTACGGGTCAACACCAACATGGTTGGTTCCTTCCTCGCCTTTTCCCTCTCTCACCCCTGTCGTTGTCGTCCCCGTAACTGGGGATCGTTTCGACGTGCAAGATGAAAAGCAAAGTGGATGCCAAAGGGCGAAGAATCGCCGATCGTGCAAAAAGAGTTCTCGATAAGTGTTCCTCGCAATTGCAGTTACGAAATTCCTGCGAAATCCAGGTAAGCCGCTGAGACTTTGCGGACCGGCAGCACTTGCCGATCGCAGCTCAGCCGATTCTTCAATTCTGCAACAACTGACTTCCGTTTGTTCAAATTACAGGTGTTTCAAAACGTGATTTGGCAGATGATCGACCAATGTGGCGCACTTGCTCTGCAAAGCCGCGGTTGGCAACCGCGGTCTTCTGAATGACATCGATCAAGAACAACCGTGGAGACCCTCCGTGGCTTTGAGAAGCGAACCCGCACTCGCGAAGCAAGTACGCAACATTTTCCTCCGTTACAATCTCCCGCATGAATGACTTCTTGCGATCGCTGCGTGCCGCCTGTCTTCCGCGACTCGCGGGACAAGCCGTACTCGTCGGCGTTTCGGGCGGACCGGACAGCGTCGCCTTGCTGATCGGTCTGGCCGAACTGCGATCTGACTTGCACAATCTCATCGCCGCTCATGTCCATCATGGTTGGCGCGGCGACGCAGCGGATGCCGATGCCGCCTGGGTGCAGGACCTCGGCCGCCGCCTGAAGGTACCTACGGAAATCCTGCACATCACGCCGGCGCAGAAATCCCGGCACGCGGGAAAATCGCTGGAAGAGGGAGCCCGTGACGCGCGGTACGAACTGCTGACAGATGCCGCTTCACGTCACGGCTGCCGCGTACTCGCCGTCGGACACACGCGGGACGATCAGGTCGAAACGGTGCTGCACCACATTCTTCGCGGAACGGGTTTGACGGGCCTCGCCGGCATGCCCGCTGAGCGCCCGCTTTCAGACTCTGTAACGCTCGTCCGCCCGCTGCTGGGGGTTTCGCGGGCCGACATCCTGGCCTTCCTTGAATCCCGCAACCAGGACTTTCGCCTCGACGCGACGAATGCCGATGTCGGCCTGACGCGCAACCGGTTGCGACTCGAATTGCTGCCGCTGCTGCGCGACCGGTTCAATCCGCAAGTCGACGCTGCGCTCGCTCGTCTGGCCGAACAGGCCGCGGAATCATCGGCGCTCGTGGACGAATTATCGCAGCAGATTCTGGACGCCGCCCTGTTGGAAGAATCCGACGTCGCCTGCCGGTTGGATGCGGCAAAATTGGCCCGGCATTCGGAACCGGCCGTGCGCGCCGCGTTACGGCGGCTCTGGATTCGCCGCCGGTGGCCGCGGCAGGAAATGGGGCGTGCCGAATGGCAGCGTCTGGCCCGGCTGGTCTTCGTATCCGGCGCCGTCGATTTCCCCGCCGGCCTCAGCGCTCGCCGCGACACCGGCCCGCTGGTCGTATGGCGGCGTTGAGTCGTAGGGTCCGCTGTGCGGACCCTACTGCGTCGGAACGTTAAAATCGAAGTCCCGTATGCCTGGAGGCAGATAAATCACCTGCTGCAAGTCATGAACCTGCGTCGGAACGTCGAGATCGAAGTCCAATCCTATGCGTTGCCGCACTAGCTTGCCGTCGACTTCCCTCAGCGTTTGCCGATTCCGGGCGGCGTCTTCTTCCGTGATCACGTGCCAGCCCTGAATCTGTTCGCGGGCAAGCTGCCGCGATTCGAGCAGATGAAATTCGGAATCGACCGAAGTCGTTCGCGATAGGAACAGCACGCGCCGCAACGCCATCGGACCGGAGAGAATTCGTTCCTCTTCCGTGACGTCCGTGAGATGGACGAACTTGCCGTCGACGCGTTCGATGCGGCCGGTGAGAAAACTCAGCTTTTGCGTCAATGGGCCGGGACGCTCGATGACGAGTTCGATCCGGCACCAGTCGCCCGGTTGCGGCGGGCGTTCCCACTCGGTCGTGAATGATTCGAGTACCTGGCTGCCGTCGGGAAACGACGCGCAGCCGCACAGCCCGAATCCCCACAGCGCGAGGCAGAGCCAACGCAACGGCACGGCGGTCGTCCAGTCAGAATGAAGCGGGAGAAGAAACGGGATGTATGCGATCCCTCCGGCGTCCGCAAGTGCCGATTTCACCGTGTCGGTCGTGGCGGGTGGGCAAACCAAGCGATTACAATGGCGCGAACTGCTTTCAAGGTCACGACATGCGAACTCGCCCGCAGTTTCGATGGGGAATGACGCTCGCCGTGCTTTCAGCCGGCTGGCTGTGCGAACCGGCGATTGCCGCCGAACGACCGACCTACAACCGCGACGTGCGTCCGATACTCGCGGACAAATGTTTCGCCTGCCACGGCCCGGACGCGAGCCATCGCGAAGCCGATTTGCGGCTGGATCAACGCGACGCGGCAGTAGAATCGGCCATCGTGCCCGGCCAACCGGACGCGAGCGAGCTGATCCGGCGCATCACTTCGACCGATGCCGATGCACTCATGCCGCCGCCGCACACGAAGAAAATCCTCTCCGCGGAAGAGATCGTTACGCTAAAAACGTGGATCGCTGACGGAGCCGAGTATCAGCCGCACTGGGCGTACGTGCCGCCGCGGAAGCCGGATGTTCCCGCGGGGGTGCATCCGGTCGATGCGCTGTTGGCGCGAGCGCATGCCGCGGAACGGATCGCGCCGGCGCCGCGGGCTGACGACGTGACGCTTAGCCGGCGGGTCTATTTCGATCTGTGGGGGTTGCCGCCGTCACGGGAAGACGTCGAACGATTTTCGAACGCTTCGAAACCGCCAGCGTGGAATGAGGTCGTGGAGAGGCTGTTGAGTTCGCCTCATTTCGGCGAGCGGATGGCGATGTACTGGCTCGATCTCGTGCGTTTTGCAGACACCGTAGGCTATCACGGCGATCAGGAGCACGCGGCGCAGCCTTACCGCGACTATGTCATCCGCTCGTTCTACACGAACAAGCCGTTCGACGTCTTTACGCGGGAGCAACTTGCCGGCGACTTGCTGCCGAACGCCGGCGACGAGCAGAAGATCGCGTCGTGCTACAACCGGTTGTTGCAGACGTCGCACGAAGGGGGCGTGCAGGTCAAGGAGTACCTCACGAAGTACGAATCGGACCGCATCCGCAACCTCGGCGGGGCGTGGCTCGGGGCGACGCTCGGCTGTGCGGAATGCCACGATCACAAGTACGACCCGATCACGCAGCGCGACTTTTATCGTTTCGCCGCGGTCTTCGCCGACATCGACGATTTACGGTCGTTCAAAGGGAAAGACATCACGCCGACGCCCCGCGAGCCGGAAATCGTCGCCGCGTCGCCGATCGAGAAGGATCAAGCCGACGAACTGCAAGCGCAACTGGCGATCTACGAACATCACCTGATGTCCGCCGACGAAGCCACGCGGCGCACGCCAACTCAGACCGCGGCGCTCACAAATGAATGGAAGCCGCTCTACGAGGCGTTCTCCGCCGTGGATCGGGTCTACCGCTGCATGGTGACGGAAGCGATCGAGCCGAGAGTGATCCGCATCCGGGCCCGCGGCGACTGGCTCGACGAATCCGGCCCCGTCGTCGAGGCCGGCGTCCCAAACTGGATCACGCCGAGCGAAATCGAAGGACGGCGATTCACGCGGCTCGATCTCGCGAATTGGCTGACGAGCGAAAAGAACCCGCTCACGGCCCGCGTGTTCGTCAACCGGTTATGGGCGCTGTTCTTCGGCCAGGGATTGTCGCGTTCGCTCGACGATTTCGGCGCACAGGGCGAATCGCCGAATCATCCCGAGTTGCTCGATTACCTCGCGTGCGAATTCGTCGATAGCGGCTGGGATGTGCAGCATCTGGTCGAGTTGATCGTCACATCGGAAGCGTATCAGCGGTCGTCGCAGCCGACCCCGGAACTCGCGGCGAAAGACCCCGAAAATCGCTGGTTCGCCCGACAGACGGCGTTCCGGTTGCCCGCGGAGATGATCCGCGACCAGGCGCTCGATTTGAGCGGCCTCTTGGTCCAGCGCCACGGCGGGCCGAAGTCGCAGCCGTATCAGCCGGCGGGCTACTACCAATTCCTCAACTTCCCGAAACGCGACTACAAGTCCGATGACGACGACCGCCAGTATCGCCGCGGCGTCTACGTCCACTGGCAGCGACAATATCTTCACCCGATGCTGCGGGCCTTTGACGCCCCGACGCGCGAAGAATGCACGGCGAAACGCCCGATCAGCAATACCCCGCTCGCCGCGCTGACGCTGCTGAATGATCCGACGTTTCTCGAAGCGGCGCGAGCGCTGGCGGTGAAAGCGATCCAGCAACCCGGATCGAACTCGGAAAAACTGCGTTGGCTGTGGCGGACGTGTCTCGCGCGAAACCTGGAGTCCGGCGAGCTCGCGGAGTTGGAACGCGTGCTGAACGAGTCGCAACAAGAATTCACGGCGAACCCGCCAGCGGCTGGTGAGCTACTGAGTGTCGGAATGTACGTCGCACCGAAAGAGATCGACCCGATTGAACTCGCGGCGTGGACGACTGTGTGCCGGGTGATGTTGAACCTGCACGAGACGATTACGCGGAACTAAAAATGGTCTCGACGACTCGCCGGAGGAGAAATGGAATCACCAGTGACCAGCCCAGGCGAGCGTGTGGCTCGCTGTTCGATTCACAAACGTGAAGAAATCACGTTGACCGAAAAGATCTACTGTTATGCAACGGTTTTCGTGGCATTCGGAAACAGTCTTTGTATGGTCGGAACAACTCAGTTTATGGCCGAACTTCAAGTCTTGTTCGCTTTTGTTCTATGCGCTCTCTTCCCGATTGGAGTTTTCATCGAATTGGCCCATGCGCGAATCCCCATTCCTCGGATGGTCTTGTTGTGCCTTGTATTGACCGCCGTATGGACGAGTGCGCTGATTAAATGGAATTGGCGATAGCCGCACCGAGACGCATTCACGAAGCAGGTTAAAATGCCTTCCCCATCCGCTATCCGCGATCCGATATCCGATATCTCCCGCCGCACGTTTCTCGGCCAAACCGCACTCGGTCTCGGCT
>CAZDGB010000075.1:0-24690 GCA_964504645.1 uncultured Planctomycetaceae bacterium | reverse complement strand
GAGCTCGTCTCGTAGGTCTTGTAATCGTCGAGCGCGGGAACTCGCCAGCGCTGGATCGGGCCGAGTGAGGTCAACATCAGAATCCGGCTATCCTTCGAAAATTCCAGCTCGCGAAATCCCCCCTCCATCACTGGAATCGACGCAATCTCGGTGTACTCGATCGCCAGACTTTCGGCTGGTGGAGGCTCTGTTAGTTGGCCATTTTCGGCGGATTCAGCGACCTGCGGTTTGACTTCCGGCGCCTGCGATTCCGCGGTGGTCTTCTTTTTTGGCTTGGTTTTTTTGGCTTGGGCCATTGCAGCAACAGGTTTGCTGGCTGGCGTGGCGGGGCTAGATACCCCAATCGAAATCGCACACACCAATACCAGCGTCAGACCCCACAAGCGTCGACACATCGCAGAATCTCTCAATTTCGAACATGTAGTTACCTGTGCATTGGAAGAATAATATCGGTGAGGATTTCCCTCCGCCACCCGATGTGCATTGCGGACAGAGGGGTTGGCCTCTCCTAATCGATCCCAACCCCCTCATAACCACGGCGCGAGACACTCTGTTTCGGACAGAGACTTTGGCCCAAATCGGCACACTCAACCCGCTCCGGGTTATGACCTCACGAGACAAGGCGAGACGTAAGTGAGGCTCGCGTCCACCAAGCCCCTTCGCAACTCGTTGCGGGGAATGGCGTTGTTTCGGGGGGCCGAAAGCCCTCTCCGATTTGCGAGCATTCAAAAGAAAGAGGCTCCTCGGAATTCCGAGGAGCCTCTTCAGTGGCGGGGGCAGGATTTGAACCTACGACCTCGAGGTTATGAGCCTCGCGAGCTACCGGGCTGCTCCACCCCGCGGCAAGTGTGGCTGGCTTTTGCTCAGCCGGTAAGACCAGTATATCGGCCGGCCCCTGAATGGGAAGTGAGCCTTTTCGGAATTACGAGAAAATCCGCGGCTGCGAAACCGCAAGCGTTATCGCCGCGCGTGACGGAGGAATTGGGCGACCCCCTCCAGGTTCTTGACGCCCGGAGACGATTCCACACCGCTCGCCACGTCGACGCCCCACGGTTGGACGCGGCGAATGCCGTCGATGACGTTGTCGGGCGTCAAACCGCCGGCGAGGATCAATGGCGGCCAAGTGTCGTACGGATAATCTCGTCGCAGGACATCCCACGGCGGCCTGTGTCCCGTGCCGCCATAGCTGCCGGAGACTTTCGCATCGATAAGGCATCCGGCCAAACGAACGCGCAGGTGTTCGCATTCGACGAGATAATTCCGCAGGTCGGTTAGATCGTTTTCCATCCGCCAGGCGCGGATCAATGGAATGGCGGGAAGTTGGGATTGCAGTTCGGCCAGGAACTCGGGCGGTTCATCGCCGTGCAGTTGCAGCATCGCCAGCCGGCACGCCGTCGCGAGAGGGACGATTTCTTCCCACGAGTGATTGACGAACACGCCGACTGCGGCGACGGAATCCGGCAGCTCTGCCGTGATTTCCTGCGCGATGCTCGGCGTCACGCAACGTGAGGAGCGTGCGTAGAAGTTCAAACCGATTGCATCGGGCCGCAGCGCGGCGACTCGGGCTGCCGTTGCTGCGTCTCGAATACCGCAGATTTTCACCCACATCGGCCGAGATCCTGTCCCCGTTGATTTTCCTCGTTCTGCAGCGTATCACAATCAGAAAGGTCTCGCGAAGGCACTTCCGTCCCGCTCAACGTTGCGGAGCGTCGAGCATGTTCTCCTGGTTTCGGCCCACTTGTCCGGTCGACTCCTTCGCCAAGCTCTGGATCGAGCATCGGCTCGGCTGGCTGGCGGACGAATTCGGACTCGACGTCTTCACCCGGCGTTCGCTCATTTTGCCGTCCGCGGAATTCTTTCCGGAGAAATACGACGGCTCCGAGGATACGGTTCGCGTGCTGATCGAACAGGTTTGCCGTTACATGGACGCCGACCCCGAACGTGTCGAACTGAAGTTCTTCACCGACAAGGCGAACTTCTGGTTGGTGAATGAAAAAGGTCAGGCGGTCCCTCGGCCCGCCGGGTTGTACGACGAGCAATACGGCCGCACCGTGATTCATCTGGAGACATCGCAGTTCGCCGAGCCGATGGACCTCGTCGGCACGACGGCGCACGAGATCGCCCATCTGCGCTTGCTGGGCGAGGACCGCATCGTGGGCGACGTGTTCGACAACGAACTGCTGACTGATCTCACGGTCGTGTTTCACGGACTGGGAATTTTTCTGGCGAACTCCCCGCGGACCTGGCCGAGCGGGTTTACGACGTGGCCGGGAACTCAGGCCCGTAAGCCGGAATACATGACGCAGCCGATGTTCGGGTATGCACTGGCGCACGCCGCCTGGCATCGAAACGAAAAGTCGCCGGAGTGGGCGAAGTTCCTGCGTCACGATGCGCGGGCCTCGTTCAAGCAGGGATTGCGTTACCTGTGGGCGACGGGCGACTCCGAGTTTCGCCCGAAACAGCGATGAGCGACGAACCGGACAAGCCGGCGCTGAACTCGGCCTGCGAACCCGCCAGCAGGCGGACGGCGCCGGAGGAGCGCTCGTTTCTCTGGCTGCGGAGAGCGGACCAGTGGCTGCTCGGAATCTTATTGTGCGTAGGGACGGTGCTGCTCGGCGTCCATTGGGTGCGGATCAATGGCTGGACCGCGCGCGGCGAAGCCGTGCGGGTCTTGACCGGCGACGGCTACTTCTACACGCTGGACATCAACCATGCGACGTGGGTGGAATGGGCGCAGCTCGACGGCATTGGCGAGACTCTGGCCAAACGCATCGTGCAGGATCGGCTCGACCGCGGCCTGTTCGCTGACATTGAAGACGTTTCGCGCGTGCGGGGCATCGGCCAGAAAACGATGGACCGCATCCGCCCGCATTTGCGGAACCGGAACGTCTTCACGGTGGAGACGGGAAATCGGTCGGAGGTCGAAAATACTCCGTGAAGGCTGCGAACTTGCCAGCGAGCGTCGAGGACGAAGATTGATGTCGGATCTGGTGGAACTGCGAGGAAACGGATCGCGCGTGGATCAGGCCGTGAAGGGATTGCCCGACATTCCCGGCGGATGGGCGGAACGGATTTGGTCGCTGGAGGGCCGCGATTTCTCCGTCCTCTTGCCGGCCGACCCCGATGCGTTTCTCGACGATCCCGAGGTTCATGCTGCGCACGAGCGGACGGAATACATGCCGTATTGGGCCTATTTGTGGCCGTCGGCACTGCACATGGCCAGGATGGTTCGCCGCGCGGAGTGGGCCCCGGGAACAAAGGTTCTGGAACTCGGCTCGGGGATCGGACTGGTCGGTCTGGCGGCGTTGTCGAAGGGGCATGCCGTCACGTTCAACGATTACGAACCGCAATCGGTCGAGTTATCGCTGCTCAATGCCCGCCGGAACGGATTGCCGGATCACGCAAGCGGCGCCGTCTTCGATTGGCGCTCTCCGCCGGCAGAGCAGTATCCTGTGATTCTCGGCTGCGAAGTGATCTACGAAGACCGCAATCACGAACCGATTCTGCGATTGTTGCAGACCATGCTCGCGCCGGGCGGCGTCGCGTGGTTCGGCGACGGCGGACGCTGGCGGGCGGAGCGATTCTCAAAGCTGTTGCCCGAGTTCGGTTTCACGTATCGTCTGTGTGATGAAGCCGGCATGCCGTTGGAGTCCCCGCGTGCCGGGAAGTTTCAGTTGTTCGTCGTGGAACGCCCCTAGATGTCCGGACCACTCGCACTCACGATCCGCTCCGCGACACTCGCCGATGCCGTGACGATCGCCGATTTCAACACCCGGCTGGCGCACGAATCCGAGGGCAAAGCCCTGAAACCGGATGTCATCGCCGCCGGCGTGCGGGCCATGCTCAACGACGAACGGCACGGCCGGTATTTTCTCGCCGAGGTCGATGGCCGCCCGATCGGCCAGATCATGCATACCCGCGAATGGAGCGATTGGCGCAACGGCGAGTTCTGGTGGCTGCAGAGCGTTTACGTCCATCCCGACTTTCGCCGCCGCGGCGTCTTCCGCCGGCTGATGCAGCACGTCGTCGACCTGGCCCGGGCCACGCCGGGCATCGTCGGGCTAAGGCTTTACATGGCCGACGATAATCAGAATGCCCGCCGCACCTACGAGCAATGCGGGTTCCAATTCGAGCACTATGTCGTGCTGGAGCAGCTTTTATCCGACGAGCACGACGTGCCGCGGGTCGAGTGATCGCTGCGAACTCGCAAGCTCGTCGGAAGTCGGGCGTTCGATCAACGCTTGCGGGTTCGCAGGCTTACTCAGCGATACGTCCGGTCGTTGTAGTTCCACGCGGCGGCTGCAGCGGGGACTCCGCCGCGCCAGGACGATTTGCGAAACGCCGGTTCGGACGATTCGTAGTCGGAATCGTATCCGCCGTAGCGGTCATTCGACGCCGAGCGGGGCGGAATCGTCTGCCAGCCGCCGGGGTTCTTCGTCGTTGTCGGTGCCAGCGGCGGAGCCCGATGCGGCACCACGGCGGAGGCTTGCGGTAACGTCGGATTCAAGGGCATCGCAACGGTCGTCGGCACCGGGGTCGGGGCGATCCAGGCATGCGAAATCACGGGTGCCCCGGGAACGAACGCCGTCATCGGCACCGCTTCCGTGACGTGATGCACCGTCTGGTACGGCACCATCCGGGTCGTTGTCTGCGGAATGCGTTGCACGACCTGGTAGGGCACCGACCGGGCTTTGGTTTCCGGCACCAGCACCGTCTTGGCGACTTTCTTCGTCACCTGCTGCGGCACCCAGACGGTTTCAATACGATCTTCGTATGTCGTCACCGGCTTGTGCTCGACCACGCACTCCTCGCGGTAGCGGGTTTCCACGACGTCACGGTACGTGGTCACTTTCTCTTCCCGCAGTTGCGTCTGGACGACCGGCCGCGTCCGCAGGCATTGGCACTGAACAACCGGTTGGTAGCAAGTGTGACACGAATGCTGTGTCAACACTTGCGCCCGTAGGACAAAAGGAATCCCCGCCGACGCCGCCAACACGAATCCCAACCAGATTCCCAACCGCATGATCACACTCCCCAGAGACCGTCCCTCACCGGGAATCCGTCCGTATTGGTAAAATCGGAAAAATCGGTAGAAATGGTGAGTTCAATCCCCCAGAGTACGCCTGGATTCCGTAAGTTCTTCGTGTGACGTCTGTTACCGCATATTCTGTCTGACCAATCGCAACGCACCTCGCGTGATTGTAAGTCAAGATGTCCCTTGAGCGATCTCACATTTTCACTTATAGTTAAATATCAGCCAATTTTTATCTTCCAATGGGATTTGAGACGCTCGCCAGGATGGTGGAGACAGCGACTGTCCAAGGAGGACTAATTTTGACAAACTTCTCAATTCATGGGAGTCGGCTCGGCGTTTTCAGGACGCTGGGGGTGGCGGTCTATCTGGGCCTCGCGTGGCAGAGTTCCACGCTGCGGGCCGAAGAAAACGCCTTTCCGCGTGCGGAGACGGTCCGACCCATCGCCGGGTCGCTGGTCATCGCCGGCGGCGGCGGATTGCCCCAGGAAATTCAGCAGCGGTTTGTGGAACTCGGCGGCGGCGAACAGGCGAAAGTCGTGGTCGTCACGACGGCCAGCATCTACGCCGGAACTGAGGAAATGGATTCCCGCATGGGCTATTGGCGGGAACTGAAGCTTGCCTCGCTCGACGTGCTGCACACCCGTTCGCGGGAAGAAGCCAACGACCCAGCCTTCTACCGCCCGCTGGAAAACGCCACCGCCGTCTGGTTCATCGGCGGCAACCAGAACTCGCTGACCGACGCCTACCTCGGCACCCGCACGGAAGCCAGGTTCCACGATGTCCTGCGGCGCGGCGGCGTCATCGGCGGCACCTCTGCCGGCGCGGCCATCATGTCCCGCGTCATGATCTCCGGCGGCAAAGACGAGGACGTCCATCTGAAAAGCGGCTTCGGCTTCGCGCCGGGCCTCATTGTCGATCAGCATTTCAAGAAACGGAATCGGCAGGCCCGGCTCGTCACGGCCCTCAGCCAGTGGCCCGGACACATCGGGATGGGAATCGATGAGGCGACGGCCCTCGTCATTCGCGGCGATTCGGCCGAAGTTGTCGGCGAGTCCGATGTCACGATCGCGCTGGCTGCCGCCCCCGGAAAACCGGCCCGTCTCGAATCTTTCCCGGCGGGCCGATCCGCCGATCTGATGGCGTTGTCGCGGGCCGCCCAATCGCGGTTGCCGCACGCCATCGCTCAGATGCCGCCCCGCAAAGGGACGCTGGTCCTCGTCGGCCAGGGTCAAGCGCCGGAAGAAGTCGGCCAGCAGTTCCTCGCCGCCGCCGGGGGCAAAGACGCATCCATCGTCGTCGTCTGTTCCGTCGTGAAGGACGGCGACGCCGAACACGAAATCTGCACCTGGCTGAAATCGGCCGGCGCTTCGAATGTGAAAGTGCTGCCCGCCCGCAATCGCCGCGACGCCGAATCGCCGGAGTTCCTCGCACGGCTCTCCGAAGCGAAAGGCATCTGGCTGAGCGATGCCCCGATTCGCTACTTGATCGACACGTATGTCGACACGCCGGTGCAACGCGCCCTCGAACGGTTGCTGGATCGCGGCGGCGTTGTCGCCGGTTCCGCCGCCGGCGCCGCCTTGCAGAGCGCGGCGTTGACGCCGACGCTCGAAAACGGCGAACTCGCTGTCATGTCGGAAGCTTACGAACGCGGCTTCGGCTTTTTGCCGGCCGTCGCCTTGACCCAGGGTGATGCGGAACCGACCCCCTCCGCGCCGCTGGCCGGCCTCAAGGCCCGCTATCCGCATCTGATCGGCGTGGAACTCAATCAGTCCACGGCGCTCATCGTCCGCGGTTCCAAGATGCAGGTCGTCGGCAAGCATCCGATCACCGTCCTCGACCGGCAGCCTAAAGACCCGGCGGACTACCCCGAGTTCTCGCTGGTCAATCCCGGCGAGTGCTACGACATGTCCGACCGCAGCCGCTCCGCTTCCGTCGCCGCGACGGGGGACCAGTAGGGTCGGTGGGGAGTGGTGGGTTGTGGATTGGAAAAGAACTCTGATATTGTCTTTTCCGGCCCTCAACTCTGAACCATTAACTCTCATGCTCGTCCACGACCTCACGCCGATACTCAACGTCTCGGACCTCGCACAATCGTTCGCGTGGTTTGAAAAATTCGGCTGGAAAAAATGCTGGGACTGGAAAGCCAGCCCCGATGCTGCCGCGACGTTCGGAGCCGTCGGCTCGGGCGAATGCGAAATCTTTCTCTGTCTTGACCGGCAAGGCGGACGCGGCGTCAAAGACTACGATGGCCTCGGCGTGTGGATGTCGCTGTGGGTGGACGACGTCGACGCCGTTCATGCCGCTTGCGTCGCCGCGAACCTTGACGTGGCGATGCCGCCGGTGAATGAGCCGTGGGGCGTGCGCGAGATGCACGTCCGCCACCCCGACGGCCACATGTTCCGCGTCAGCCGTTCCATTTGCGAATGAGGATTCCAGCGTGAACTCAAAAGCCTCTCTCGCCAAGGCGCCAAGACGCAGAGTTCGCGAAGAAGTCCAAAACCATTTTTTCCCTCTGCGTCTCTGCGTCTCTGCGCGAGATGTCTTCATCGCTTTCTTCCTTTGCTGTCTGCCGGTCTCAGCCGGCGAAGTGAAACTCTCCGTTGACACCCCCATGTCCCCGCCGGCGTGGGCGCTGCTGGAGCGCGAGGTGCTGAAGGCGAACTCCGCCGCGTGCGAGGAGTTCTATCACCGCTACTTCGACGACCGCGGCTGGTTGTTGTGCGTCGAACGCTGGGGCGGCGACGATGGACCAGACGATGCCATCGAAAACTGCAACGACTGGCCGATTCTGCATCTCCTCGGCGGGGCCGACAAAGTTCGCGAACTCTACCTCAAAGCCTGGGAAGGACACCTGCGGCAGTACGCGCTGGCGAAGACGGTCGACGTCCCGTTCGCCCGCGACGGCATGTACTACAAGGAATTCCCCGTGATGTTTGACTGGCTGCATCACGCGGAAGGTCTCACCGTTTTCCAGATGCAGGGCCTGTCCGCTCCCCACACGCCGCAGTTCTCGCATCGCGCGCAGCGATTCGCCGGGTTCTATCTGAACGAAGACGCCGGGGCGCCGAATTACGATCCCGATGTGAAGATCATCCGCAGCATGTTCAACGGCAGCCGTGGACCCCTGCTCCGCAAGGCGACCGGACTCGACTGGGCCGGCGACCCGATCGAAGTCGAGAACCGGTTTTCGCTCGGCCATGAGGAGAAGAACTACGCCGAGATGGTTGAGCATTTCCAGGATTACAACGACATCGTCGGCGATCATCCGCAGAATTTGCAGGCGACGTCGCTGGCGCTGCATGCGTTGGCCGACTCCGGCGACAAAAAATATCGCGACTGGATTCTCGCATACGCCGGCGCCTGGCGGCAGCGGATGCTCGACAACGGCGGCATCATTCCCACCAACATCGGCCTCGACGGCAAAATCGGCGGCGAAGCGGGCGGCAAATGGTATGGCGGCGTCTACGGCTGGGGATTCACGGTGAAAGTCCCCGGCACCGACAAGGTCGCCCACCGCAACACGCATTACCTGGGACTCGCCGGCTTCGGCAACGCGTTGCTCCTCACCGGCGACGACCGCTGGATCGACCCGTGGCGAAAGATGATCGACTTGATCAACGCCCAGGGAAAAAAGATCGACGGCCAGATGATGTACCCACGAATGTACGGCGACGACGGCTGGTACGAATTTGCGCCGGAGAAATATTCGCAAGGCGCGCTCGACGTCTGGTACTGGTCGCAGCGCGACGCCGACCGCCAGCGCGTGGCGAATGACGGCTGGGTGCAGTTCCTCCAAGGCAAGAATCCGCAATATCCGGAAGCCGCGCTGCGGCAGGATCTGGAAACCATCCGCCAGCGCGTGATCAAAATCCGCGACGACAAATCGAGCCCCGACACTCGGCTCGCCGACGATTCCATGCGGTTCAACCCGGCGACGGTCGCGAATCTCCTGCGATTAACGATGGGCAGCCTGCACCACGGCAACCGCACGCTGACTTTGCATGCCCGGCTGCGGTATTTCGATCCCGACCAGCGCCGCCCCGGTTTGCCGGACGACGTCGCCGCGCTCGTCGACGAGCTGACGGCCGACGTGACGACTGTGACGCTGGTGAACGTCAGCCCGATCCATCCGCGCACCGTCGTGATCCAGGCGGGCGGCTACGGCGAACACGAATTCACGACGGCGAAGCTGGCGTCGGAACAACTCGACGTCAACGGCCCGCATCTCACCGTCGAACTCGCTCCCGGTTGCGGCGCGAAACTCGAACTCGGCGCGAAACGCTACGCCCGGCAGCCGACGTTAGCGTGGCCGTGGTGAGATCGGACTGCTAGAATTTTTCTTATGACCCGCATGCTCACGTCACCAATCGACTTGCACATCCTGGAAGCCGTCGTTGCCCCCGATGAGCCGACGCTCAGCGCGCCCGTTGCCAAAGCGGTCGCCTCGCTCGCCTTCAACCAGGAACAAACGGCCGAGATTCACAAGCTGCTCGACAAACACAACGCCGGCACGATTTCTGCGCGCGAGCTTACCAAGCTTGAGAGTTACACTCGCGTCGGCAACTTTCTGAATCTGCTCCGCGCCAAGGCTCGAGTTTCTCTCTCCCGCAAACCGTCTCGTCCATGAGGGCCGCGCTGCGGAGACTGGTCTGGGAGCGAGCGCAAAGCTACTGCGAATACTGTCTACTGCATCAAGACTTCGACTTGTTGCCGCATCACATCGACCATGTGATCGCGAAAAAGCATCAAGGCCCGACCAAAGCCGCTAATCTGGCACTCGCTTGCGTTAATTGTAGTCTGGCGAAAGGTCCCAACATTGCGGGACACGATCCGCGCACGAAAAAACTGACTCGGCTCTTTCATCCTCGAATCGATGTTTGGGCAGAGCACTTTCGCTGGAACGGCGCGATAATCGTTGGGAAGACACCCATCGGTCGCGTGACTGTCCTCGTGTTGAGCATGAACGAACCCGCTCGCGTCGCTCTTCGCGAATTTCTGATCGCAAAGGGGCCCTTTCCGCCAACGATTTCGTAACTATTACGCGACCAGTTAATTCCACTTCCGTCTTCCGGTTGACCTCCCGAAAGGGAACATCAACCATGCGCATCCCCGTTATCCAAGGCCTGATCAAACGCCGCCTGCTGGTCAATTTCCGGGCCGATCCTGACGTCGTTCAACGGCTTCTCCCTCAACCGCTGCGGCCAAAATTGCAGCGGGGCCACGCGATCGTCGGCGTCTGCCTGATCCGGCTGGAACAGGTCCGGCCGCGCGGGGTGCCGGCCTTCCTCGGCATCGACAGCGAGAACGCGGCCCATCGCATCGCCGTGGAATGGACTGATGCGGCGGGCGTTCACGAAGGGGTCTACATCCCCCGGCGGGACACCGGGTCGCGGCTCAACCATTGGGCCGGCGGACGCATTTTTCCTGGCGAACATGCGCTTGCAAAATTTGCCGTGAGCGATGTCGGCGGGCGCATCGATCTCGACATGAATTCCGTCGACGGTCAGATCGCGGTTCACGTCACCGGCGAGGAATCCGACGAATGGCCGCGTTCCTCGTGCTTCTCTGGCGTCCAGGAAGCGTCGGACTTTTTCCGGACGGGCTGCCTCGGCTACTCCGTAACCTGCGATCCGCGACGCCTCGACGGACTGGAATTGAAAATCGACGGGTGGCGCGTGCGGGCGCTGTCGGTCAGCGACGCGTCGTCAAGTTTCTTCGACGACGACGGCCGCTTTCCCGACGGTTCCGTCACGTTCGATCATGCCCTCATCATGCGGGACATGCCCCACGCATGGCATCAGGCCCCAGACATGCACGTCACGGCGATTTCGCCAGCCGTTGCACTTCAGCCGGCGTGAGCGCCTTGCCGTACAGCCGCACGTCCTTCAAGCGGCCGCAGAAATGCGTGTGCGGGCCGTCGCCGATTTTCAGCGGGGCGTCATTGTCGAGATCGAACTGCTTCGGATCGAATTCGCTTGATTGGACCACGAGTTCGCCATCGAGGTAGAGCTTCAATCGGTTCTTGTCGCGTACCGCGGCGACATGCCGCCAGCCGGACGGCAGCTCCTTGTCGTACGTCGCGTTCTTGCCGGCTTCGAACGAGCGGATGTGCCCCGACGGCAGCGTGCCCGAAAACAGGCGGCCGTTGAACACGGCCATCGACCACGCCCGGCGATAGACGACGTCCTTCGTGAAATCGACGCGGCCGACGGAGTTCCATTTCTCGTCGCCGTCGTAGCGGAAAATTTCCGCCATCGGCAGCGTCCCAGCATAGAGTTTGCCGTTGTAAACCGCCGGGCCCATCACTTCTTCCGAATCGCCGAGCCGGCCGGCGTTGACCCAGCAGTTGTCCCCTTCGTAGCGGTACATGGTTCCTTTCGGCCACGTCCCGGAGAGCAGCTTTCCTTCGTGAATCACGAGTCCATAGACCTGCGTGGCATCGCCCAGCACTCCCGCGCGATGCCATCTCTCGCCGTCGAACCGGTACACGGCTCCTTCGTCGTAGCCGGTGGCAAAGAGCGAGCCGTTGTAGACGCACAGTGCTTCGGGCCGCATGCCGTCCGGCGAGCCCAACGACGTCCATTCGGTTCCCCCTTCGTAGCGGAACAGGGCCGGTTGATAGAACCCGGTGACGTAGAGCTTGCCGCGATACACGGCCATGCCGTTCACGCCGTCGACGCCGAGCAACTGGCCGAGATCGACCCATTTGCCGTTTTCATAGCGGAAGACCTTGCCTCCGATGTGATGGGCCGTCGTCGGCGCGAGTCCGGAATAATGGAGCAGCACGCGGGAGACGCCGACGTAGAGGTGCCCATTGTAGCTGGCCATCGCCGTGACGCCGTTGCTTTTCCACGGTGTGCCGAGATCCTTCCAGCCCCCCGCGCCGTCGTACTGAAAGACGTGCCCGGGATCTTTGTTAGTCCAGCCTTCCACGGTGCCGACGTACAGCGAGCCGTCGTGCACCGCCATCGAATGGACGAAGATCGCTTTCCCCGGCCGGCCTTCGTCCTTCCATTCCGCGTCCTGCCGGCCCTGGTCGATGCCGAACTGCAAGCTGCGATAATTCGATTGGCTTCCCGTGACGCCGGCGTGATGTTTGATCGACAACGTGAACCCGCGGCGAGTGTCGGGATCGTACTTGCCGATCAAATCGCCGAGCGGATGCGACAGCTCGGCGTCGGTGTGGACATGCAGGCTGACGCTGAAGTCGCGCGTTCCCCAATCCAGCGAGGCGTTGTCTGCGACAACGATCGTAGGCTGCGAGCCGCCCCGAAATTCGGCGCTGTCCTGAGAAAACTCGACGTGCTGCGCCGTCCCGTGATTGCCCGCCGTCCCGGAATCTTTCGCATCGTTCGCCAGCGGCCAACGGCTGATCAATCCCGCGATTTCTTTCGCGTCCTCGCCCCAAACCGGCGACGTGAAAATTGCCACGAACAGAACGAACACGTTTCGCAAGCGCATCGGCGGCTCCTTCAGTGGATGAGAGACGTGCAGGCTAATGAGGGGCGATCAGTTTCACAAGCACCACGTCCCGCCCCCGCGCCATGAAAGCGGACTGGCCACAAGAAGCCCAAGAAACACAAAAATGAGGAAGGGCCGACGGGATCACATCCCATCCAGCGGATTTGAATACTGCTTCTCCCTTTTGTGATTTTTGTGCTTTTTGTGGCTACCTGTTTTCCCTCCACCCATCGAGTATGATGACGGCTCGTCTTTCACGTCCCTGTCTTCTGCGGAGTCTGGTCATGCGCTCGTTGGCCTCCGTCGGTTGTGTTGTGGGTCTCGTGTTGTCGGTCCCCGTGTTCGCGGCCGATCCCGCCGTCGGGTTGAAACAGCGCACGCCGTGGACGACGTCGAAAGTCTTCGGCACGCCCGATCCGCCCAGTCCGTATTACCTGGAAGTCGCCTTCCCGCGACAGAAATTTAACGAGCCGCTCGCCTTTGCTACGGTAGCGGGCGTCGACGACAAGCTGTTCGTCGCCGAGCGCGGCGGAAAAATCTGGGCATTTTCCCGCGATCCAAAGTCCGATGCCCGCGAGCTGGTGCTCGACATCGGCCACACAATCTACGGCCTGGCGTTTCATCCGCAGTTCGCTAAAAACGGCTATGTCTTCGTGACGCACGTCCTCGACGCCGCGAATCCGGCGGCGGACGGATCGCGGTTGTCGCGCTACCAGGTGACGAGCCGGTCGCCGCTGAAAGCCGATCCGGCTTCGGAAAAAACGTTCCTCATCTGGCCGTCGGGCGGGCACAACGGCGGCTGCATCAAGTTCGCGCCGGACGGACTCTTGCATCTGGTGACGGGCGACGGTTCCGGCATCGCCGATGAACTCGAAACGGGCCAGCGGCTCGACGACCTTCTCGGGGCAATGCTGCGGATCGATGTCGATCATCCGTCGGGCGACAAACTGTATAGCATCCCGAAGGACAACCCGTTCGTCGCGACCAAGGGAGCCATGCCGGAAAACTATGCCTACGGCTTGCGGCAACTCTGGAAGTTCAGCTTCGACCGGAAGACCGGCGATCTGTGGGGCGGCGAAGTCGGTCAGGACCTGTGGGACATGGTCCACCTCATCAAAAAGGGAGGCAACTACGGTTGGAGCCGCATGGAAGGCGCCCACCCGTTCCGTCCCGAACGGCCGCAGGGTCCGTCCGACATCATTCCGCCGATCATCGAGCACAATCACAACGATTTCCGCTCGGTCACCGGCGGGTTCGTCTATCACGGCAAGCGGTTGCCGGAATTGCAGGGCCGCTATCTCTACGCCGACTACGACACCGGCCGCGTCTGGGCGTTCAAGTATGCCGACGGCAAAGTCACCGAACACCGCGAGCTCGCCGACACCGTGCTGCGGCTCGTGGAATGGGGCGAAGATCAGGATGGCGAACTGTTTCTGGTAGATTTCACCGGCGGCCAGTTGTATCGATTGCAGCCGTCGCCTCCCGCGCCGACCGACCGGCCGAAGTTTCCGCGGAAACTGAGCGAGACGGGATTGTTCGCCTCGACGAAGGACCACGTTCCGGCCGCCGGCGTGATTCCGTATTCGGTGAACACCGAACTCTGGTCCGACAACGCGATCAAGGATCGTTTCCTCGCCATTCCCGGCGACGCGAAGATCGGTTTCGACGCCATCGAATACCCGCAACCCGCGCCCGGCGCTCCGCACGGCTGGCGCTTCCCGGACAACACCGTCCTGGTGAAAACGTTCTCGCTCGAAACGAAACCGGGCGATCCGAAATCGCGGCGGCGGCTCGAAACGCGGCTGCTCCATTTCGAGCAGACGCCCGGCACGCAGGAATACGGCGACCAGGTCTGGAAGGGCTACACCTACGTCTGGAACGATGACCAGACCGACGCCGAACTCCTCGCCGCCGGGGGATTGGACCGCGAATACACGATCAACGACCAATCCGCGCCGGGCGGCAAGCGGAAACAAGTCTGGCATTTTCCGAGCCGCGCCGAGTGTTCCCTCTGCCACACGCAAGCCGCCAAGTTTGTGCTGGGCGTCAACACGCTGCAATTAAACCGCGATCACGATTACGGCGGCGTCACGGCGAACCAGTTGCGGACGTTCGAGCACATCGGGCTGTTCGACAAGCCGCTCCCAAAACCGCCGGAGGAACTGGAAAAGTTACCGCAAGCCACGGACGCGTCGCGGCCGGTCGCCGAACGGGCGCGGGCCTATCTGCACGCGAACTGCGCGCATTGCCATCGCAAGTGGGGCGGCGGCAACGCGGAATTCCGGCTGCTGTATACGATCTCCAATGAAGAGACCGGCACGCTGAACGTCAAACCGGGTCAGGGAAAATTCGAGTTGAACGATCCGGCCCTCATCGTCCCCGGCGATCCGAGCCGCTCGATGATCTATCACCGCATGACGCGTCTCGGCCAGGGCCGCATGCCGCACGTGGCCTCGAACGTGCTGCACGCGGACGCCGTGAAGCTCATCGGCGACTGGATCAAAGGTTTGCCTGCGAAATGACAACCTTCGCGACGCTTCGCAGAAGCGTAGTCGTCTCTTTGGCGCTGCTGGCCGGTTGCAGCAAATCGCCTGAGACCGGCCACGCCGACGAAGCCGTCGCGGTGGCGAAGATTCGCCAGCTTGGCGGGCAGGTGGAGTTCAACGCCGATCGCCGCGTCGTCAAGGTTTACCTGCATACGACGCCGGTGACGGACGACGACCTCGCCGCCTTGGAAAAATTGCCGCAACTGCAAAACGTCTTCCTCGGGAAGACGCAGATCGGCGACGCCGGGCTGAGCCATTTGTCGAGCGCCGCCGAGTTGAAGACGCTGAGCCTCAACTCCACTCGCGTCTCCGACGAGGGCCTGAAATCGCTGGCGAAGCTCAAGAATCTGAAGACGCTCAATCTGCAGGACACGAAAGTCACCGCGAAAGGAGCGACGCAGTTGAACCAGTCTCTGCCCGAAACCAAGATCGCTCGATGAACTCGTTCGCTTGGCGCTTCGCGGGCCATCAATCTCCTCCACTGGATCGTTTCTCCCGCAATCGCTACGATTTTTTTTAGCGGGCCGCACCACTTCTTTCCTCTCGGAATGGCGCCCATGTCTCCCGTCGTCCATCGCCGCGGGTTCACGCTGATCGAACTGCTGGTCGTCATCGCCATCATTGCCATTCTGCTGGCGCTGCTCTTGCCGGCGGTGCAGCAGGTGCGGGAAGCGGCTCGGCAATCGGTCTGCCGCAACAATCTGAAGCAGATCGGCCTGGCGCTGCACAATTACGAAAGCGCGTTCAAGCGATTCCCCCCGAGCAGCACCAGCATCATCGATTATGGTGTCTGGACGCCGAACTCCAGCCATTACCACCTTCACAGTTGGGCCAGCCTGATTCTGCCGAACATCGACCAGGCCTCGCTGTACAACGCCGTGAATTACAACGTTTCGGCCCTACACCCGGCGAATGTCGACCCGGCGGCGCAGAAAATCGCCGTCTACCGCTGTCCGTCGTATAGCGGGCACGAATTCTCCCGTGAGCCGCTCTATGTCGCCCTCTCGCCGCGGTATGCGATTCGGAATTATGTTGTGCTGGGCGCGACGAACGTCGGCAATTTGTGGCAGCGGCCCGACGGCGTGATCTATCCGATGTCGTCGACCCGCGTCCCGGACGTCCGCGACGGCCTGTCGAACACGCTGCTGATCACGGAGACCCGCGAGACGAACGCCGCCGTGTGGATCGACGGCGGCACCGCCGCGCTGACGTCGCGGCGCTACGACGACGGGAACCCGCCGACGTACGCCGGCCGCGAGATCGCCCTCAATCACACGCCGTACTATCTCGCGGCGGGCCAGGGCATCGACGGATTGTGGGGCCCATCGAGCCAGCATTCCGGCGGGGCGTATCACCTCATCGCCGACGGCAGCGTCCGCTTCGTGTCGCAGCACATCGCCGCGCCGATCTACGACGCGCTCGTGACGCGCTACGGCGAAGAACCCTACGGCAGCGATTCGTTCTGAGGTCGCGCGGCTTTGTAGGGTTTGCCGAGTCTTCGAGGCGAAACATTGCGGCTTGGATCTGGATTTCTACGCTGAAGGCGTTGCGTCCTATAGCGAAGGGTTGCCCGCTTCGGGCTACCCTGGAATGAGGCGCGACGATGTTCAAACCCCAACGGGGTTTCGCCATTCGACGATGACGTCGTCTGCGGGAACGGCAAAACCCCGTTGGGGTTGAGGGGGATGTGGTGTTGGACCGCGTTTCCAGGGTAGCTCACAGAGCCTCGCAACCCTTCGCTATAGGACGCAACGCCTTCAGCGTAGAAAGCCGAAATCCAATCCAAAAAACGTGCCGCGGGCTGGTTGTCGTTCAACCGCTCTGCAACACGCGGTGACGATCTTCCCCGGCGAGCGGCAAATCGATCCACTTTCCTTGCTGCGCGTGGGACGCGTGGCAACCGAGAATCGCTTCCAGATCGCGCAATCCTTCTTCGCCCGGGCTGCTAAGCGAACTCTGTCCGTCGAGCGTGTTGACGATTTCCCGCACGGCGATGTCCATCGACGTGTCGCGGCTGCGGATGTGCGGCCAGCACTCCTTGCGGCCGTCCCAGAAATCGAGCTGCACATCGAGGCCTTGCACCACGGCGCGGCCGAGCGAGCCGGAAAGAATAATTTCTCCCGGATCCTTCGCGTAATCGGGCGCGTTGATCACCGTCATCCAACCGCCGGTCATCCGCAAGAACGCCCAGCCGCCGGGATCGCGGAACTCGCTGCCGCGGCAATCGGGCCGGGCGGACTGATCAAGCGTCGCCGAGACCGCCGCCACGTCGCACCGTGTCAGCAATCGCACGGCGTCGATGAAATGCGTTCCCACGTTGCCGAGCCGCCCCGAACCCCAATGAAGATACGCTGTGATCAAGTCGCCCAAACCTTTGGCGGCGACGAACTCCGCCAGCCGGCGGTAATTCGGATGGAACCGGCGATTGTGGTTGATCGCGAGCAGCGTGCCGGTTTCCCGGCAAGCGGCGATCATCCGCTCGGCGTCGGCCAGCGTCGGCGCGATCGGCTTCTCGCAGTAGACGGCCCGCACGCCGGCCTGCGCGCAGCCGATCGTCTGTGCCGCATGATCGGGCGTCATCGACGCGATGCTGACGATGTCCAGCTTCTCCGCGGCAAGCATCTCCCGCCAATCGGCGTACGTCCGCGCGCCGGTCGATTCGCGAAAGCGGTCGCGGCGGCCGGGGTCGCGGCTGCTGCCCGCCACGAGTTCGATCCGCGGATGCCGCGACAACGCCTCGCGGTGATGCCCGTCGAGATCGGCGACCTTCTGCCCGAGCCGGTCGCCGGCAACCTGGTCCCCCGCGCCGATGAACCCCAACCCGATGATTCCCGCCCGCAACTTCGCCGCCGACATGCTCTTTCCTCAACGTTGACGGTCTGTGATGGATGCGTCATGGTAGTCGACGTCGCGCACTGTAGAACACTCGCCCCGCGAGTGCAAAGCCAGGCGCGATGTTCCAATCCCGGTTCAGCTTTGTTAACCGGGATTGGCTTTCCGTCCGATGAAAAAGCGAATCTCGGTTGAGAAGACGAACCGGCATTCGAAAGGCGAGCGGCGCGGCGTCAGCCCGCTGTGCGAACAGCGCTGCGAGGGAGAATATCTCATGGGCATTCCCGTCGGCATGATCATCCACCCGCAAGGGGCGCATCTCGGCGCGTACTTCGAAGCGCTCGCCGAGACCGAGGAAGTCGAATCGGTTGTTGTCGCCGATCCGACCGGCGAGACGGAAACTCAAGCCAAGAAGCTGCTGGGCGACAAGTTCCGGCAGATGTATCGCGATACGCGGACCATGCTGAAGGAAGCGCAGCCGAAGATGGCGCTCGTCAGCGTGGAAGCGGTTCAAGCGCCGCCGGAGATCGACGCCGCGCTGGAGGCCGGTTGCCACGTCTTCACCGAGAAACCCGCCTGCATCCGCGCGGAGGACTTCGAGCCGCTGGCCCGCAAGGCCGACAGCAAGCACCTCTTTCTGATGCTGGCTCTGGCCAATCGCCTGGCGCCGCCGATCCGTGAAGCGAAACGCCTGCTGCGGAGCGGCGAGTTCGGCAAGGTTTACGGCATGGAAGCGCACATCATCGCCGATCAGACGCGGCTCAAGAGCGAAAAATATCATCAAAGCTGGTTCGCTGACAAGGCCCGCGCCGGCGGCGGGCACTTGATCTGGCTCGGCATCCATTGGCTCGATTTGGCGTCGTATCTCACCGGTCTGAACATCACCGAAGTCGCCGCGCTGACGCAGAACGTCGGCGGGCAACCGCTTCGCATCGAGGATTCGGCGACCGTTCTCTTGCGGTTCGACAACGGCGCGGCGGGCACGCTGACGTCGGCGTATTACCTCGACAAGGGGTATCATATGCACATTAAAATCTGGTGCGAGCGCGGCTGGCTGGAGCTCGCCGATCTCGATTCCGATCCGCTGGTCTATTACTTCAACTCCGAGGCGAAGGTGCACAAGTACGAGTATCCCGCCGGCCAGCGGGGCTACACGCCGTTCGTCCGCTCCGCCGTGCGCGCCAGCGCCGGTTTGGAAAAGGAACCGATTACCGCGGCGGAAAGTCTGAGCGTGCTGCAAACGATTTTCGCCGTCTATCGCTCCGCGGAAACGGGGACGCGGCAGAAGGTGACGTGACGCAGGGTGGCACGCCCTAAGGCTTCGAAGGGCGTGGTCTTCGAGTGATGAACCACGCCCTTCGAAGCCTTAGGGCGTGCCACCCAATCCAAAGTGCCGGTATGAGATTGATCTGATGGCGACGACTCGCGACTGGAAGTTTCTTACCCGGCATTTCGGCTGGGGTTCGTTGCCGAAGCTGATGGGGATCGTCAACGTCACGCCCGACAGTTTTTCCGACGGTGGACAGTTTCTGGCGACTGATGCCGCCGTCGAGCAGGCGTTGAAACTCGTCGCCGACGGGGCCGACGTGCTGGACATCGGGGGCGAATCGACACGGCCCGGCGCGGCGGCGGTCGATGAAGCGGAAGAACTGCGCCGCGTGATTCCGGTGATCGAACGGCTGGCAAGCCGCGTAACGGTCCCGATCGCAGTTGATACGACCAAAGCGGAAGTCGCACGCCGCGCGGTGGCCGCCGGCGCGGAGATCATCAACGACATCTCCGGTCTGCAATTCGATCCGCGGATGATCGACATCTGCCGCGAAACCGGAGCGGGCGTGATCTGCATGCATATCCAGGGAACCCCCGCGACGATGCAGCAGAATCCGCACTATGACGATGTCATCGCTGAGATCTGCGGATACTTCGCCGAGCGATTGACTGTCTTTGCGAATCACGGCGTCCCGGCGGAGCGAGTGCTGCTCGATCCCGGCGTCGGCTTCGGCAAGACGGCGGAGCACAACTTGCAGATTCTCTCGCATGTCGACCGCTTTCACGAATTGGGCCGGCCGCTGCTCATCGGCCATTCGCGGAAGCGATTCCTCAAGAAACTGCTGGGGCGCGACGTCGAGGAGCGTCTCGCCGGCGGACTCGGCGTGTCGATCGCGCTGGCGGAACAGGGCGTCGAACTGCTTCGCGTCCACGACGTCGCCGCGCACCGCGACGCGCTCGTTGCATGGCGGACGGTTAAAGCGAGCGTTACTTCGCCGTGAACGTGAAATCGCCGTGCTGTTCGTCGACGGTGATCGTCGCCCCTTCGGGAAACTCGTCGGCGAGGATCGCGTTCGCCAGTTCGTTCTGCAGCCGCTGCTGAATCACCCGCTTCAACGGCCGGGCGCCGTAAACCGGGTCGTAGCCTTCCTCGGCCAGCCGCTTTTTCGCGGTGTCGGTGACGACGAGATGATATCCCTCGTCTTCCAACCGCTTTTCCAGCTTGGCCAACTGCAAGTCGACGATCTGGCGGATGTCTTTCTGTTTCAAGGGATGGAACACAATGATCTCGTCGACGCGGTTCAGGAACTCGGGCAGGAATTCTTTTCGCAACGCCGAGAGGACTTCGCCTTCGATGACAACTTCATCTTCTTTGCCGGTCATCTCCGTGATGTAGTGGCTGCCGATGTTCGACGTCATCACGACGATAGTGTTCGTGAAATCGACCGTGCGGCCGTGGCTATCGGTCAGCCGGCCGTCGTCGAGAAGCTGCAGCAGCACGTTGAAGACGTCGCGATGGGCCTTCTCGATTTCATCGAGCAGCAGCACCGTGTACGGCCGGCGGCGGACGGCTTCGGTCAGCTTGCCCCCTTCTTCATAACCGACGTATCCCGGAGGCGCGCCGATCAGCCGGGCGACGGAATGCTTCTCCATGAATTCGCTCATGTCGATGCGGACCATCGCCCGTTCGTCGTCGAACAGGAATTCGGCGAGCGCCTTGCACAGTTCCGTCTTGCCGACGCCCGTCGGGCCGAGAAAGATGAACGAGCCGATCGGCCGATGCGGGTCCTGCATGCCGGACCGCGACCGCCGCACGGCGTTCGCCACCGCATGGACGGCCTCTTCCTGGTTGATCATCCGCTTGTGGATGGCGTCTTCCATCTGGAGCAGCTTCTGCCGCTCGGTTTGTAACATTCGCGAGACCGGCACGCCGGTCCAGATGCTGACGACTTTCGCGATATCTTCCTGCGTGACTTCTTCGCGCAACAAACGCTGGCCTTCGCCGAGGCTGGCGACTTTTTTCTCTATATCGACCAGCTTCTGCTGCGCGGCTTTGAGTTGCTGCTCGGTCTGAAACGCGCGGACGTAGTCGTCGTTGGAGTTCGTCCGCTGCGCCTGGTTGAACGCCTGCTCGTATGCCGTGCGGAGTTTCTCGATTTCTTCCTTCAAAGGCCGCAAGCCGGACAGCGCTGATTTTTCCGATTCCCAGCGGGCCTTGAGCGCCTTCACCGATTCCTCACGCTCGGCGATTTCTTTCCGCAGCGATTGCAGCCGCGTCTGGCTGTCCGCCGTGGTTTCCTTGCTGAGAGCGGCCGCTTCGATCTGCATCCGCGTCAGTTGCCGCGTCGCTTCGTCGATTTCGGCGGGCATCGAATCCATTTCCATCCGCAGTCGGCTCGCCGCTTCGTCGACGAGATCGATGGCCTTATCGGGCAATAAGCGGTCATTGATGTACCGATCCGAGAGCGTCGCCGCGGCGATGAGCGCGTCGTCGGTGATCCGCACGCCATGATGCGATTCGTACCGTTCCTTCAGACCGCGGAGAATGGAGATGGTGTCTTCCACCGACGGCTCGTTGACGAGAATCGGCTGGAACCGGCGTTCGAGGGCCGGGTCTTTCTCGATGTATTTGCGGTATTCATCGAGCGTCGTTGCTCCGACGCAGTGGAGTTCTCCGCGCGCGAGCGCCGGTTTCAGCAGGTTGGACGCATCCACGGCTCCTTCCGCCGCGCCGGCGCCGACGACCGTATGAAGTTCGTCGATGAAGAGAATGATCCGCCCTTCGGCCTCGGAAACTTCCTTCAGCACGGCTTTCAAGCGGTCTTCGAACTCGCCGCGGAATTTCGCCCCGGCGATGAGCGCTCCCATGTCGAGTGCGATGACGCGTTTGTCCTTGAGGTTCTGCGGGACGTCGCCCAGCACAATGCGATGGGCCAGCCCTTCGACGATGGCCGTCTTGCCGACGCCCGCGTCGCCGATGAGGACCGGGTTGTTCTTGCGGCGGCGGGACAGGACCTGGATCACGCGGCGGATTTCAGTGTCGCGGCCGATGACGGGGTCGATCTTCCCCTGCTTGGCGAGCGCGACGAGGTCCTTGCCGTATTTTTCCAAGGCTTGATATTTGTCTTCCGGGGTCTGGTCCGACACGGTCTGGCTTCCTCGTACCGATTTCAAGGCATTCAGCACATCCGCCTCTTCGACCCCGTTGAGCTTCAGAACTTTCTGGGCGGGATCATCGACCTTCGTCAGCGCGAGCAGCAAGTGCTCGGTCGAGACGAAACTGTCCTTCATCTGGTCGGCGAGCGTCTGCGCTTGATTGAGAACGTTCATCAGCGCCTGGCCCGCGCCGGTCTGCCCGCCGGACGTCTGCGGCAGCTTCTTCAAATCGGCGTCGATGATCGACCGCAGCTGCGCGACCTTGATGCCGATCTTGTCGAGCAATGGCCGGACGATGCCCCCCTCTTCGTCGAGCAGCGCCTTCAAGAGATGCAGCGGCGCGACCTGCGGATTGCCGGCATTCGCAGCCAGTTCCTGCGCCGCCTGCACGGCTTCCTGAGCTTTGACGGTCAGTTTGTCGAAACGAAAGGCCATAGTGTGATACTCCCCGGGCGAACATGGGACGTGCACGATCTCCAGGACGGCGCACGCTGCGTCTCCTCGTTGGTAACGCTAGGGGTTGAAACGTCAGATAAACTTGCGATCCAGGTCAGCCCGGACGTCCCAAGCTGACGACACGAATCACATGGTGTGCCAGATCGACTTCGAGATAGGCGCGAAGCGGCGGATAATCGAGGAAAGATAATCCTTCAGACAATGATTCGAGATACTTTTCCGGTGACGATTCCAAAATCCGTTGGATCTCATCGGCCGATTCCGTAACACGTTCCCGATCGGTTGATGAAAGCCAAATCTCCGCCAAACTGTTCTCGGCGTCGGTCAACCATTCTACCTTCCAGCGCATTCGCCGGCCTCCAATTGACGGAGGCGTTCCTTCACCTGTGCGTACGTGTGGTAGACCTTTGGTTGATCGCGGCGGGCCTTGATCTTTTCGATCATAGCTAGATCAAAAGCGTCCGGAGTCCTTGGCGGTAGAAAGAAGGCAATCACCTCCCCATCAGGGCCTTTTACCACCACGGGCTCTTCGCTCGCTCTGATCTGATCAACTTCGTCGCTCGTCAGTACCAGTTCCATCATCCCAAACACCTCCCCGCGGGTTTGACTCATGACTTGTATCGTAGCAAGCGAAATCCCGCATCCAATAGAGGACTTTGTGATGGATTAGCTCTTCCGCTCGAACTCCGCGTCGATCACGCCGTCGTCGGCCTTGGCGGCGGCTTCGGGCGCTTCCGGGGCGCCGGCGGGGCTCGCCGTCGCCTGGCCGTACATGTGCTGCGCCATGGCGTAGCTGGCCTGCTGCAGGGCGTCGACCGCCGAGTTGATCTCCGCGGCGTTGTCTCCCTTTTCCGCGGCCTTCACTTTTTCCATCGCCGCTTCGATGGCCGACTTCGAGCCGGCGTCGACCTTGTCGCCGTGCTCCTTCAGCATCTTTTCGACCTCGTACACCGACGTCGACGCCTTGTTCTTCGCTTCGGCGAGCTCGCGGCGCCGCTTGTCTTCTGCGGCGTGCGAATCGGCATCGCGCTTCATCTTCTCGACTTCTTCCTTGTCGATGCCGGACGCGTTTTGCACTTTCACCGACTGCTCTTTGCCCGTGCCGAGATCCTTGGCCTTCACGCTCAGGATGCCGTTCACGTCGATGTCGAACGAGACTTCGACCTTCGGCACGCCGCGCGGCGCGGGCGGAATGCCGTCGAGATTGAACTGGCTGAGCAACCGATTGTCGCGAGCCATCGGGCGTTCGCCCTGGTACACACTGACCGTCACCGCCGTCTGGCCGTCGGCGGCGGTGGAGAACGTTTCCTTTTTCGTGACCGGAATCGTGGTGTTGCGTTCGACGAGCACCGTCATGATGCCCCCTTCGGTTTCGATACCGAAGGAGAGCGGCGTCACGTCGAGCAACACCACGTCTTTGACTTCGCCGGAGATGATCGCCCCCTGCACGGCGGCGCCGATGGAAACGACTTCGTCCGGATTCACGCCGCGGTGCGGCTCTTTCCCCTTGAAGAGCTTCTTGACGAACTCCTGAACCTTCGGCACGCGGGTCGAGCCGCCGACGAGGACCACTTCGTCGATCTTCTCCGGCGCCATCTTGGCGTCCCGCAGCGCATTCTCGACCGGTCCGCGGCAGCGTTCCACGAGATCATCGATCAGCCGCTCGAACTCGGCACGGGTGACGTTCATCTGCAGATGCTTCGCCCCGCTGGCGTCCGCCGTGATGAACGGCAGGTTGATGTCGGTGTTCTGCTGGCCGGAAAGCTCCTTCTTCGCTTTCTCCGCGGCTTCACGCAGCCGCTGCAACGCCATCGCGTCTTTGCGGAGGTCGATGCCGTTTTCGGATTTGAACTTGTCGGCGATGAAATCGATCAGCCGCTGGTCGAAGTCGTCGCCGCCCAGGTGCGTGTCGCCGTTGGTGCTGAGGACTTCGAC
>CAZDGB010000074.1:1249-24795 GCA_964504645.1 uncultured Planctomycetaceae bacterium | reverse complement strand
GCAACAGATAGTTATCAGCAGCAGAGATCGCATGAGCACCTCGATATTTTCCGCAGGTCTGAGAAGTCCGACGATTCTGAAGAGCGCGGGAAACCGGAGTCAACGCGTGTTTCCGGTGCTAGACGTTGAATCGCGCGGAAGCCGTTCGGCAACGGATTCCCAGCGCGGTCTTAGCAATCGGGAGAAAAATGCCGATTGTCGCGGCTGTACGGATTGCTGCGCGCGGATCAGCCTGGCGTCATAGGCGGAACAAGCGCCGCGCGTTCGCGGTCGTCGTTGCGGCCATCTCGTCGGGCGAGACACCGCGGCAATTCGCCAGACAAGTGCACGTGAGTGCGACGTTCGCCGGTTCGTTCCGTTTGTCACGATGCGGATGCGGCGCGAGGTACGGCGCATCGGTTTCCACCAACAGGCGGTCAGCGGGGATTGTCGCCGCCGTCTGCCGCAAGGCGTCGTTCCGCTTGAACGTCAACATGCCGGCGAACGAGATGTGCATCCCCAGTTCGCAGCACGCGGCGGCGGTCTCCGACGTGCCGGTGAAAGAATGCATGACGCCCCGCAGCGGACCGCGCGATGCCGCACGGCGGAGTTGGGCAACGACGTCGTCTTCGGCGTTGCGGCAATGGACAACGAACGGCAAATCCCGCTCGCGCGCCAGGTCAAGATGCCGGTCGAAGTACTCCGCCTGCAACTCGATCGGCGAATAATCCCAATACCGGTCGAGGCCCGTTTCCCCGATGCCGACGACTTTCTCCGCCGAGGCTAGCCGGACAATTTCGTTCCAATCCTCCGGCTTCGCCGCGGAGACATAATTCGGCTGGATCCCCACCACGGCGTAGACATGGGCGTATTTCGCGGCGAGTTCCACAGCGCGACGGCTGCTGTCGGCCGTGATGCCGATCGTCAGCATCGTCCTCACGCCGGCGGCCTCCGCGCGGATAATTACCTCGGCGACGTCGTAGACGAACGCCTCTTCGTCGAGGTGACAGTGAGTGTCGATCAGGTCCATCGGAGTTCGCAGAAACAAGGAAACCCGGCTCCCTCACAGCGGAAGTCGGGCTTCGATTTTACCGACTCGATTCCGAAACCGACATCAGATCTGCGGCAGAAACTGCGGAATCGGGCCTTGCGGAACGATCGGCTTCGGACGGCGCAGCGGCGTGATCTGCGGCTGAAATTCGATGGCGCCGTTCGGGGGCAACACGTCGTGGCCGGGGATCGGCGGAGCAAACCCGTCGACCGGAGCATTTGGGCAACTGGGATCACATTGAGCGGCCACCGGCGGCAGCATCCGGCACGGCACTCGCGGAGCGAGATTGCAATCGACGCTCGCCGGCAGAATTGCATCGTGCAGATTCAGCACGCGGCCTTCCGGCAAAACCAGCGCCCCAGCAGCGCCGGCTTTCACGATGACCAGTGTGGCGTCCGGTAGAATCACCGAATGGGGCTTCACCAGCGTGAACTTCAGTTTCGTACCGTCTTCCAGCAGCACGATGTCGTCGTGGTCGGCGTCGAACGCGACCTTGCGACCGTCGGACAAAACCCAGGTGCCGCAGCCGTTCGGACGGACCGCGAGAATCTTGCCGTCGGCGAGTTCTGCGAGTCCCGGATGGCCGTACACGAACGGAATCGTCGTGCCGTCGGCGAGCATCAGGAAATGCGAGTGAGACGACGTCGCGGCGAGCACGGCGCCGGTCGGCAGCGCCCACGTGCCGGAGGCGACGAGCGCGATCGGGATCAGCGTGTTGTCGGCCAGCACGATGGTGCCGTAGACAGTGCAGCCGCACGTCGCGACGCCACAACCGCCGCAGCCCACACCCGCGTGGTACTCAACGAACGCTCCGCCGCCGTAGCCGTACACTGGGCCGATGTCGCCGACGATGACTCCCGAGCCTTCATACACGTCGATGAAACTTGAGCCGGCGATCCACGAGAAGCAGTTGCCCCAGCCTTTCCAGTTGCTCATCCCGGCGAAGGCATATGACTGGTTGAGATGCGAAAAGGCCAGGCCGAGGTCGCTCAGTTCGCCGACGATGGCGTTCCGCACTTCGACCAATCCGACCAGGATGCCGAGCACCGTGACCGTGAGAATGAGGACGAGTTCGGCGGAGATGACCACGCCGGCTTCGTCGCTCCAGAATCGTTTTGCCAGTCCCTGCATCCCATCGCCCTTTCAATAGGTTTCGGTGTAGACGTGCGTTCGCCGCGCCGGAATGCGACGGCGTTTTCACGTCGGTGTGTTGCTCGAAGACCACGCGAGCGTGTGCGTCGGCTCGCGGACTCTGATCTGCAGCGACAGCAAAGGCAGATCATGTGCCAACTCGCACAGCGTGGATTGCGCGCGGGAATCCAACTCTCTGTGCCGCAAGAGACTCAGCGAGCCTTCGACAGCGAAGTGACTTCGCCAGTCCGTGGAAAGCGCGTCAGGGGAGATTGATGAACTGATAGCCGGCGCGAGCGCGAATGTTCAACCGGGCGAACAACGTCACGGGATTTCCAGCCCGCCGCGCTAGGAAAGGGATGCGCTGCCTTAGCGCAACGTCCATGTCCGACCGTTAAATTCGGACGGAGGGCCTCCGCTGAGAGGATGGGAATCCAGCCAGCAATCCGGTAACTTGGCGCACGGGCGATCGATCCGTCGGAACTGCGGGAAACGCGATTCATGGCACGAAGTCTGGTCACAGGGGGAGCGGGGTTCATCGGCAGCCATTTGACGGAGCGGCTGCTCGCGCTGGGGCACGACGTCACGGTGTTTGACGATCTGTCCACCGGCCGCAAGCAGAATCTCGACGCCGTCGCCGACCATCCCCGCCTGCAAATTGTCCACGGATCGATCACCGATCCCGTCGCGTTGTCGGACGCGGTCCTCGGCTGCGACACGATTTACCATCTCGCGGCGGCGGTCGGCGTGAAGCTCGTCGCCGACGATCCGGTCCGCACGATCGAAACGAACATCTATCCGACGGAGTCGCTGCTGCGGCTCGCCGCGCAAGGCCAGCGGAAAGTCTTTCTCGCCTCGACGAGCGAAGTCTTCGGCAAGAATCCGAAGGAGAAATGGACCGAAGACGACGACCTGGTGCTCGGCTCGACGTCGCGGCCGCGGTGGGCGTACGGCTGCTCGAAGGCGATCGACGAGTTCCTGGCGCTGGCGTATCATCGCAAGTTCCAGTTGCCGGTCGTCATCGGGCGGTTTTTCAATGTCGTCGGTCCGCGGCAGGTCGGACACTACGGCATGGTGATTCCCCGGTTCATCGACCGGGCGCTCGACGGCCAAGCGCCGCAGGTTTACGACGACGGCGGCCAGATCCGCTGCTTCGGGCACGTGCAGGAAGTCGTCGAATGCATCATCGGCCTGATGGACAAGCCGGCGGCGTTCGGCCAAGTTTTCAACATCGGCAGCGACCAACCGGTGTCGATTCGGCAACTTGCGGAGGAAGTCATCCGCCGCGTGAATCCGGCACTGTCGGTCGAATATCTGCCGTACAGCAAGGCCTACGGCGACGACTTCGAGGACGTCCGACGCCGCGTTCCCGATCTGGGGCGGCTGGAAAAGACGCTCGGATTCAAACCAAGCCTGCCGCTGGGCCGCATTCTGGATGACATCATCGCCTGGAAGAAATCGCAGCGAGGAGCCTAGCGCTGCCAGTTCTGTTGCTGACGGCGGCCCTGGCCGGCAGCGATGCCGGGCCATTCCGTGCGGCGCAACGAACCCGATCCGGCAGGGCGGTCGTACGTCGCGAAAAAGGACAACTGGTCCGCCGACGTCCATTCCTCTGCCGGCTCCGCCGGAAACAGCGGGATTCCCAAGAGCCATTTGACGCTTTGCACGATCCACAGCGAGACCACTAGCATGACCGCCATCAGCACGAAATAGAGTCCTAGCCACGGGCCGAGACCGAACACGTGCTTCAAGCGGTCCCACAGCGGCTGCCAGCACAGCAGCACGACCAGCGTCGCGAGGCTGAGATACGGGCCATACGGAATGACGTACACCCGGCGGAAGAGCCACTGCACGGCAATCACGGCGAGGGCGCACATTGGCGCCAACAGGAACACGAGGATCGACGCCTGCCAGCCGATGAAGCTGCCGACCACCGCCATCAGAATGACGTCACCGAAGCCCATTGCCTCTTGCCGCAGCATCCACCGGCCGATGATGCGGACGAGCCAGATCAGGCCGCCGCCGACAATCGCTCCGGCCAGACTGACCGACACGGCGTGCCACCACGGATAGCGGGCGATCCAGTCCGGCACATGGAACTCGTTCACTACCCAAACCGGCGCGAGCCACAATTTCGGAAAACAGATCGCTCCGCCGAAGCCGACGATCGCCGCGGGGACCGTGACGCTGTCGGGAATGATCTGCAAATCGAAGTCGATGAACGACGCGACGAGCAGCGCTTCGACCAGCGCGAGGTAGTAGACGTATTGCAGGTTGACGGCCCACGTCGCCTCGGGTGGGAGCAGCGCCGGACTCGCCAGCGGACCGAGCGGCGTCCACAGGCAGCTCTGCGAGATTTTGGAGGAAAATCCCGCTGGTACGATCATCCAGTAGAGCAGCACGTAAAGCGCGCCGTTGAGGAATTCGATCAGCGCGTAGCGCACGGGGATCGAGTGGCGACACGAGCGGCAGCGGCCCCACAACAGCAGCCAGCCGAAGATCGGCACGTTGTCGTACCACTTGATCCGCTGCTTGCAGAAGGGACACGACGAAGGGGGATTCCCCAGCCCGGACCACGCGGCGAATAAGCGTTCGTGCTGCGGCAGACGATAGATGCAGACGTTGAGAAAGCTGCCGATCGTCGCGCCGAGAACGAACAGCCAGACGAGCACGATCCATTGGGGAATGTCGCCGGGAATCATCGGTCGCCGCTCCGCGCCGACAATTGGGGCAACCGATTGAGGATTTCTTCCGCGATGTCATCGACGGAGCGATCATCCGTGGCGACGGCGATGGTCGCAGTCTCGCGATAGAACGGCTCGCGCCGCCGCAGGATTTCGCGGATTTCGTCGATCCCGCCGGCCGCCGTCAGATTAGGCCGCTGCGCCGCGGTGACGGAATCGCCGGCAAGCCGCGCGGCGGTCGTTTCCGGCTGCGCTTGCAGCCAGACCACCGGACCAGCGGCGTGCACATCGCGGCGAGTGTCCGCATTCAGAATCGCGCCACCGCCGGCGGCGAGCACGAGCTGGTCGCGTTGCAGGAGTTCGATCAAGATGCGTCGTTCCAGATCGCGGAACGCCGGTTCGCCATCGGTCTCGAAGATTTCACGGATGGTGCGGCCGGTTTGGCGTTCAAGCTCGGCGTCGGCGTCGGCCCAGTCCCAGCCGAGTCGCGCGGCGAGCCGCGGCGCCACGGTCGACTTGCCGGTGCCGCGCGGGCCGATGAGGGTCAATATCATGATGGCATCAAAGTAGAGCACTCGCTTCGCAAGTGCAAATCCGCGAACTTGCCAGCGTTGACCGGTACGTCAGGCGACCTGCGCCACAGTCGTGCCTTCGGCGATTTTCAGTTGCGGCGACTGTTGTAACTGTTTCCGCGAGATCAGGGCCAGGACCGAGGGGAGCATCACCAGCGCCACCGTCATGCAGGCGCCGACGCCGATTGTCAGCACGATCCCCATGCTGTACAGACCCTGGTGAGCGGCGATCATCATGCTGCCGAAGCCCATCATCGTCGTCAGCGAGCAGTGAATGATGGCGTTCAGCGTGCTCGTCGAGAGGACGTAAACCTGGTTGGGTTTCGAGTGATAGTCGTGCAAGAGATGCACGCCATTGTCGACGCCGAGGCCCAGGATCAGCGGCAGAATGATTAAATTCGCCGGGTTGAGCGGCACGTGGAAAATGCCCAGCAAGCCGAGCGTCAACGCCAGTCCCAGCGCCGGCGGCGTGATCGCGAGAAAGGTATCGATGACGCTCGCGCGGTCGACGAACAACGCCGTCAGAAACACGCCCAGCGTGTAGCCGCCGACCAGCGGCATCAGCATGCCGCTGACGTTCTGCGATTGCAGGAGCGCCCCGACGGCGAGCACCAATGCCAGCGGCGGCAGGAACGTCATCGGAATGTGCTGTTTATCCAGGAAGTCCATTAACAGCACGAGCAGAATCACGAACAGCGCGTACACCGCGCAAATCTCGTAGCTCTTCTTGATCTGCTTGGTCGCTTCGAAATTCTGGAGCGGCGTGCCAGTCGCCTCCGTATCGACGGAGCGGACGTCGCTGACAAACTTCTCGAGCGGCTCCATGTCCCAGATCTGGTTCTTCGGGAAGATCTGCAGCATCCATTTGCCGTCCGGACTGACGAACCGGGCCCGCAATTCCGGCGGTAAGTCGCGGACATCGACCGGCTCGGGATTCGACGCCGCATAGAGCGCCTGGAACTGCGCCAACAACGCGTAGGACAACCGATACTCGAACTCGCCGAGATACTGCAATTGCACCGCGCCGTTCGGAAGATTCTCGTAGGAATCGAGCAACTGATTCAGGCGGTTCTCGATCCGCAGCGAAACCGGGTCGGCTTTCTTGCCGAGCCGCTGGTTGTGTTCCCGCATCTGGAAATAGAAATCCTCCAGGGCGCGGCCGACCTTGGAATTGTCGGCGGCCGTCGGCGGCGCCGGTTCCGGCGGCAAATGCGCCAGCAAGGCGTGGTACCCCTGCACGAGCAGCTTGGTTTCCGTCGCCGGATGTGCCGGTAAGCGCGACGCCAGTTCCTCGATGCGATGCACGCTCGGCAGCGCGGCGAAGCGCTCTTTCATCTGCCGCGCTTCTTCGGGCGAATCGGCCATCGAGATCGCATAGAGCAACGAGTGCTTCGACGCCTCGAAAATCCGCGTCTGCGCCTCGACCGATTCCAGACCCTTCGCCTGCAAGTGCAGCAAGTTGTGATCGTAGACCAGCCGCGGTTGGGGCCAGCCTTTGCTCCAGTCCAGCGTGCCGATCAGAATGGCAATCCCCGTGACGGCAAACCCGCCGATCACCAGCCACGGACGACGGCTCGTAAAGCCGCGGAACGCCGAGCCTTTGATCGGCACGGGGAGCTTTTTCGGTTCCATCCATTTGTCGGCGACGACGATCATCGCCGGCAGAATCGTGAACGCCGCGAACACGCAGAGCAGAATGCCGCCGCCGGCGATGATGCCCAGTTCCGCCACACCGAGAAAATCGGTCAGCGTCGCGCAGAAGAACGCCAGCGACGTCGTCATGGCGCCGGTGACGATGCCCACGCCGGTGCTGCCCGACGTCTCGATGAGGGCGTCGGCGGCGTTCATTCCCTGATGACGCAGGTCGAGGTAGCGCGACATGACGTGCACGGCAAAGTCGTCGCCCAACCCGATGAGGATCGCGGCGAAAGCCACCGAGAGAATGTTCAAATGGCCGATGACCAGCGTGGTGTAGCCGAACGACCACGCCATGCCGACGGTCAGCATGATCAGGCCGAGCATCGACAGGCGGAAGCCGCGGAAGCCGACGAACATCAGGATCGCCACGCCGACGAACGACAGGACCGACGCCCAGCTCATATCATCCTGCGAGCGGCGCATCTCGTCGTTTTCGAGGACCGGAATGCCGGTGAGCGACAGCCGGACGTCGGGATGCTCGCCGGCGACTTCGCTGAGGACTTCGCGGACTTTGTCGATCGCCGCGGTCGCCCCTTCGAAGTTGTCTCCCTTCACGACCGGGTACGCCATCACGAACCCGAGCGTTCCCTCGTCGTTGAGGACGTTGACCACTTCGTCCTTCTGATCGGACATCTGCGGATCGAGGGGGATGATATCGGGCCAGGGGTTGGTGAAGGCGCTCTTGTCCTCCAGAAACGCCGCGAGGCTGCCAGTCAACCGGTCGGCATGTTCCAGTGCGGCCGGTGCGAGCTCGGGATGCGTCTCGGCGGTCTGCAACTGCTTGCGGAGGGTCGGAATGATCCGCTCCAGGCGGATTGAGTCCCACTGCCCGTCGAGAATCGGCTGGTAGTCCTTGATGCGTTCCAGCCCGGTCGCCAACTGGTCCGGATTTAGATATTGCAGCCCCTTCTCCCGCAGTTTGCCGGGCTCGATGCGGTAAAGGACATTGGAGAAGAGTTCCGGATGCTTCTTCAGCCGCGAGCCGATGGCGTCTTGCGCATGCTTGATCTCTTCGGGATCGTCGGCTTCGACGATGACGACGATGTCGTTCTGCTCGCCGAAGCTCTTCGTGAAGTTGAGCCACCGCTGATGAAACGCCGCCGAGGGATCGATCAGATCGGCCCGGTTGGTTTTAAAGCGGAGGTGCTGACTGGTGTACCAGGTGCAGGCGACCGAGGAGACCACCATCAGCACGAGCACGACGTAAGGGTGCTTCACGCAGACGGCGGTGAGCGACGCGAGGGACTCGGAGACGAACGACCGGTGCTCTTGCTGATGATCAGACTCGGGCATCAACGAACCCTGCGGTGCAGGCACGCGGTTCACGTGCCGGGAAGAACCTGAAACGAAGGCCCATGGCTCTCACAACAAAGCGGGCCCCACGTAAGAGTTGAATTCTATGAAGTTTCAGAAAAGTCCGGCAAGGACTCTTTCGGCATTTCTCGTAATCTGGGTTGGATAGGCGGATGTTTCCGGCTTTGTGGCAGTTGTCATCGGCAGACACTGCTCCCCCAAGGAAGCGTCCGTCCAGCGATCACTCCTCTGACGCAATGACGGTCGCGGTTTGCGGATGGCTGCGGCGGTAATCGTGCCGGAGAATAAAGAAGGCGAAGAAATCGTAGAGTGCGTGCACCACGATGGGCGTCACCAGGTTCGGCGGGTCCGGCAGGAGGTACATGCCGCCGAGAAAGAGGCCGATCAGTCCGGCGAGGATGGCATACGTCGGCGTCACGGCGTGAACGAGCCCGAAGAGGATGGAGGCGGTCACCAATCCGGCCCCGAGACCGGTCCAGCGCGTGAGTTCCGTTTGCAGCACGCCGCGAAAGAGCAACTCCTCGCCGAGGCCCGCCAGCGCGGCGAGGAGAATCAGATCGTACCACCGGCACGCGGCGAGCGGCGGCCCCATCACGGTGAGCAGAATCTCCTTGATGCGTTTCAGCGGACCCAGCGGCCAGCGATAGGTGATCAGGAAGAACGCCAGCAACGGCACGAGCGCCGCGACGCTGTGGATCAGCACCGACGGCGTCCAATGGATGCCGGCCCACAGATCGATCCCGAGCAGCCACGCCAGCGCGAGCGACACCAGCACGAGGCCCCCCTCCACCGCGCCGGCGAGATTCAGAAAAGAACCCCGATCGGTCCACGTTTCGGGCAGCAGGGAATCCGAATCCTCGGTCACGTTCGAGCGTCCTGTTTTATCGCTTGTGCCGCGCGCGACGACCGCAAAGCCGCTACCAAACGTACCGCCGGACTTCGGCGCGGCTCGCTGAATTTCGCCGGGAATCGAGCCGATGACATCACATAACAAGCGACTGATTTCTCCGGCACCGATGTCCGGGGCGAACAACCCCTGATCCAATCGCGAAATCGCCGCCGTCGTTCCTCCCCCCTCGGAACGAAGGCGGCGATTCTCGTTTTCAAAGCCGCGGATGGCATCCGCGGGTTTTCGCCCCGCGAAGAGAAGACTGCGGTTGCCAACCGCGGCTTTATTCGGGTTGCTTCTCGAAGACGATGATGTGCTGCCAGGGCAACACGCCGATCGTTTCCTTCCACTTCAAGCGGAACTCCGGCGGGGACATCTCCTTTTTGACTTGCGCCTCGGTCATCTTGTGGACGAGTTTGATCGGCACGTCGGGATCTTCCATGCGGAACTCGACGAAGACGACGCGGCCGCCGGGTTTCAGCGCCGCCGAGATTTCCTGCATCATCTCGTAGGGGAACTCGAATTCGTGATAGACGTCGACCATCAGCGCCAAGTCGACCGATTCCGGCTTGAGCTTAGGTGACTTCTCGGTCCCTTTGACGAGTTCGACGTTCGTGACCTTGTGCTTCTTGATCTTCTTCTTGATCAGATCGAGCATTTGCTGCTGGATGTCGACGGCGAGGACTTTTCCCTCGTCGCCGACCTGCTCGGCCATCATCAGTGAAATACGGCCCGAGCCCGCGCCGATGTCGGCGGCGATCATCCCCGGTTCGAGCCCAAGCGATTTGACCATCAGCGTCGTGCGTTCCTCCTCCTCGCGCTCGAACCGCTCGAGCCACGGCGCGGCGGGAAAGCCCATGACATGGGCGATCTCGCGGCCCATGTAGAATTTGCCGATGCCGTTGGGATCGTGTTCGGTCCGCCGCTCGTAGCGTTTCGGCTCGTCGTCGGCGCGGCTGACGTTCTCGCTCGCCAGCACGAGCCAGCAGAGGAGTGCGCCGAGCACGGCGCACATCCAGCAGCAGAGGGTGAATCGCGACCGTCCCATATCGATTCTCCGTATTCGCCGAGCCTCTCACGAAGCGAGCGCTCACTTCGCGAGCGGCTGAACTTATTTCTTCTCCGGGAGTTGGTATCCCTTGCGGTTCGTCTTGATGCGGTAAAGGCTCGAACCCGCGGTGATGTAGAGGACGTTGGCATCGGCGCCGCGGCCGAAGCCGACGTTCGTGGGGACTTCCGTCTTCAAGTAGTCTAGCTCTTTTCCGTCTGGAGAGTAGACGCAAATTCCTGGGCGGTCTTCGGCGCGGACGGCGACGAACAGGTCCCCTTTGCTGTCGACGACGAGGCCATCCGGGCCGTCCATCGGAGCGTAATCCACGATTGTGCGGCGGTTGCTCGCCGTGCCGTCGGCGGCGAGATCGTAGGCCTGCAGTTCCATGTAGCCCTTGCGCTGCGGCGCTGTGACCTTGTCGGCTTGCTTGCCGTCGGGCTTGCCGAGCCGGTCGAAGCCGGTCGAACCGTTGTCGTTGCTGACGACGTAGAGAGTCTTTTGATCGGGCGAGATCGCCACGCCGTTCGGCTTGCCGGCGTCGGTGATGATGCGAGCGATCTTGCCGTCCGGGTCGATGCGGTAGACCCCCTGCACCGGCTGATCGAGCGGCTCCCAGCCGAGATAGCGCGGATCGCTGAAGTAGATGCGGCCCTTCTCGTCGATGGTGATGTCGTTCGGCGCGTTGAACGGGCGACCGTCGTAAAGCGCGGCGATGATGAAGCTCTTGCCGGTCGAAAGGTCGGTGCGCGTCACGCGGCGGCCGCCGTAGTCGGCTCCCTCGGCGACGATCATGCGGCCTTGTGCGTCGAACTTGATGCCGTTGGACATACCGCTCGGCGAGCGGAAGATCGTCGTCTTTTTGGTCTTGGGATCGAACTTCCAGATGTGGCCGGCTTCAATCGCGCCGGTGTCATCCGTGGCGACGCTGGAGAAAGTGATCTCGCTGAAATAGACCGAGCCGTCCGGCGCGACCGAGACCCCTTCGGTGAGGACGTGGCCCGTGAAGAGTTTTTCGAGCTCGGCGTCCTTGGGAAAAACGGGGTCGGCGGCGAGCGCCGGCGAGGTTGCCCAGAGTGCCAGGATGACTGTTAACGAATGGAATTTCATGTGCGCTCCTTGAAGGCCAATCGTAACTTGAAGTGGGGAAACCAGATGTTGAATAGCGTACCGTTTGGAAATCCGGCTGCGAAGCGTTGCGCGCCGCCGATTTCGTTTCTCACCCTCGTCGCGATTCGCCTCTCGACGGTTTGGCTGCCGCGGTCCTTCTACTATAGGGAGATGGGTTGCGCGACAAGTTGTCGAAAAAGGCCTCTCGCGGCGTCGCAAGTCCAAAAGAATTGAATCGTGTTCGAGAGCGCGCGCGGCGCGCCGATTTTTGCGCATTTCGTGCCGCTGATTGCGCGCCGGATGGCGGCGGCGTGCGCGCCCGGTGTCGCTTTTTGCGCGCAACGGCATTCTCAGACAGGACACGCCCGTTTCGAAACAAACTTCCGGGTGATTGCGTGAAAATCGTCGTTTGTTGGGTATTGAAGTTGCTTGGCGGAGCCGAGAAGACGAAAGGCAGGTCTCGCGCGGAGCACGCAGAGGTCGCAGAGAACAAGAGAGAGCAGGAGGCTCGCCGGATTTTTGTGGCGAATGCTACCTTGCTCTGTATCGAAGAGGGGACCTGCTGTCGGAAGAGCGGCGGGGTCGGGAGACACCCGCGCCGAACCAGAATCTCTCTCCTGTTCTCTGCGGCCTCTGCGCGAGAACAATGCCTTTCCGCTTACCGCGGAATTTTGTGCAGCGTGTAGAAGCCGACGTTCGGCCAGAGCGCGCGGTTCTCGCCCGCGCCGATTTCGCCGATCGCCACATCGTACACGTGGCCCGGTTTTAGCCCCGTGAGTTTCAGCGAGATGATCGTGCCGGCGTCGTTCAATGTTGCCGAATCGATCTCGACGGCGTGGCGGGCGGAGTCGGGGGTCGCGTAGCTTCCCTGCCATACGCGGGTGGAGCCGGAGATCTGGTAGCGGGATTTGTCTGCTGCGCGTTCCTTGTCGACGGGGTGGAAGAACTCGAGGTCGAAACCAGCCGGCGTCGCACGGATTTCTGCGAGGCCGTTCGGCCATTCGCCGCTGGGCGTCAGCTTGACGATGTCGCCCGTGTTGAGGCCGCCTTGCCAGCCGCTGTCGTGGATGCTGCCGACGTAGATGTCGCCCTCGGGACTGACGGCGATCGACAACGGGCCGAGCAGTCCCTGCGGGTCGCCCGGCGGCGACGGCTTGCAGAGCGGATATGCGGCGCCCTGCATCACGCCATCGACGAGTTGCCAACTCAGGCGGATGAGGAACCGCGTGTCGTACTCGCAGCCGAGGAGTTGATCGAACAGCTTGGGATGCGTCCGGTCGGCGAGCGACTTGGGAATCGTCGTGATGCCGTTGACGCTCCGCGTCCACGGATGCGGAATCTGCACGGCGGGCGGCGTCGCGGGGGCGTCTTTGTCGGACTCGTGCAGACTCGGCACGCCGTACTTCGCACCCTGTTGCAACCAATTCAATTCATTGAACGTATTCTGCACCCCCTGCTGATCGGTGATGAAGACGTGTTGCTCGCTCGTCATGGCGACGCCAGTGGGGAACCGCAGTCCGCGGGCGACCGATTCGATCTTGCCGCTCGGGTCGATCTTCAGCGCATCGCCGCGCCACAGCGATTTCTCTTTCGGCCGGTCTTTCTGGGCGTAATCGCTGCCGAGCGTGGTGAAGAGATTCCCTTCCGCGTCGCGGACGAGTCCGCAGGTCCAGTCGTGATAGTCATCGGTGAGGCCCCAGCCGGTGGCGATGACGTTGGCTTGATCGGCCCAGCCGTCGTCGTCGGAATCGACGAGGCCGATGATCTCCGGTTTGTGGGCGACGAGGACCATGTCGAGGCTGCTCAAGATGCCGAACGGCGCGGCGAGTCCCTCGGCGAAGAGTTTCGCTTCTCGATCGTCGGCCCGATAGACGTGGCCTTTCAGCGACGTGAACAGCAACTCGCCGCCATGATTGAACGTCATCGCCGTCGGCATGATGTTTGTCGGATAGGGAAGCCGTTGGCCGCGGAAGCCGGGGACGGCGTTGATGTCGTCACTAGCGGACACCGCGACTTGGGGAACAGGAGGAGCCGCGACATCGCTTGGACGTTGAGAAACATAGAGAAGCTCGAGCTCGGAAGCTTGCGCCAGCTTGGTGAACGGGACAGGCACCGGTTCGCCACGTTCCAGCTTGGTTCGGCTGTTTTTGGCAAAATCTAGGTGATATAAATCGAATTGCGGCCCATTTCGATTCGCATTTTCTGTCCGCGCTCGAAATTGGACATCCGCTTGCGACGGGTCGTGATGGAGAAGCACAACCCGACGTCGCCAGCCGAGCTCATCCGGCTGCCATACTTCGCCAATTCGGACTCGAAAGCCACCTGATTCTCGATCATGTGTGGGCAAAGAGATCTCATAAATCAGATGAATCTCCTTTCCCTCGCGACTTATCTGTTGGAGTCGGACGTCTGCCTTCGAGGAAGGGAAAATCGTTGTGTTGTCCTGCCGGGAAACAATTTGGAAATCCGACCCTTCTTCCGCATTCACCATCACCGGCGTCCCGACCAGATCCCAGAACCAGCTTTTCCCCTGCGTCCGCTGCTGGGCGAAGTCGCCGACGGTCCAGGCGCGCACGGACGCCGTGTCGAGATCGAACAGGATGTTGTGGCCGTTCGGGAAGCCGACGGCGAAGGAGTGGGGGACGGTGACCTCTTTCTTGCCGGGGAGCGTGATCACGTCGCGCAGGATGCGCGGCGGGTCGTGAGGGCCGACAGTCCAGTATTGTTCGACCGCGCCCGGGTTGACCGGCGTCGGCAGGTCGGGGTCGTTGAGGGCCGTCCAGATCGCGGCGAGTTGCCGGTTCAGGTCGCCGGGGAAAATGGTGGCGTGCGGGCGCTGGTACGACGGCATTTCGACGCCGGGCATCACGCGGAGCGGGGCGCGCGTCCAGCGATAGAAATAGTCGGGCCGCAGGCGGTCGCCGAGGCCGAACAAGTTCGACCCGCGGGTGCCGAGGGCGACCTGTTTCGGCGTGTAATCCTTCACCGGATGGCACGCGACGCAACTGAAGCCCTTGCCGCCGAGTAACTCTCTTCCGGCGAGCGTCATCTCCGTTGGCTTGCCGTCTCGCGGATACTCGGGCGTCGCCGGCGCTTCGTCCGGAATGCGATCGTGCCCGATGAGATGGTCCGTGATCGCGGTCTGCTCCGTTTCGGTGTGTTGATATTTCGGCATGAGGACTTTGAGCCAATCGAGCCTGCGCAGCGGGAGTTCACCGCGGATCGCCTTGGCAAGCCTCTCGTCCGGCAAGCGGTCGCCGACGGCAGTGAGTTGCGGCGGAATGAGCCACGGGGCGCGGCCGTTGAGATTCGGCGTAGAACTCGCGAGATCGGCGGCGAGCGACGAGATTCCTTTGCGTCCGTCGCGGTCGTGGCAGTTGAGGCAGCCCTTCTGAATCAGCAGTTGCGAGCCGAGCAGATCGGCGGAGGGTTGGATGTCGCGGCTGCGCGCCGAGTGGAGAAACTTCCAGAGTGAAACGCCGTTGGCGATGCCGTAGCGGGGCCGCGTCGATTGAGCCGGCGCTTCGGCCGACCAGCAGCCGTCTTCGGTGAGTTTCATGTCCGTCCAGCGCGGCGACTTGGCGAGTTCGCGTTTCGGGCCGGAGAGTTCGTGGCAGGCGGCGCAGCGGGAGTCGTGAATCAAGCGATTTCCGCGGGCGACGAGTTCGGGCGGTGGGTCTTTGAGAGACTGCGAACCCGCAAGCGTGGGATGGGGCGCAATCAGCGCGCTGACGAGTTGGTGGCGTTCGGGGTCGCTCAGCGTGAAGACGGGCATCTGGTGCTGCGCGTTGAGTTTCGCCGGGTCGCGGAGCCAGTGATTGATCCACTTCGCGGTGCGGCGTTTGCCGACGTCGTCGAGCGGCGGGCCGGAGAGTTCGCCGCCGCGGCCCTGCTTTTCCCACGCATGGCAGGCGAGGCAGCCGACGGAGATCAGCAGTTCGCGGCCGGCGGCGACGTCTTTTTCGTTCGGGGCCGGCACGTCGACGAACTCGACGGGCTGCGCCTCGACGGCGAGCGCGGCAAAGATCGCCGCGGCGTCGTCGCGGCTGAGATTAAACTTCGGCATGCGGCCGTGTTCGCCGCCGCCGTGCTGGATCTGATCGAGCAGCCAGTCGCGGGAGGTCTCCTGGCCGAGGTGGACGAGCGACGGGGCGGGAGGGGAATCGAGTCCGGCGACCGGTCCGTGGCAGCGCGTGCAGCGGTGTTGCGAAACCGCCAGCGTGGTGGCGAGCGGATGGGCGACGTCGGTGCGTTCGTGAAATAGTGCGTGGTGGGGGAGCGGTTCCAGCGGGAAAGTGGACGACGACCAGGCGAGCAGCAGCCGGGCGGACTCTCCGGCGGATTCGTAGTCCACGGCAATCGGCAGTTCGCCGAACGAGAGTTCAATGCCGTCGCCCGAAACCCACTGCGGCGTTTCGGCGTTCGCTTCCAGGACGACGCGGTCATTGATGCGGACGACGAGCTTCCCATGCAGATGGGCGTGCCAGCGATACGTTCCCTCCTCGCGGAGCAACACCTGGCCCGACCAGTTCGCTTTGAATGGTCCGGCCGGCAGACGGAAATCGGGGGAACCGGTTTTCCAATCCCACGCCAGGTCGGCATCGACGCGACGGATGACGTTGTCGCCCGATGTGTAGCTCGCGAGCAACCCGGGGGCGAGTTCGTCGTCGTCCTCCTGAGCGCACGCGGCCGATGTGGAAAGGAGCGAGAGCCTAAAGAGGAGCGCGAACGCACAGAGCCAGATGACGTTGTGTGTCTTGTTTTGTCCCCTCGCCCCCGCCGCGGGGGAGAGGGTTAGGGAGAGGGGGGGAACGGTCGAGCGGTTCCATCCTTGAAAAGCGTTTACTTGCGGACGACGCATCGGGAAAGACTCTCCCAGCGACAGCTTTGTGAAGCGCTTACCCCCTCTCCTTTGAAGGCGGAGAGAAGGGGACTGGGTGGCCGGGGCTGGAGCCGCTTCGGCGAAGCCCCGGATTCCGTGTGCGATCACCGGGGCTTCCTCCCGTTGGTCGTCCAGCCCCGGCCACCCGTTGATTACCGGTCTTCGGCTACTTCAGCTCGTACGCTTCCTCTTTCTCCGGGTCGACGCCGAAGCTGGATTTGAAGGCTTTTTCGGCGTCCTTGATTGTCTTTTCGGGGCCGACGAGTTTCAGGAAGTAGACGTCCTTATCCGGCACGACGAGGATCACGCCGAGGGCGCGAGAACCGGGCACTGGGGTCGTCTTGCCGGCGGCGAACGGGCCGACGCGCTTGTTGAACGTGCCAGTCAGGTCGCTGAGGTAGTATTCGCCCTGCTTCGAGTCGCCTTTGAGGAGCTTGACTTTGCGGCCTTCGGCGGCGAACTCGCCGATCCAGCGTTTCAGGTTGGGATCGACGCCGCCGCCGCCCCCTTTGAACGACGAAATGACGAGTTCGGCGGCCTCTTCGTCTCCTTCGACCGGCGGGATTTTGAACTGCGACAGCCGCATGCTGCTGGAGGGTTCTTCCTGCGTCCAGTCGGCGGGGACGGCGAGTTTCAGGTCCTTGACCTTCACCTCGACGGTTTTCGGGGCGTCTTTCTCAGCGGCGGGGGAGATCGAGCCGGACAGGAGGGCGAACGCTAACCCGGCGGGGAAAGCGACGTTAGCGAGGTGGGAAATCATCAACGGGAACCTCCAAAGGGTAGGGCTGTCACAATCGGACTCACCCGGGAAATTGTCAGTGAAGAAGGGGGGAAAAGCAATTGCCAGCCGCCGGAAGTCTCTGCGACGATAGAAATTCGAGTCGTGGTATAGAGTTGGGTGCACGCCTTGAGTCCTGGGGCGGGATCCCCAACCGAAGGCCACGCGAAGCCCTCGAGAACGTTCTATGATGACCAATGTGCTGTCGAGTCCTGCGGTCAAAGTCGTGGTGAAGCCGCCCGAGATGAAAGCGCACGTCGATCGGCGGTTTGTCATCGCCCTGCTCAACGCGACGATGCGGCTGGCGGAACGGGCCGGCTGGTATCACGGCGATGTTCAACTGCGGCCGATCATGGACAAGCTCCGCGGCTTGACCGGCCTGGAGTGGCGCGACCGGAGCTTCGAGGAACCGCTCAACGTCCTGATCGATTCGCTCAACAACGAAGCGAGGCTGCACCCCGTCGGCCAGATGCTGATGTCGGCGTGCACGAAACTCTTTCTGCGAAACCGGCTGCTCTTGGAATCGGCCTGGGAAGAAAATCCCGCGGCGCTCGCCGTGCCGGTGCGGCAACCGCTCTACGTGATCGGCCTGCCGCGCACGGGAACGACGCTGCTGTATAACTTGCTCTGCCAGGATCCGCAGTGCCGTCCGCTCAACGGCTGGGAATCGTTCTTCCCCGTCGCCGAAAAACGGAAGGACGGCCGCGCGGTGAAAGATCGCCGGCGGCAGCGCGGCAAGCTGTTCGTGTGGCACATGAACCGCATGGCGCCGCGGCTGAAGTCGGTGCACGAGCTCGTCGCCGACGGACCCGAAGAATGCACGTGGCTGTTGCACAATTCGTTTCTGTCGGGCTCGCTGCTGCTGCAGGCCCGCATTCCGACCTACGCCCGCTACGTGAAAAGCCGGCCCCGCGACGACTGGCGCCGCGTCTACACCGAATACGGCAACACGCTCAAGCTGCTGCAGCAGAATTCCTCCGCGAGCCATTGGGTGTTGAAGTCGCCCGCGCATCAACTTGGCCTGGCGGGGCTGCTCGACGTCATTCCGAACGCCTGCGTCGTGCAGACGCACCGCGATCCCCAGCAGGTCATCGGCTCGTGTTGCAGCCTGTTCTCCATCGTGCGGGCCGTCTATTCCGATCACGTGTACGACGAGGTTCTCGGGCCGGAGGTGCTGGATCATCTGCAACTCGCCGTCCGCCGCGCGATGGAAGCCCGCGACGAACGGCCGGAGCGGTTCTTCGACGTCGGCTTCAAGCAGTTGGTGGAAGACCCGATCGGCGCCGTGCGGCGGATCTACGATCACTTCGGCTACGAGTTCCATCCGCAGATGGAAACCGGGATGCGGCGCTGGTTGAAAGACAACCCGCAAGGCAAGCACGGCAAGCACCGCTACGACCTGGCCCAGTTCGGCCTCTGCGAGGACCAGGTGCAGCAATCGATGGGAGATTACTGGGACCGCGCGCAAGCGGCGCTGCGGTAGTAGGGTGGGCTGTGCCCACCATCCGAGATGTTCACGATCCTGATGGGCACAGCCCACCCTACAAGACGCGTGCGGCGATGAAGCGGCGAAGAGACCCACGGTCAGCAGAGCGGCGAGGTCAACAGACCAGCGCCGAACCGGAAGCGTCGCGCGCGGACGACGCGGCTAAAAGGCAAGCAGTTCTCTTAGCCGCAGCCAGAGCACGATGCCAATCGCCGACGTGCAGCCCAGCACCGCCAGCAGCTTCGCCGCCGCGGCCAGCGAACTGACCTGCCGGCCGACTCGCTCCGACAGTTGCAGCGCGACGAGTTCGAGCGCCTGGGCGAACAGCTCTGCGGAGAGCATTACCGTCAGCCCCAGCCCGACGATGATCCAGCGCGTCTCCGACAGCCCCAGCACGCCGCATGTCGCGAGCAGCAAGCTGTCCAGAAAGATATGCAAGTAGAGCGCGCTGTCGGCGCGGAAGCTGTGCGACAGGCCTCGTTCGGCTTCGACGAGCTGCTGACGCCACGGCGCGCGTCGCCGGCGGCGATCGACGCGGTCGTCCGGCGCGGATTTCCGCACGTCGAACTCCTCCGGCGTGTGCGACGGTTTGCTCACCCGCGCGACGGGGTTGCTCATTGACTGGCTCCCATCATGGGACCGAATTGGGGCTGCCCGCTCTTGAACGAACCGAACTTGGGCTCCACCGAGAACGTGAAGCCGACGTTATTCTTGCTGGCGTCGTAGTTCATGCCGAGGTGGAACAGGAAGTCCGCCCCGATCCGCGTGAACGTGAACGCCTGGCCGCGGTTGCGGTTCTCGGCGAGGTCGTACGCGGTGAAGAACGTCGAGACCCACTTGTCGGGCGTCATCACGTAGGAGTACGACGCCGTGAGGATTTCGCTGTCGAGCGACGTATTGGGCACGACCGTGCCGCCTTTGATCTGGCGAATGCCGAGATACAGGCTGCCGCGATAGCTGCGCTGCGTGAGGAGGCCGATGTTCCAGACCTGCTGCCCGCCGTCGAAGAAGTCGTTGAGCGTGTTGGCGAGAATCGACGTGCGGTCGCCGACGTGCCACGCGTACCGGGCGCTGAACAATCCGAAGTCTTCGCCGAAGTTGTCGCGGTTGGCGGCCGGATAGTAGTTCACGCCGAGGTCGAGCGTCATCCAGTCCTTGAGCCGCAGCGCTTCCGGCGGGCCGACTTTTGTCTGCAAGCGCTGGCTCCAGCCGAGGGCCAGCATATTCTGGTTGTCGACGAGTTCGTTGTACGGCGCCGTCACCGACGTCGCGGCGGCGGAGCGGACGGCGTAGTTCCGCGGATCGAACCACGGCGGCAACGTCCCGCCGAACGTGTTCGTCAGCAAGCGTTCGCGGAACCGTTCCTGCGCGTCGTCGTCGAATTCATTCCACTGCGAGATATCGCTGAGGCTCTGCGTCGAGCCGGCGAGGCCGTAGTCCGCCGTGAAGACGTTCTTGTGCGCCAGGCCGTTCAAGTTGAACAGTTCGCTCTGCACGTAGGGGAAGGCCCGCCACACCTGCAAGCTGGCCCGCACGCCGGTGCGGCCGTACAACCGTCCGACCGATTGACCGTTGAAGCTGTCGCCCCAATGCGACGCCTCGCCCATCGCATACGGGACGATCTTCAGTTCGCCGACGTTGAACGGCAGCGCCACTTCGTGCCGCGAGCTCGCCATCAGCCCGTCGCCGGCGGCGTAATACGGCAGCGGATCGAACAAGTCCTGCGACGGGTTGTACGGCGGCTGCGTGTTGTTCAGCGACGCGTACCCGACGTAGGAGTGCATGCTCCAGTTGAGGGGCGTGTTGAAGATCGGCTCGCCGAGGATCGTCAAATCGCCGCGCGGCAGCCACTGCGTGTTGTACTCGAACGGATTGACCTGCGGGCGGAAGAGAATCGAGCCCGACCAGTTGTCGACGGTGTGCCGCAAATAGCCGAGCGTTTCCTGATCCTTGCCGCGGTCGAATTCCTGCTCGTAATACGATTCGAGATAGTTGCGGTCGCTCACGTAGCCGACTTCGCCCTGGAACAGCGTCTCGGGCGAGAGCCACCAGCGATGCCGCAGATTGAACCGCCCGCGGTTGACGTCGGGCGGAATCAAGTCCCGGCGGTCGAAGCCGAGGTTGTCGGCGCCGACGTCGTTCACGTACGACGTGAGTCCGACTCCCTGGAACGGATTGCCCCAGCGGTCGACTCCTTCGTAGTTGCCGGTCGATCCGATCTGCGGGCCGCGCTGGCTGAGGATATTGAGATCGAAGAACCACTTCACCCCTTCGGGCCGCTCGATCCCCAGCGTCGAGAACGCGTCCCACGTCGTGAGCACCTGCGTGCCGAAGATGCGGTCCTGGCGGAAATTGATCTGCTGCAGCGGCGTAGTCACATCTTCCGGCGTGCCGCTGGCGTAAGGCACGAAGAAGAGCGGCACGTCTTCCAGATAGAACCGCGTGTTCTCCGCGGTGATCCACGGTTGCGTCGAGGCGACGACCTGTCCCGTTTCGGGATCGATCTTCGGGGCCGTCTGCCCGCCGAGCAGGTTTTGCGCCCGCTGTTCCATGTAGACGTCGGACGCCTCGATGCGATAGCCCGGCTTGCCGAACGGGCTGGTCGTGAACCACGCGTTCTGGGCGTGGAAGAATTGATTCGAGTACTGCCGCAGCCGGTCGGAGTGGACGCGGACGCTGGCGCCGAGTTCCGGGAAGAAGGCCTGCAAGTCGGCGTTGAGCACGAGCGCTTTCTCGTCCCGCGCATCGTAGAACGCCCGCTCGGCGCGGACGACGTTGTCCCCCTGCCGGATGACGATGTTTCCTTCGAGATAGACCTGGTACTTGGCGTCGGCGCGCTGCGTGAGATCGGTGGAGAACTCTTCGTCGCCGAACGCATCGGTCCAGACGATCGCACGGTCCGCCGACAGATCGATCGTGCCCAGGTTGCCGACGTTGTCGACCGAAATGCCGTCGACCAGAATCGTGATGCCGCCCGTGATGATCGTCACCTGCTCCGGCGGCGTGCGGTCGGTCAGCCGGCGGCTATCGATGTCGAACGGCAGCGCGCTGCGCTGATAGATCCGCACGCGACGAATCTGCTGCGGATTCGCGACCGGCACCGCTTGCCAGCCGGGATCCTGCTCCACGGTGAATTGCGTCGGCAACAGCACGCCGCGCGTCGGACCGCGGCGGCGCGCGACGGCGCGTTGATAGAGCGCATCCTGATCGGCGGGTTGATCCTGCTGCCGTCCGCGCACGGAGAGCGTGACGCCGCCATTGCTGACGATCTCGGCCGTCGCCGCGGTTTCCTGCCGCGCGGTGTCGCCGTCGACGATGACCACGCGATCTTCGAGATAGACGGTGAGCTTCTGCACGCGTTCGGAGTCGTGCGTTTCTTCGCGCGACCAGACGACCATCTGTTGCGCGCGCCACTCGCGCTCGCCTTGCGTCAGTTTGCAATGCCCGCGGAAGACGCCGATGTAGTCGTCGCCCGACTTCCATTCCTGCGACCAGTCGGCGGAGAGATCGACGGCATCATCGTCCTGTGTGGCCGGAACGACGACGCGTTCGGTCTGCGCGCCGAGTTCGCGCAGCGCGACCCGGCCCAGGAGCGCGCTGACGGCGCACACCAGCCAGAATCCGAAAGCGAAGCCCAGGGAACGGCGTCCCGGCACAATCTCTTCCAAAAGGGAAATGCAGTTCGAGAGGCAGATCGAGGCAGACCGCCAGCGGCGACGCCGGGGCGGGGCGGGAATATAGCCGCGCGCAAACCGATATGTCAATTGGGGTTAATGACAGGCGTCCAGCCCCGCCGAAGCGTGATTTTCGGCCCGCGGTCCGCACGGTTCACCGCGATTCTGTCAAGACCGCGTTGTGAGCCGGCCACATGATGTCTCGCCGCCGGCAACATTCCTAAGAATCAGACAGGAAACGGATTGCAGCGATTTTCGAGTCTAGCGGCCGTTTTCGCTGTGGAGAAAACGCCACATGCGCCATTCGGCAGATTCTGGTGGTCGAGCGCGAGTCTCTTCGAATGGGAATCGCTGCAAGTCTCAACATGACAGAGACTAACGTTGTTGTTTCCTTCGTGCTGTCAAGAATCTTGAACAGTTTGATCATTTAGGCACACGGGGTGCTTTACAAAGCATTCACACGACGAGACAGACGACGCAAGTTAGGTGCTCCGGCAAAATTCGAGCGGCTTGAGTCGAACTCGTCAACACGCAGAAAGGGACCCACGCCATGCTGTTCGCCAAGACTCTCGCCGCCCGCTTGTGGAACGATCAACACGGTTTCATCGTCTCCGCCGAACTGATTCTCGTCGCGACGATCGCCGTCCTCTCGATGGTCGTCGGCCTCTCCGAAATCTCGATCAACATCAATAACGAACTCGAAGACGTCGGCTCCGCCTTCGGCAGCCTCAGCCAACGCTACTGCGTGCAGGGCGCCAGCGGATGCAAGAGCCACACCGGCGGCGGCAGCTTCTCGGATTGCTACGACTTCTGCGACGGGGCCGGCGACATCCAGTCCGGCGGCTCGCAAGGCGAAGGTTGATCGACGGGCTTGAGGCTTGAGACGCGAGGCTTGAGGAACACCCCTCTGGCCTCCTCCCCTCAAGCCTCAAGTCTCAGGCCTCACGCCTCTCTCCGACGGCGGCCGGACTCACCCCCCGGCCGCCGTTTTTTTGCGCGCCGATGGAATCAATCCGTCGCGAAGAAACGCAGAGAAGAGGGACGCGGAAGAACGCTGGCCGGAAGCCCGCGGACGAGCGCGGATCAAGACATGGCGAATTCACTTTCCTTCCTTACGATCCGCGAAATTCCGCGTCGTCCGCGTGGCGCAGCCCCGCGTTCCATTGCCCCCTCTTTCGTTTTTCTCTGCGTCCCTCGGCGGCTTCGCGCCTTGGCGAGAAATTCGAAGGCGGAGACTCACGCAAAGCCGC
>CAZDGB010000074.1:0-1239 GCA_964504645.1 uncultured Planctomycetaceae bacterium | reverse complement strand
CTTGGCGAGAGACGCCTTTCCGACGGCGCGGCAAGTGGCTGAAAAACTCGCGAGGTGCGGCGATTTCGGGTTGCTTCGTGGTGTACAGTGCGCTAGGATGCAGGGCGTATACGTCATGAACGTGGCGGGTTTCCGTTCGGAATTCTTCGCCGCCGGGCCAACGTGACGCTGCACTTCCCCCTTTCGAAGGAGCACCCCATGGTCCGGTCGTTCGTTGGTCTCTCGCTCGCTTGCCTCGTCGCAGTCACCGCAGGCGATCTCTCCGCCGCCAATCGCCCGGCGAAATCGAGTCCGATCATTCGGCAACTCTCCGTCGATGAATCGGCCCCGGTGGTCGCGCTGTTCGACGGCGTCGACGACGGGAAACTGCAACTCCGCATGTCGGCTCACAGCCCGCAACTGTCGCACGTCTACATCAAGAACCTGACCGACGAACCTCTCACCGTTGCGCTCCCCAAGGCCGCCGTCGGCGTCCATATCCTGCCGCAGTTCCAAAACCCTGGCAACGGCTTCGGCAACAACCAATTCGGCAACGGGCAGAATCTCTTCGGCAACCAGTTCGGGAATCAGAATCAGAACCAGGCCGGCAACAATCAGAGCCGCGGCCAGTCGGTCAGCGGCATGTTTCAACCCTTCAATGGCAACCAGCAGGGCTTTTTCAATAACCAGGGCAACGGCAACGGAAACGGCTTTAACGGGCAAGGGAACGGCAACGGCTTCTTCTCAATCCCCCCGGAGAAAACCGTGCAGTTGAAGATGCGGACCGTCTGCCTCAACCAGGGCGCGCCCGATCCGAATACCGGCATGAAGTACGAACTCCGCCGGCTGGAAGCGGAAGTCACCAATCCCGCGCTGCAGGAACTGCTCGAACGCTACACCGTCCGTGTCGATCCCGACGCGATGCAGGCCGCGGCGTGGCACCTGGCGAACGGACTCAGTTGGAACCAGATTTCCAACCTCGGCGGGAACGACCTGGTCCGCGCCGCTGGCGGCAAGATGTTCGACGCGAACACCATCAAGCAGGCGCAGTCGCTCGTCGAACTGGCGGAGACAGCCGCAAAGGACCGCCCGCAAACGCCGCCGAAGACCGTCGAACCACGCAAGCAATTGACGACACAAGCGCGGTGAGTTGTCTTTGGATTTCCGGGCGAGGGAATGCGGCGACTCGGTTTTGGTGGAGGCCAAGACGGAACGCGGAAGGACGCTGGCCGGAAGCCCGCGGGAAGAGCGCGGAGAGGA
>CAZDGB010000073.1:0-24823 GCA_964504645.1 uncultured Planctomycetaceae bacterium | reverse complement strand
GATGTCGCTGACCTCGAAAGGAACTGCCGAGAAGCCGATCACCATTCGCGCCGCCGGAGACGGGGAAGTGATTTTCGACGGCGACGGCAACCATCGTCTGTTTGACGTGATGGCCTCGAAGCATCACCTCTTCGACGGACTCACGTTTCGCAATACCGACGTGGCGATTTTCGCCGGGCAGAAAGAAGTGCTCGGCGCTGTGGGATTGGTGGTCAAGAATTGCCGCTTCGAGAACGTGGGTTTCGGCGTGTGGACGGAGTACGCCGGCTCCAGCGATTTCTACATCGCCGACAATTTGTTTCTCGGCCGGGACGACCGTTTTCGGCTGATCGGCTGGACGGGACCGCTGTGGGCCAGCGCGGGAAAGTACGGTTCGCACCAACTGACGAGCTATTACGCGATCAAAGTCTACGGCCCCGGACATGTGATTGCGCACAACGCCATCGCCTATTTCCACGACGGCATCGGCATCTCGACGTACGGCACGCCGCCCGACGATCCGGAACACCAGGCGTCTTCGATCGACATCTACAACAACGACCTGCATTTGCTCAATGACGACTTCGTCGAGACCGACGGCGGCGTCCACAATATCCGCGTCGTGAACAATCGCGGCGTCAACGCGGCACACGGGGGTTACAGCGCCCAACCGGTGTTCGGCGGCCCGGTCTATTTCATCGGCAACTTGCTGTATCACGTTCCGTCCGGTGTGTCGTTCAAATTCTCGGCCAAGCCTGCGGGGTTGCTGGTGTACCACAATACGATTATCGGGGAACAAGACATCCGCGACCCGTCGTCCAATATGCACTTTCGCAACAATCTGTTCCTGGGCCGCGACACGCCGGACCGGGGCGTGATGACCTGGGCCAATGCGACCGACGCCTACAGTTCGGACTACAACGGGTTTCGCCCGAATAAGGGTGTCTCCGCGCAGTACACGTGGCTGGGGCCCAAAGCCGGTCAGCGCTGGTACGAACCTGTGCCAGAGAACTGGCAGACATTTGCGAGCTTGGCGGAGTTCCGCGCCGCAACCGGGCAGGAAGTTCACGGCGTCGAAGTCGACTTCAAGGATTTCGTGGATTTGGTTCCTCCCGATCCGACGCGTCGCCATGCGGTCTATCATGCGATGGACTTGAACTTCCGGCTCAATCCCAAAGGCAAGGCCGTTGATGCGGGCGTGGTCCTGCCGAGCGTCAACGACGATTTCGCGGGCCGCGCGCCGGATCTGGGCGCTCTGGAAACGCAGCGGCCGGAAGCGCAATACGGTCCCCGCTGGCTCAAGGGTCAGCCGTCCTATCGGTGACCAAGGTGTGAGCGCGAATTACGATGGGAGCGGCCTGAGAATTCTGGCCTTGAATTTGCAGGGAGTAGTTGCTTCAACTTATGATGACACGCAGGATGTTGTGCCATTCGACAGAGTAACTCCTATGAAACTCTCCGCTCCGCTGATTTGGTTGGCGCTGTGCGCCATGTCTTGGGGAGACGACGGCACGACGATCGCTCGTCAGGAGGCGGGCGCGCCGCGACGGTCGGATATCACGCCCCGCTGCCAGAAGTCGATCGACCTGGGAACGCGCTGGCTAGTCGACGCGATCCATCATCATGGCGTCGGCGTCGATCAGCATCCGCCGGCCGACCTGAGTTGCACGGCCATCACGGGATTGGCCCTGTTGTCCCAGGGAAACACGCCGCGCGGCGGGAAGTATGCCCGCGAAGTCGAGCGATTACTGGACATCGTCGTGCAGAAAGTGGTCGAAATTCCCGAGAACTATCGGCCCTCGCAGTCGTTCACGCTGGTCAAACGCAAAATCGGCCAGAACGCGGACCTCTTTCTCTCGGCGCTATTTTTAAGCCAAATCCTCGGGGATTCCGGCACCGTGGAGCAGGATGTCCGCCAAGCCTTGGAAAAACTGGTCCGCTTGATTTCGGAAACGCAGGGCAAGGACGGGACGTGGGGCAACGAAAGCTGGGCACCCGTATTGGGCACGGTGCTGGGCTGGGAAAGTCTGCGGGCGTCCGTTTCGTGTGGGTTGAAAGTCGAAGCTTCGGCGGAACTCGCCGGCAAGGCTTTGATGAAGAACCTCGAGGCGCATACGGAGCATCCGCAGGACTGGATGCACAATTTCTACAAAGAAGCCGCCAGCATCCGCGTGCTGCATTCGCTGGGCTATCGCAACGATCCTGTTTTTGAGGACGCCGTCTTGCGAATCGTCAAACTGGTTCAAGAGGACGACCGCCCCTTCGTGCAGGCCGGCGGCGAAGAGTTTCTGGCGTTCAGTCTGGTGACGGAATCGATCCTCCAGAATCCGCGGGAGTCGTGGAAGCCGTGGTATCCGACGGTACGCGACAAACTCATTCGCGTGCAAAACAAGGACGGAAGCTGGTCGGGCCATCATTGCATCACGGCCCGAACGTTCTGCACGGCCGCCGCGCTGCTGACGTTGCAGGCGCCGAATCGCTGCTTGCCGCTGTCCGATTTCTGATGCCGATGCGGCACTCGCTCGTCGGTTATTTCGACGCCAGCGCCGGAAATTTCGCCAGCGCTCTCAAGGCGAAAGCCGTCGCGATCAACGGGTCATCCTCTCGCATGTCGACCTGGGAATTGACCCAGGAACCGTCGGACTGCTGACTGTTCAGCAACGACTGGACGTGGCGATCGTGCGCCGGCAGCAGCCGCGGATCGTCGATCGCACGGCACACGTGGGCCCAAGCCTGCGCCTCGTAGAACATCAGTCCCTTACGGAAATTCGGCGGGCGGGCGTCGTTGCTATCGGCATTTCGGCTCAGCCATTCGAGGGACGTAGACAGCCGCCGATCTTTCCGAGTCACTCCACACGCCACAAGTGCGCTGACGCCATCGCAGGTCGTTGTGGAATAGGGATGCGCTCGAACGAGGCCGGTTTCCGTTTCTCGCGAGCCTGCCTTGTTCAACGGGTCCTCAGGTCGAGCCGTGAATGCAAATCCGCCGGCGTTCTCATCGTCCTTGTCCGGCCACTGGCAACGTTCGAGGAACTTCAGTGCATCCTTGCAAGCGGCCGGCGTGAGCGCCTGCTGGGAATCCAATGCGTACAGCGCCGCGGCGGTGGCGGAAATGTTGGAAGGACTGGATGATTCCGCGTCGGCGGCATGATCGCCCGTCATGCCCCAGCCACCGAAACCGGGATCATCTTCCGACCACTTGTTTGCGCCGCCGCGCTGGCCGGCGAGAAGCCCCTGACATAAACGTTGTAGAAGTTCCTCCGTATCGGCCATCGGTCTCCGACTCAACGCTGACAACAACAGGGCCGTGGTCAACACGGGATAATCGGCAATTTCCGTCGGCGGACGGGCGAGACCTCGGGCGTCCGCCTTGGTTGTCAAGAAGCGAACGCCCCGTTCGTACGCGGTCTCTGTAGCGACTTCGGTTCCTTCCGGCCATTCTGCGAGAGCCGCAAGCACCAAGGCCGTGTTTCCTGCGCCGCCGCGCATGTTGCCGTACGTTTCCGAATGCCAACCGCCATCCTCGGCCTGCTGCTGGAGCAACCAGCGCAGACCCCGGTTCGCGGCGGCCTTCACCGAGGGACGGACAGCATCGTCGCCAAGTCCCAGTACGTTTCCCAGCACTCCCGCCGTCGCGGCGAGGAGCATTTCGCGCCGGCTCAGAGAAGTTGTGGCCGGAAGACGCATCATTTCCAATCTCGTCAGAGCAGATACAACGGTAGCGTGTCGAACGGGAATTGGAGCGTCAAGAGCGCCATCGCCGTGGCATACTCGTCGCCGATGTTCGGATCGTGCCAATGCCCGTCCGCCGTTTGTCGCAGCAACAGTTCCTCGCGGACAACCGGATACCACCGGTCCCACGTCTCGCCGCCGGCCTGCCACGCCGCGTGCGTGACATAGTAGCGGCCGTAGAAGTAGTATTCGCCAGCGTGCGGAGCGGCAGCCTGCAGCGCAGGGGGAACAAGCGGATTCGCGAGGTAACGCCGCCCATGAAGGACCGCGGGGTCGTCGCGCAGTCCCACGGCATGCAGCGCGACGACGGCGGCGGCAGAACGGGGCAACAACGATTCGGGCGGATCGATTAACCGGTAGCGAAACCCCCCGTCGGGATTCTGGCAGCGCCGCAGAAAATCGACGCTGCGCCGAATCGCTACGGACGGAATGGAAATCCCCGCTTGCCGCGCCGAGCAGAGCGCCAACATCTGGCAGGTCGTCACCGACACGTCAGCATCTTCCGGAAACGGGGTGTAACGCCAAGCCCCGTCCTCATCTTGCAAGGAGAGGATCAGCGAGACGGCCCGCTTCAATGCCTTCCGCAATTCGTCGCGGACGTCCATGCCGTACACCTGGGCCAGATACGTCGTTGCGAAACCATGGCCGTACATGGGGGCGTGCGTCGCGACATGATCTTCGACGATAAAACCGCTCGGTTGCGCATGCGCTAACAGATAATTCGTGCAGGCCTGAATGGGACGATCCAATTCCGTCCCCATTCCTTGCGGCAGAAAGGCCAGCCCGCACAGGGCGCAGACGCCGACGTTGCGAGCGTAGGAACGAGGCGGACCGAACCCGCCGTCGGGTTTCTGCTGCGCAGTCAGCCAGGTCAGTCCTCGGGAAATTGCCGCATCGGCAGTGGGCGTCACATGCCGCGGCAGCAAATCGGCGGCGGCCGTCTTCTCTTCGCGGGGACCGGACAGTCGCGACAACGCCAAACTGCTCGTCACGGCGCTCCACAACGCGTGGCGGCGACTATAACGGTCCGCGGGCGGGGGAGCTTCGCCGAACATAGTCCTTCAGTCCTTGGCTTCCGTGGCCGATTTCTTCCACAGCCGAATCTGCACGTTCACGAATTCGAAGTCGTCGAGGTCGCCGTTGCAGTCGACGGCGCTTATTACGAACGTGTTTTCACCGGCGTTCAACCAACGTGCGTCAAACGGCAATTCGATCGTGCCGTAGGAACCGTCGGTCGGGGAAATCTGTCCGCCCGAGTCCACGAGTCGATCGTTGATCCAAACCTTGGGCGCGCACTGGACGCCTTTCGCCAGAACGGTGATCGCCGCCGAGGTGAAACTGCGGCGGCGTTGCGCTGGCGTGACGACGAACCGGAATTCCCGTTCCTTCCCTTCGGAACGCCGCTGGAACTGGCTGTTGACCGAACCTTCAAACCGGTCGTTTCCCAGATGATGCACTTCCGGCTCGTCTTCGAGCGGAATCACGCTCTCCGTCGGCTGTCGCAGGGCGAAATCGAGCCGGCGCGCCGTTCCTTGGACATCGACGCTCTTCAGGTTTCTGGCTTCGGGCAGATAATCAGACCGAGACGCGGTGACCGCGAAGTTGTCGGGCGTTTCCGGCAGCGTCAACGTGTAATGTCCATCCGCGTCGGTCACCGCCGTCAGCGGCTTCCCGCGGGCCTGATCGAACCGGATCGTCGTGCCGGCGAGAACGCGTCCCGTTTCCGCGTCCTTCACCACGCCGCGCAAAATCCCGATCGTCGCCCCGTTGGCTTCCGGTTTGAGCAGAGGTGCCGGCGCGCTGCGCGCCATCGGCGGCTTTGCACGGCTCGGTTGGATGGACGGATCGTACGATGTCACGCCAACTGGCCCATCACCGCCGCCCGGCTCTCCGCCAACTCCTCCACCGGTTCCTCCTGCGGGAAGGGAGAGTCCGTTTTTCGCGGGAGACACCGCCACCGGACTTGCCGCGGAACCGGGAACCCCATCGCCCATGACTCCCGTGGGAGCACCACCCTTGCGGGGAGACGTCCGCTGGAATCGGAGTGCGGACTGTGCTTCCCGACGCACTTCGGCGGAAAGTTCGTCCGAACTGAGGAGCGCTTCAGCGGAACTCGGACTCGGCATCGGGCGAACTTGCGGCAACTCGCTGCGCCGCGGCTCGGTCGGAATCTCGTCGGCCTCGAAAGTCAATTGCGGCGTCTCCAAGGCCATCTCGGAGCCAGGGAGAGAAACCTCCATCCGAGGAACCTCGGTACTGTCCGGTTCCTGCTGCCGATGAAACCGTGTCGATGGCGACGACGGCCCTTGGATCGGCCGCTGCCATAAGGCCGCGCCTCTGTCGGTCGGCGCAACGGAGGAAGCTGCGCCTCCTCGCTCCTCTACGACGGACACCGGAACCGGTTCAACGGCGATCTGCGCCGCGGCAACTTCCGAGCTTCCACCTCTTCCCATCCGATTCGATTGGACTACATCTGCCCAGCCGAGGCAGAGGCACAGATGGAGCAGGATGGCGAGCACAAACGACTTCGCGACTCGATGCCGATCACCCCATCGCGTTCCCCACAGGGAGAACCAATGAACGCTCACGAACAACGAGCAAAGGAGCAAGGCTCCGCGCAACAACCTCCCCGCGATGGGAACTTCGGGACCGCCGATGACGGTTTCAATGCTGTCACTAATCCATGCGAGATTCACCGGCGCAATCTCCACATCGCCCTAGGCAGAGTTGTCGAAACGCAACTGAGCAAAAGAAATACCACAACGTCCGCCCGAATCCGTGCGGTAGTTCTCTCGCGAATTCCTGACTTTGCCGTGTCGAAAAGACCGTCATGATGTCGGAAAAACTGCCGCCTCTTGAAAAGTCTTCTTTCCTGCTCGGTGCAACGGACTTCAATTGGGTTTCCATCAGCGGAGTTGCTTCAGCATCTGCCCGGCGGCGTGGCCTAGCAGCAGCGTATCGACGCCGGCGGTGATCAGCGTATAGCCTTTGTCTATGAACGGTTGCACGGCGGAGGCCGTGACGCCGAAGTAGCCGAGCGGCATTTTCGCCGCCTGGCATACCGACGTGATACGGTCCATCGCTGTGACGACGGCCGGGTCGTCGAGCTGCCCCATCTTTCCGAGGCTGGCGGAGAGATCGTACGGCCCCATTAGCACGGCATCGACGCCGGGGACTTTCACGATCTCTTCCAGGTTGTCGACGGCTTGAATGTGTTCCGCCTGCACGACGACGACCGTCTGTTCATTCGCCGCGTCGACGTACTCGCGGAATTTCCGGCCGTAGCCGTGAGCCCGCGCCAGGCCGACGCCGCGCGAGCCGGCGGGCGAGTACCGCGCCCACTTCACGATGTTCACGGCTTGCTCCGCCGTGTTGACCTGCGGCACGATGATCCCCATCGCTCCGAGGTCGAGCATCCGCTTGATCGGTGCTTCCGCGGCCTCCGGCACGCGCACCAGGCAGGGAATCTTGTCGCCGACGGCCTGCAGAATCGCCAAGACTTGCGGCACTTCCAGCGGTCCGTGTTCGCCGTCGACGAACAGCCAATCGAACCCAACGTCGGCGAGAATCTCCGCAACCGAGGGGTTGGCGAGCGTCAGCATCGTGCCGATCAGTTTTTCCCCGCCGGCGAGTCGTGACCGAAAGGAAGGCATGGTGGGTTGTGGGTTAGGGTTTAGTCAGTAGGGTTTGCCGAGGCTATGCGAGGCGAACCTTCTTCATTTGAGATCTCAAATCTTAGATTTGAGATATACTTTATAATTCTCATCGCATCGCCGCGATCACACAACCCCCAACCCACCATCTACAAACCCATGTCCGACCAGGACCAATTCCTCAACGTCATCGACCGCGACGAAGCGGAGCTGCGATTTCGCCAGGCGCTGGCGTGGGAACCGCTTGGTGTGGAGGAGGTCGCACTCACCAACGCGTTGAGCCGCGTGCTGGCCGAGGATGTGCTCGCGCAAGTCGATGTGCCGTCGTTTGATCGTTCGAACTATGACGGCTTCGCGCTGCGGGCGGCGGACACATTCGGAGCCAGCGAACTCGCGCCGAGAACTGCGCGCTTGCGGCCCGAAACGCTCGATGCGGGGACTGTGGCGGCGTTGTCGCTGGAGGCCGGCGATGCGATCTCTATTGCGACGGGTGGCATGGTGCCGCGTGGGGCCGATGCCATTTTGATGATCGAACATGCCGACGGCGAAAACGGTCAATTGGTGATCCGCCGCGCGGTTGCGCCGGGATTCGGCATCGCGTTCGCCGGGACCGACATTTCCCGCGGTGAAACCGTGCTGCGGGCTGGAACGACGCTCACCAGCCGCGAAACCGGCGTGCTCGCGGCGATCGGGGCTGATCGCGTCACCGTCTGGCGGCAGCCGAAAGTGGCGATCCTTTCGACTGGCAACGAGATCCTCGCGCCCGGCGAGCCGATGCGGCCGGCGTGCGTCTACGATTCCAACTCGCAAGTCCTCGCCGATTCCGTCCGCGAGCTCGGCGGCGCGCCACAGTTCTGGGGCATCGTGAAAGATGACACTGAGGAGCTTCGCGCGCGCCTGCATACTGCGCTCGCGGAATCCGACGTCGTGCTCCTCTCCGGTGGCACGAGCAAAGGGCACGGGGACTTGTGTTATCGCGTCGTGGCGGAATTCAACGATCCCGGCATCGTCGCGCACGGCGTCGCGCTCAAGCCGGGCAAGCCGCTCTGTCTCGCCGTCACACGGGGCAAGCCGGTCGTGATTCTGCCGGGGTTTCCGACGTCGGCGATTTTCACGTTTCAGGAATTCGTCGCGCCGGTGATTCGCCGTTTCGCCGGGCGGCCGCCAGAGACGCACGAAACAGTTTCGGCGACGCTCGCCGTCAAAACGAATTCCGAAATCGGCCGCACGGAATATCTGCTTGTCGGCTTGGTGAAGGCCGACCAGGGACTCTCGGTGTTTCCGATGGGTAAAGGCTCCGGCTCGGTGACGACGTTCGCCCGCGCCGACGGGTTCGTCACGATTCCGCGGCACACGGAAATCGTCGAAGCCGGCACGCCGGTCGATGTCCATCTGCTGGGCCGCGATCTGGCGATTGCCGATTTCGTCGTCATCGGCAGCCATTGCCTCGGCCTGGATTGGCTGCTGTCGCAATTGCAGCGGCAGGGAATCACGTCGAAATTCCTGATGGTCGGCAGCTCCGCCGGTTTGCAGGCCGCGAAACGCGGTGAATGCGACATTGCCGGCGTGCATCTGTTCGACCCCGCGACCGGAGTCTACAACCGGCCGTTCTTGACCGACACCGTGGAACTCGTCGCAGGCTACGGCCGCGTGCAGGGGATCGTGTTTCGTCCGGACGATGCCCGTTTCGCAGGGAAGCCGTTGGAAGAGATCCTCGCGCTACTGACATACGTTGATTCAGGCCAATGCCCGCCTTTGGTGACTGCGGGTCCCAGCAATGCCATCGCCGGGATTGTCATGGTCAACCGCAATCAGGGGAGCGGCACGCGGATTTTGATCGACCAGTTGCTCGCGGGGGCGAAGCCGCAGGGGTACGCCGTGCAGCCGACGAATCACAACGCCGTGGCGGCCGCCGTGGCGCAAGGCCGCGCCGATTGGGGTGTCGCGATCGAATCGGCCGCGAAGTCGCTGGGGTTGGGCTTCGCGCCGTATCAAGCCGAGCACTACGATTTCGTCATTCCGAAATCACGCCAAGACCGTCCCGCTGTGCAGGCGTTTGTCGATTTGCTCTCGCAACCCGAGACGAAGCGGCAATTGGCGAGTTATGGTTTACAACCCGAGCGAGGGGGGAACCTCTCATGACTCGCCGTTGACTTCGCTGATGGGACCGGTGATCATCAGGGAAACTATGTTCCACACGCCCCTCCATCGCCGGGAATTGCTTCAAACCGGGACGCTCGGGTTATGTGGGTTGACGGCGCCGCAACTGCTGGCGGCGAAAGACTCTGGAGCGCCCGCGATCGAGCGGCCGGCGAAGGCCTGCATTCTCCTCTTCATGTGGGGCGGGCCGGCGCACCAAGACACGTGGGATTTGAAACCCTCCGCTCCAGCGGAGATTCGCGGCGAGTTTCAGCCGATCTCCACCGCGACGCCGGGGCTACAGGTCGGCGAGCATTTTCCGCTATTAGCCCGGCAGACGGAGCGGCTTGCCGTTATTCGCTCGATGACGCACGACAACGTCGACCATCTGAAGGCGACGCATTATCTGCTCACGGGCCAGCCGCCGCCGGTTGGCGACGATCTCCGCAAAGACTGGCCGTCGATGGGGTCGGTGCTCGCGAAGATCGGCCGCGGGACGCCGCCGCTGCCGTCTTTCGTGCAGATGCGTCCCAAACTAGAAAACGATGTCCCGCGGTTCGTCGAGCAGAGCCACGGCCAGTTCGCCGGCTGGCTTGGCCCGGTGTGGGATCCGTTGACGATCGATGCCAATCCCGCCGGTGACAACTACCGCGTCGGCGACTTCGACAAACTGGATGGGGTGAATTCGCCCCGTTTGGGCAGCCGGCAGTCGCTGCTATCGAGTCTCGATCACCGCACGCTCCGCGCGGATCGCGATCTGAAATTCCGCGTGATGGCCGAGCACTATCACCGGGCATTCGATCTGCTCGACTCCGCCCAAGCCCAGGGAGCGTTCGATCTGTCGCAGGAACCTCCGGAGGTCCGCGAGCGGTACGGTTTGAATCCGCACGGCCAATCGGTGTTGCAAGCGCGTTGGCTGATCGAACGGGGCGTGTCGCTTGTCACTGTGTTCTGGCCGAGCGACGGCATCAAGAACGTCAGCATTCTGTGGGACACGCATTCGCGGAACTTTGTCGATTTGAAAGAGCGCTTGATGCCCGTTGCCGATCAGGCGTTCTCCGCGCTGCTGGACGATCTTTTCGAGCGCGGTATGCTCGACGAGACGCTGCTGGTGTGGACCGGGGAGTTCGGCCGCACGCCGCGCGTCGGGCAAGTCAACAGCGACGCCGGCGCGGGCCGCGACGGCCGCGACCACTGGCCAGGCTGTTTCACATCGGTGCTGGCCGGCGGCGGCATTCGCGGCGGCCAAGTTTACGGCAGCTCGGACCGCTACGCTGCGTACCCGGCGTCGAACGCCGTGCGGCCGGTTGATCTCGTGTCGACGATCTACAAATCGCTCGGCGTGCCGCCACTGTTGGAACTGCACGACCCGCAAGGCCGCCCGCTGGTGATCTGCCCGGGGGAGCCGATCGACGCGTTGTTCGGGTAGTACGCCAAAGCCCGGCTTTAGCTCTGGAGAGCCGGACTTTCGATGGTGGATCCGACGTGAATGAAGCTTAGCTTCCCAAAGCTGAAGCCGGGCTTCATCAACCATGAGCCCATGTATGACTCCCCTCATCCGCTTCGATCACGTCACGAAACGCTTTCACGCGGTGAAAGCGCTGACGGACGTTTCGTTCGCCGTCGCGCAGGGGGAAATTCATGCGTTGTGCGGTGAGAACGGTGCTGGCAAAAGCACGTTGATGAAGATTCTGTCGGGCGTCATCACCGATTACGACGGCGCGGTCGTGCTCGACGAAACGCCGATGAAACTCTCCGGGCCGCGCGACGCCGAAGAGCGCGGCGTCAGCATCATTCATCAGGAATTGAATCTCGTCGCCGATTTGTCGGCGGCCGCGAATATTTTCCTGGGCCGCGAACTGCGCAATCGAATCGGGCTGCTCGATCAGCGGCGAATGGATCAGGCCGCGGCGCGCTGGTTTCAGGAATTGGACTGCGCGATTTCGCCGTCGGCCTCGGTGCGCACCTTGCGGATCGGCGATCAGCAACTGGTGGAAATCGCAAAAGCCTTGTCGCTGCGCAGCCGGATTCTGATTCTCGACGAGCCAACGAGCGCCCTCACCGAAAGCGAAGTCGCGCGGCTGTTCCGCGTCATCGCGAAGTTGCGCGAACAGGGCGTGACGATGCTCTACATCTCGCACAAGATGGACGAGATTTTCCGATTGGCCGACACGATCACGGTGTTGCGCGACGGCTGCGTCGTGCGGACCTTGCCGCGGGCGGAAACGTCGCCGCGGGAAATCACGCGGCTGATGGTTGGCCGAGAAATCGTGGCGCGAGGAACGCCCGAGCCGCGTCCGCGGGATGAGGAACTCCTGCGTGTGGACCATCTGTCGCTGCCGTGGCGCGGACATCCGCGCCAGTGGCGGCTGGATGGCATTTCGTTCGCGTTGCATCGCGGCGAGATCCTTGGTGTCGCCGGATTGATGGGGGCAGGGCGGACCGAACTATTGGAATGCCTCTCGGGCGCGTCGCCGGAACCGCCATGCGGCACGATATGGTTCGAAGGCCGCGCGGTGCAATTCTCGCATCCGTCGGAAGCATTGCGGGCCGGCATCGCGCTGGTGACGGAAGACCGCAAGCGGTTCGGATTGTTCCCGCAGTTTTCCGTGGGGAAACATCTAACGCTATCGTCGCTCGCGGATTGCGTACGGGCAGGAATCGTGCAACGGCGATTGGAACATCAGCAGGCCGATACGGAGATTGCGCGGCTCGCGATCAAGGCCGCTGGTCGACAAGCGGGTATCCACAGTTTGAGCGGCGGCAACCAGCAGAAATGCGTCATCGGCCGAGCGCTGCTGACAAAGCCGAAGCTGCTCTTGCTCGACGATCCCACGCGTGGCATCGACGTCGGTGCAAAGGCCGAGATTTATCAGTTGATGGAACAACTTTGTGCGGCGGGCTTAGCGATCCTGCTCACCTCGAGCGAATTGCCGGAATTATTGTCGGTTTGCGATCGGATCCTCGTCCTGTGCGAAGGACGTTGCCGCGGCGAATTTTCACGCAACGAATTTTCTGAAGCCGCTATTTTGGAAAAGGCGATTGCGTGACCTCTACCGTTTTTATTTCCATTCGCGATTGTCGACGAGCGTCACGCCGTCTGTCGGGCCGGCGGCAAAATCGCCCGTGGCTCCGGACCAGAGATTATTCCGCACGAGAATCTGTTGGTTCGCTCCGGCGAGTCGAACGGCGTTCGGCATCGTCGCCGGTGTTTTCCGGTCGACGATCTGGTTGGCTTCGATCTGCACGCGCTGGCAGTCGTTCAGTTCGACGGCGGCGTACAGTGAATCGGCGAGTTGATTGTTGACCAGTTGCACGTCCCGGCAGCGCTGGAAGCTGAACGCCGCGTCGGCACAGAGGCGCTCCGCTGTCATGCCGGTGATATTGATCAGGTCGCAATCTTCGAAGCGAAAGCCGTCCCATTGCTTGTCGGCCTGCGGCCGCCAACTGACGGTGTTGCCGCTGAAACTCAGCCCCGTGCATTTCTGGGCGAAGACGTTGAGTTCCTGGTTACCGTAGAGCGTGTTGCCGGCGACCGTCATGCGGAAGACGCCGCGGAGATCGAGGCCCCGCATCTGCGAGCCGAGGACGTTGCCCGTCAGCGCGATCAGGCACGCGCCCCGTTTTTCGGAATCGGGCCCGCCCCAAATGCGGACGTTCGCACCGCCCGGCTCGATCGTCGCCTGGATCGTATTGCTGGCAATCGTCACTTCACTCACGAGGCCCTCGCGGGCGTCGAAGAAGATTTCCGCTCCCCCTTCGTCCGGTGTGTCGGCGCCCGGGCGGTTGTTGTATTCGATGTCGTTCCCGGTGATCTGCAGATTATGCACGTCACCACCGAGCATCATGATGCCGGCCCGGTCGCAGTAGCTGATGTGGCAGCCTTCGATGTTGATTTGATGGAGATTGCAGCGGTCGAAAAAGATGCCGTACTGGCGATTGTCATAGATGTGGCAGTTCGCGATCAGTACGTTGCGGTTACGGTCCGGCAGATGAATGCCATACCGGCAATGCCGGATGAGGACTTGCGAGATCGTCGGCTGCATCGTGTGAAACAATTCGATGCCGACAGCCTCGGGATGCTCGCCGACAATTTCCAGTCCGCTCACGATCGGCATCCGTTCCTTGGTCCAAACCACCGGCTGCACCGACTTCGGCAATGCGGTCCCTCCATGCGAGCCGACGAGCTTGATTGCCGGGCCGGGGCCGGTCATCACGATTCGCGACGTGCCGCCGTCGCCGAGCACCGCCGCGTACCCGGTCTGTTGCAAGTCGACGACGAGTGGCTTCGAGATGCGGAAGACCCCTTTGTGCAGCCGCAACACGCCGTCGCCGAAGTGCAAAGCGTGCTGCAACGCTTCCGTATCATCCGTGTCGCCGTCGCCGACGGCGCCGTAGTTGTGCGCGAAGACCATGTGCGTTGCTCCTGCTGCGGTGTGAGGTGCCATGATGCGTGTTGCGCCGGAGTGGCGTCAATCGCTCAGCCTGCAAATCACATGCGGGATGGCCGGTTTTGTCTTTTCTCACCTCTCTCCAGCTTCAGCCGGTCTTCTCGGATTTGAAATCGTAAACAAAGACCGGCTGAAGCCGATACTCCAACGAGAGCGATGGCATTTGCCGGTAGCGGCAACAGTGTTAAGCTGATTCGCAGTGGGTGGATTCTGAACTCTGTGCGATGGACTGTGAACATGAGAAGCTTGTTCTTGCCGTTGGCGATCGTGCTGGCAGCGTCGGCGTCGCTGGTGCGGGGCGACGACTGGCCGCAGTGGATGGGGCCGGAACGCGATGGTGTCTGGCGCGAAACGGGGTTGATCGAGAAATTCCCTGATGGCGGGCCTGACGTTCTCTGGCGGACTTTCATCGGGGGAGGGTATGCCGGGCCGGCGGTGGCCAAAGGCAAAGTCTATGTGACCGACAAGCAGCTTCCCCAAGGCGCGAGCGACGGCGAGGATCCCTTCGCCCGCGGCAAGCAACCGGCGCAGGAGCGCGTGGTGTGTCTCGACGCCGCGACGGGAACCGTCGACTGGGAGCGGGCGTACGACTGCGTCTACACGGTCAGTTACCCGGCGGGGCCGCGCACGACGCCGGTGGTCGACGGGGACCGAGTCTTCACGCTCGGCGCGGAAGGCCATTTGCTCTGCGTGAACGCCGAAGACGGCGAGGTCGTCTGGTCGCGGAATTTGAAGCAAGACTACCAGTCGACGGAGACGCCGGTCTGGGGGTACTCGTCCAATCCGCTGCTCGACGGCAACCGCTTGATCTGCCTGGTCGGCGGCCGCGGAACGGCGGTCGTGGCCTTCGATCGGGAGACGGGCAAAGAGATCTGGCGGGCGCTCGACGGGGATGGCCGGCACGGCCCAGGATATGGCTCGCCGATCATTCTCGAGGCCGTGGGCCAGCGCCAATTGATCGTCTGGCATCCGAAGGCCGTGAGCGCATTGTCGCCGGAAACCGGCAAGGTGTTGTGGGAGCATCCGTGGACGATTCGCGAAGGCCTGACCGCGCCGACGCCGCGCACCGACGGGAAATATCTGTTCCTGACGGCGTTCTACGACGGCGCGCTGCTGCTGGAACTGGATCAAGAGAAGCCCGGCGCGAAAGTCGTGTGGCAGCGCCACGGCCAGAATGAAAAGCAGACGGACGCGTTGCACAGCATCATCAGCACGCCGTTGATCGACGGCCGTGAAATCTACGGGGCCGACAGCTACGGTGAGTTCCGCGGCCTCGATCTCCTCACGGGAGAACGCCTCTGGTCGACGTTTGAGCCGACCAGCGGCCAGTCGGCCCGGTGGGGCACGGCGTTCATCGTTCGGCAGGGGGATCGTTACGTGCTGTTCAGCGAACAGGGGGATTTGATCTTCGCACAGCTGTCGCGCGGCGGTTACAAAGAGCTGAGCCGTGCGCACGTCATCGAACCGACCGGTCCGGCCCAGCGCCGCGAAGTCGTCTGGACGCATCCGGCGTTCGCCAATCGCTGCGTCTACGTGCGCAACGATAAGGAAATCGTCTGCGTGTCGCTGGCGGCGGAGAAGGCGGAGTGAGCGGAGAAGGTTTATTTCGGATCTGTGCACTTGGCAAAGCAAATGACTGAACCTGTTGTGGCAAAACGGGTCCGCTCCGCCAAATTACTCGCGTGCTGCCTGTTGGTCGGCTGCAATCACGAACAGCCCAACAGCACGCCCTTGCCCAATTCAGGGAAAGCAGCAAGCCCCAGCAATGCGACAACTGGACTATTGCACGACCTCGTTGGTGACGACAAAAACATCAGAGGAATGCTTCGTGGAGATTATGTGATTCTCGAATCCGGCGAGGAGGTGGGCGAACGGCGGAAGGGTTCCGAGCCGCTGGCCATCGAGTTTGAATCTCATTCTCTACCCATCATGCCGGATACAGAAAGGATCGCAAAACTGTTGATGAGTTTGCGTGGGCGTGAAGTAGAAATCGAGGGAAGGGTAACTAGGATCACAGCACAAGGTCGGGCCGGGCTTCCATTGGGCCAAGCTGGATACACTGGGTCAATTCCGGACCATGCCGTCTATTTCGTTACCGTGGAAACTTGCACCCCCGTTGAGGTGTCAGAATAAAGTAGCCCGGCTTATCACTGGCGCACGTCAAGCACGCAGACCACGCCCTTCGCAAGGCCTCAGGGCGTGCCACCCAAATTAGATTCAAGGAACACTTCATGTCATGCAAATGCCTGACGATTGCCGGCTGGCTTCTATGTTCGGTTTCCGTTGGATGGACGGCGGAGATTTCCGACTGGCGTTCCTGGCGCGGGCCGGCGGGGAATGGCAGCATTGAGGCCGGCACGTATCCGGTGCGGTTCGACGCCGAGCATTATCTTTGGCGGACGGAGTTGCCGGGCAAGGGGTGTTCCACGCCGATCGTGCTGGACGGGAAGATTTATCTGACGGCGCCCGCCGAGGGGAAGGACGCGTTGCTGTGCTACGACGCGCGGGGGGCCGAGCAATGGCGGGCAGTGTTCGGAGCGGAAGATCCCGGCAAGCATCGCAACGGCTCCGGCAGCAACGCGTCGCCGGTCGCCGATGGGCAAACCGTGTTCGTCTACTTCAAGAGCGGCACTCTGGCCGCCGTCGACCTCGAAGGGCGGGTGCGCTGGCAGACGAATCTCGTGGAACGCTACGGCAAAGACACGTTGTTCTGGGATCACGGCACCTCGCCGGTGTTGACGGAGCGGCACGTGGTGATGGCACGCATGCATCAAGGCGAGTCGTGGCTCGCGGCGTTCGACAAGCTTACGGGAGAGTTGGCCTGGAAGGTCGCCCGCAACTATGCCACGCCCACGGAATGCGATCACGGCTACAGTACGCCGCTCGTCATTGCGCATGAGGGAAAAGAATCGATTCTCGTCTGGGGGGCGGAGCACCTGACGATTCACGATGCGGCCGACGGGAGCGTTTCTTGGACGTGCGGCGATTTCAATCCCGGCGAGAACAAATTGTGGCCGGCGATTGCCACGCCGGTCCTCGTGGGAGACACCGCGGTGATCGCGTATGGCCGCAACGATCGCGGAACTCCACGGCTGCACGGAATTCGACTCGCGGGGAGCGGTGACCTGACCCGGAGCAGCCACATCTGGCAGCGGAAGGATGTGGGGACATTCGTCCCCTCGCCCGCGGTTTACAAAGATCGCGTGATTCTGGTGGGCGATCGCGGCGAGGTCGCGTGTGTCGATCCGGCCACCGGCGAAACGGTCTGGGAAGGGGCGTTTCCCAAGCATCGCACCAACTTTTATTCCTCGCCCCTCGTGGCTGGAGGAAAACTGTACGCGCCACGGGAAGACGGCGTGGTGTTCGTGGCGAACATCGCCGACGGCCAATTCGAATTGCTGGCCGAAAACGACCTGGGGGAATCGGTCATCAGTTCCCCCGTCCCCGCGTCCGACGGTATTCTGATTCGCGGCGAGACGCACTTGTTTTATCTGGGTGCGGACCAATCGCCGCAGTGAGCCTTTCTCAACTGGAGCAGCATCCATGCAGCGCGCCGTTCTGCCGAGTCTCGTGCTCGTTTTCGCCTTGTGTTCTCACGGCTGGTCGCAGTCCGTTTACCCCGGCGAGGATTGGGACGTCGCGACGCCGGCCAGCCAGCAGGTCGACGCGGCCGGGCTGGAGAAAGCCCGCGCATGGTTGGAAACGCATCGGAGCAAATCGGGACTGGTTGTTCGCCACGGCCGCATCATCGCCGAATGGTATTTTGCCGACGCCGACCGGAAGACGAAGCTCGCGGCTTATTCCACGACGAAGTCGCTCTCCAGCGTCGCCGCCGGGCTGGCGATCGAAGAGGGGACGCTGAAACTCAACGACACCGTCGGCAAGTATCTGCCGGACGTCCGCCCCGAGGGGAAGAAGGCGATCACCGTCAAGCAGTTGTTGAGCATGACGACGGGCGTGCACAACCTGCCCGATTTCCATCTCCGCGACGACATTTTCCAGTATTCGATGTACGACGCGGCGATGGATCACGAGCCCGGAGCGAAGTGGGATTACAACAACACGGGCCTGGCGTTGCTGGGACCGGTCTTCGAAAAAGCGACCGGCGAATCGCTCGACAAGTTTTTCGATCAGCGCGTGTTCCAGCCGATCGGCGTCGCGGCGAGCGACTGGTCGTGGGAACGCCGCGACGGCCATACGATTCCCTATTCCGGCTGCCACCTGACGGCCCGCGCGATGGGACGGATCGGGTTATTGGTACTGAACGAGGGACGCTGGCGAGATAAGCAGGTTGTGCCGGCGAAGTGGCTGGCGGAGTCGACCGCCGCGTCGCAGGATCTCAATCCTTCGTATGGCTATCTGTGGTGGAACAATTCGACCAACAAATGGCCCGGCGTCCCCAAGGATGCCTACGCCGCGATGGGGCGCTGGGACAACGACATCCTCATTGTGCCGAGCCTCGAACTGGTCGTGATCCGCCAATCGGACCTGGAACCGGCACAAGGCCACCAGATTGCCGAGTACTTCGGACTAGTGTGCGGGGCCGTGCGGAAGACGCCGTAATCGGGTGCGCTGGGCGAAACCGAATCCGCGCCACGACCGGCATTTTCCACCGTGCGGCAAAGACTGGGCCTTCATTTTGCCGATGGGAGATCGTGTGGCCGCACGCAGGAAGCGGCCCGGCGAAATCGGCCCGCAGGATGACGGCCGGATGCGGCAAAGGAGGCTGCAAGTGGCTCAGATGACTCAAGCGGCGAAAGCGGAAGTCCGCAAAAGTCCGGGAAATCCTCTCGGCCAAAGCATCATCAGCGTCGGCCGGCGGCTGATCGGCCAATCCTGGGAATTGCCGTATCTGGCGAACCTGGTGACGTCGCTGGCGCTGATTCTCACAATTCTGCTGCTGGTGCTGCTCTATCCGACGATCGGCTTGTCGATGCAGTTGGCGCAGACGTTTCTGCAACTGATCAAGGAAACGTTTGTGGAGATGAAGCCCCGGCTGGCCGTGGAGAAAATCGGGCATGGCGTGGCGATCGCCGTCTACAGCGTGTGTCTCGTCGTCTTCGGCGTGATCACGCTGCCGTTTTATATGATCGCGTATCTGCTGGAGTGGATCGGGGTCCGCATCAAGACGGCGTGAGGACCGCCGTGTCAGGCGGATATGCGATGGCGAACGCAGGCAGACGGCGCAGTTGGCCCGAGTTTTACGCTGATCATCGGTTTGCGGGATTGCTGGCCATCCTCGTCATGCTGTCGATGGGGACGCCCGTCCTGGTCGACCTCAGCCTGCCGGTGATTTGGCTGGACGGGTTGATGGCGCTGCTGCTGCTGGCGGCGATCCTCTCGCTCTGTTTCGAGCCACACGAGCGGATTTTCGCGTTGGCGCTGGGAATCCCGGGCATCGTGAGCATCGTGGCGTCGAACGCGCTCGCCGGTCCGCTCAGCGACAGCGTGCTCGTGCTGGGGCGCATTTGCCAAGTGCTGTTTCTGTTCGGCGCGGCGATCGTGATTGTCAAGTCGCTGTTCCGGCATCACAAGTTCACGTTCGATAGCGTGTTCGGGGCGGTGTGCGGGTATCTGTTCCTGGGGCTGGGCTGGTCGGTGGTGTTCATGCTGACGGAGAGTTTTCGTCCCGGCTCTTTCCAAGTGAACGAAGCGCTGCTAACCGCCGATGAGCCGAACCTGCCGTTGGCGCTGCTGTTGTCGTATTTCAGTTTCGTCACGCTGACGACCGTGGGCTTCGGAGACATTTTGCCGATGACCCCGAGCGCCCGCACGTTCGCGCTGATAGAGGCGATCACGGGGCAATTCTATCTGGCCATCGTCGTCGCCGGCCTGGTGAATACGATGGCCGGTTCGAACGATAAGCCGCCGCCGGCACGCCCTTCCTGAGCGGCGTGCGAGACCGGGCACTGCCGATCATTTCGCTGGTTCGACAATCACGGCTTGCGACGTGATCGTGACGATGCGGACGCCGTCGACGACATCGCCTTCGTGGACGAGCCGGCCGCCGACCACGGCGCAGGCCTTGGATTTGTTTTTCAGAATCATCGACACCCCCTGGCGGCGGAAGTTTTCCAACGCGGCTTGTTTGTCGGCATCGTCCGGCGCCTCCTCGTCCGGCTGCGTCTCCTTCACTGCGGGAGCCGGCGGCGGGGATGGTTGAATAATCTCAGCGACAGGTGGCGCGGGGGCGGCTTTCATCGCCGCGAACGGATTGTGATCCAAGGCGTCGGCCAACGCGATCTCGGGCCACGCCGGCTTCCACGACTTGGTCGCGGTCGAAGCCTCGCCGGCGGATTCTTTCTTTTCGATCACGGCTGTGTCGCCCGGTGGCGCGACCGCGGCGTCCGGATCGGCAGGTTGCCCCAGGAGCAGATACGCCAGGACGCTCGCCAGCGCGGCGATCACGAGCACTTTGCTCCGCGTCAGGCCGGTCTTGTTCACGACGGGTTCCCCTGCGGCGGAGCGTCGGCCTCGGCCGGCGGTATAAAGAAGATGCGATACGTGAAATCGCACGTCAACGGCTGGTCCGCTTCCAGCGCGTTCATCTCGAAGTGGACCAGCCGGCACAAGCGAGGAATCTCTTCGGACTGATGCAGGAACTCGCAGACGGCTGCGTAGTCGCCGCGGCAACTGACTTTCACTTCCAGTTCGCGGTATGTTTCCCGCGGATGAGCCGTGCCGGGGTGATAGTCGGTGATCTCCATCCCGAGCCGATGGGCCAACTCGCAGACCTGGGCCAGAAACTCGGCTTCCAACGGAGCCGCCGGGATGCGCATTTGGAGTTCAGAAAGCGATTGCTCCTTGGACGCGAGTTGCCGTTCCAGCCGCTGCCGCTCGACGGTCATCTGCGAGGTGGACTGGATCAGTTCCTTGTATTGTTCGGTTTCCGCGGCGATCCGCTGCGTGTCGCGGCGAATCGGCAGGATCACGGCCGCGAAGAACAAAAACAAGAGCACCACGCCCGCGGCGGCATAGCCGGCGTTCAGATACAGGTCATACGTCTTGATCGAATTCAAACCGGTGATGCGCATGGCTGGATCAAAAAGTGCATTCCAGGTGATACAACCGCTCTCCGTCCGCGTTGCCGGCCCGCGTCCCGCCGCGCGACGATTTCAAGTCGACGCGCTCGAACGCGCCCGAATCCCGCAGCGACGATGCAAACTGGGCGATGTGCAGATTGTTCTTCGCGGCGCCGGTGACGGACAACACGTACGATTGCGTGCAGACCGGCGCGGCGGTTTTGCTTTTGTTGGAAGAAACGACGGTGGTTTCGACGAGTCTCAAGGCGAGCTTGCGGATCTGCATTTCGCCCTGTGTGCCGCGGCTGCTGTGGCTGAGCGTGCTCAGCAGTTGATAGCCGAGTCGTTCGGATTGCAGGTTGCGATATTTGTCGAGCCGCCGCTGCAAGAGGCCGGTTCTGGAGAAGAGCTGCCGATTCTTCGCGTCGATCTCTTCGACGGACGCCGCGCGGCGTTTCCAGAGTTCGAGTTCTTGCGACGCGGACGTCCATTGCCGCAGCACGCCGCCCAGCGCGCACAACGCCAGTGCCGCGAGCAGCATGCCGCGGTAGGCCCATTCGCGCGTTCTGCGGCGCAGCAACAGGCGAGAGCGAACGCCGGGCGGCAAGAGATTGAGGTGCGGTTTCATGCGGCCCATCCCAGGTCAGAGAGCGCCGCGGCCTGCGCCCAGATTCCCGCCGGAGAATCTCCGAGCAGCGCGCCGGCCTGGGACCGACATGCCAAAGACCAACTCGACGTCGGGATTCCTAGTTCCTGCGAAAGCTTCGCGCCGATCTGACAGATCGCCGAGCCGCCGCCGGTGAGGCACAGTTCCGCCGGCAGCCAATGCGGCCGTTGATGTTTCAGATAGGCGAGCGTCTTGCTGAGTTCGGACTTCAACTGATGCAGGGCCGGCGCGGCGAGTTCGGCCACGTGCTCCTGCACCGAGTCATCGTCGTGCTCCGGGGACGGATGATAGACGCTGTACGCCGCCAGAATGCGGCAACATTCCTCGGGGGCCAGTTTCAGTCCCTGACTGACGGCGTCGACCACGCTGGCCGCGTGACAGCCTTTGAGGACGCGCGTGAACACCGGTTGCTGGCGGAGCATCACGACGAACAGCGCATCGCTGCGGCCCCAATCGATGACGGCGACCGGCTGGCTGGGATCGGTCGGAAATCCCGCCAAGGCGGCGGCCCGCGTCAGGATGAACGGCCCGCCGTCCAGCGTCTCGCAATACAGGCCCGCCTGATAGAGCGCTTCGGTGACTTCCACCGCCAGGTCGCGGGACACCGTCACGAGATTCACGCCGGCGGCGGATGCCTCCGGCGTCGCCGGGGCGGCGTCCCAGAAATCGAACTCGAATTCTTCCGGCGAGTGGCGATCTTGCGCCAATTCCTGGGCGATCATGTCGCGGCGTTCGTCGAGCGATCCGGGCGGAACCGTCAACGAGCGAACTTCGGTGACGCTGAGCGACAAGCCGCACGCGCACGATTGCCGGTGCAGACCGGGAAATTGCGCGACGACCCCTTGCAGCAGTTCCGCCAGCCAGCCGGTCCGAACCGACTCCGCGGTCAAGGCGGCATTGGGTGGAAGCGGAATGACGGCGGCTTCGGAAATCTGCTTCGCCCGTCCCGCGAGCGCCAGCCGCGCGATCTTCACGCTTTGCGTGCCGAGATCGACGCCGACGAATCCTTGCCGCCGGCGGCGCACGAACGGGAACGAGGAAGCCAGGGAGGTCATCGACATCGCGTCAATTCTTCTTGGCCGCAGCCATGTTCTTTTCGACCTTTTCCACCTTGGTTTCGATCCGCTTCAACGTCGCGGAGATTTCCCGCAGGATCGGCTCGTTCAACACGCTGCCGGCCTTGAAGGCCTCTCGCCGCGGTTCTTCGGTCACGTCCGAAAGAACGAACGATGAGGTTCCCGTGCCGACGCCGGCCAAGTAACCGGCAATCAAGCCGACGAACAGAAGCACGCTCGAGCGAGCAGAAAACTGAAACATCTTGAACCTCCGTGAAGCGAGTTACGTAGCGCCCGACGTCGAGATATCCAGAATCGGCAGCATGATTGACGCGACCACCACCGCCACGACGATGCCCATCACGATGATGATCAGCGGCTCCAACAGCTTGGCTAGCTCCTGGATCTTCCGCTGGCCTTCGTCCTCGTAGTAGTCGCCCACCAGTTGCATCACGATGCCCAGCTTGCCGGCCTGTTCGGCGGTGCCGACCATTTGCGCCGCGCCGGCGGGAATGACGGGCGAATTCGTCAGCACCTTGCCGATGCTGCGGCCGTTCAAAACTTCTTCCTGCAAGACGTCGATCAAGTCCCGATAGCAAGCGTTGCGCATCGCCGTACGGCACAACTGCAGCGATTCGATCAACGGCACGCCGCTTTGCAGCATCGTACCCAGCAGCACGAACAATCGTCCCGAGGCCAGCGACTGAAACACGTCTCCCAGCGGCTGCGTCCGCAGCAGCAACGAATCGATCAGACGGCGCGTGTGCGACGTCCACAGTAATTGCCAGCCGAACACGACCGTCGCGGCCGTCACGCCGGCCCACAACCACAGGCGGCCGCGCAGTTCCGCGGAGACCATCAGCAGAAACTGCGTGGTAATCGGCGGATGGATTTCCATGTCGGCGAACACTTTTTCGAAGTTCGGCAACACGAACAGCAGCAGCGCCGCCACGACGACGAGACAGACGCCGAGCAGAATCAGCGGATACGACAGCGCCGCGACGACCGCCGTCCGCAGCTTGATCTCTTTGCCCAGCAGATCGGCCAGCCGTTCCAGCACGTCGGGAACCGCGCCGGACGCTTCACCGGCGGCGACGCTGGCTACGTACGACTCCCCGAAGACGGCCGATTGCTTCCGCATCGCCGAGGAGAACGACATACCCGCGGCGACGTCGTTGTAGGTTTCCTGCAGCGCTTTCTTGAGACGCGGATTCTTGCAACTGCTGGAAACATTCTGCAACGCCTCAGCGAGATCAACTCCCGACCGGCACATGATGACCAGTTGCGAAGTCAGCAACATGAGTTCTGACTTGCTGACCTTGCGGCGCGACCAATTGCCAGACAATTTTTGGGCCGGCGCGGCCAGCAGAGACTTCGCAGGAGCCAAACTCAGCGGGAACAACCCCTTTTCACGCAACTGCTGGCGCGCGGCGCGATCGGTCTCGGCGTCGATGACGCCGCGTATCGCTTCGCCGGTCAGAGATTTCGCGGCGTAACTGAATTGCATGGCACGACTTCAGCTCGCAATTCCCATTGCGTGGCCGAATTGCGCTCACGCAAACTTATTCAAAGAACGCCGTCGAGATGACTTCATCCAGGCTGGTGCGTCCGGTCTCCGCGAGGCGAATGCCGGAGTGCAGCAGGGTTTCGCCGCCGGCTTTCCGGTGGCATCCCCGTATGACATCGACACTTGCCTCATCGGAAATGAGATTCCGCAGGTCGGGCGTGCAATTCAGGACTTCATAAATGCCGGTGCGGCCGCGAAAGCCGGTGTCGTGGCATTCGTTGCAGCCGTCGCCCTTCCAGAACTGGCGGCGGAAATCCCCGCTGTAATGGATCATTTCCAGCAGTTCCGCCGGCGGGAAATAGGGCGCTTTGCAGTGCGGACAGATATTGCGGACGAGCCGCTGCGCGACGACGCCGACGAGTGCTGCGGCGATCTTGTAACCGACGACGCCCATGTCGAGCAGCCGCGTCACCGCCGACGCGCTGTCGTTGGTGTGCAGCGTGCTGAGCACGAGATGCCCGGTGAGCGCCGCTTGAATGGCGACCTCCGCGGTTTCGCGATCGCGGATTTCACCGACCATGATGACGTCGGGGTCTTGCCGCAGGATCGAGCGGAGCG
>CAZDGB010000072.1:0-24832 GCA_964504645.1 uncultured Planctomycetaceae bacterium | reverse complement strand
AGCCTCCGCGTCGCGGCTAACCGACGGGACATTGATGTGAACCGGGAACTGCTGACGCCTTTGTTGGTCCTCGCCGCGCCGGCCGTCTGGTGCGGGCTGCAGCTACGTTCCGCCGTGCAGCGTCACGCAGCGGCCTCTCCGGGCGAATGGCAACCGCCGCGCATCCCCGGCCGGGTCGCCGTCGCGGCGATTGCGTGGTTGACGTTCATGATCGTCACGAAGCTGACCGTGGCCCAGCCGGCCGGAACGACGCCGTCGTTGTCCGCGATCCAGTTCAATTGCGTGCTGCAGTTGTTGCTTGTGGCCGGATTGGTCGTCGCACTGAGGGACGGACGTTCGACGCCGTTGTCGCAGACGGGGCTGTCGCCGCGATTGTGGGATCGGCAGGCGTACTTGGGGCTGGTCACGTATCTCGCGGCGATTTGGCCGACGATGATGTTGCTGATCGCGACGCAGTTCTGGCGGACGAAGGAGACGGAGCACGCGTATCTCCAGGCGCTCGCGGAGGACGCGGGGGGCGAGATGTTGGCGTGGATCGCGGTCTCGGCGGTCGTCGTCGCGCCGCTCGCCGAGGAACTGCTGTTCCGCGTCACGCTGCAAGGCTGGCTCCGGCAACAACTACCCGCCCCGGCGGCGATCGGACTGACGGCGCTGGTCTTCGTCCTCGTCCACGGCTGGTACGACGCGCTGCCCCTCGTGCCGTTGGCGCTGATTCTCGGCTACGTCTACGACCGCACGCATGGCTACTGGACCTGCGTGGCGACGCACGCGCTGTTCAACGGCACGTTCATCGCGCTGGCGTTGCTGACGAAGTAAGGCTCATTTCTGATGTGGCGCGGGGATTCTGACTTCAATTGCCGTGAAACTCTGCGCATCGACATTGCCGACCGGTTGCTTGCCATTGACTCCTTGAACTTTCAAGTACGCCTCGTCTTCGGTCGGTGCATATTCAATCGGCAGCCCCGACATTTCATCGTCGGTAAGCGAATGATAGCCGGATGTCAATTCGGTCAATTCTTTGGGAAACCGGCCATGTGCATCGTGATACCGAATCAACGCCAAAGCGAGGACCACGAGACGCCGTTCCGCCAGATTCCGGCGGCGCAGCCTGACGTTCGTGTCAAATTTCGGCAGGGTCAATGCCCCGGCTTTTTGACCCATACGTCGACTGACCCCGTCCCGGCCGTAGACAAATCCCTCCACGAACAACGCGGCATCCTTTGTCGCGGCTACAAGTTGCCGGCGAAAGACTTCATATTCGCGCGAGAAGGTCTCGGGATCATGGATCGATGAGATTCGCGCCGCCTCGTCGTAGAGTTGATTGACTTCGCCAAGCATGATGTTCCAATTCCACCTGCCGTTCCCCAACACGATCGCGATTTTTTCTTGTAGCGGCTCATCGCGGTACACATGCTGTTCCAGATAAGTTTGGAGAATCAATAGGCGTTGGGAATAGTCCATGATCTGATTGACGGGAACGAATTGAAATCGGCGTTCAAGTTTGGATTGCAGGTCGGCAGCCGATTCCGCCGAAAGTTTCCCGGAGTTGATCAAACCGTGCGTGGCACGGCTCGTAACGGCGAAGATGGTAAACTCGACGAGTTGCGTGATCAGCCAAGGGTACTCGCCGCTCCAGTGGCCGATCTGATAAGCTAGGCCGACGTCTGCCACGGCACCGGCCATGTCATCCGCCTGACAACGCCGCATGGCCCGAGCGCACAACCCCCGCACGGCGACACGGTAAGCCTGGCAGTCCTCAAGTTGGGCGTTGAGCAAGAGTCCATCCTTTCCCAGTATAACCGGACGGTAGAACCCGGGACGCTGGGCCGCCGTGCTCAGAACAGCCAGCGCCGGTTCCAAAGAATCCACCCAATCGGAAATCAGCGGCGACTCCTCGCGCGACCAGGGGGTCGTGAGTGCGCTAAGCGGAAGTTCTGCCGGCGCGGCGTCGGCGTCTTCCGAAGCACGGGTCTTGAAGTACTCCTCATAAGAAACAAGGACAGGACTCGCCACATAGTCGTCGACGTCGAGTCCCAAGACTTCGCCCAGTTTGAGACCCAGGTCGTAGGTTTCCGCGTCTTCATTCCAATCGACGACCTGGTAAATCAAAGCGAACGCGTTTTCCTCCAAAGGACATGGGCGAAGAGAGCGGTTGACGGCCTCCACAAAATCCACGTGCCCCTCCGCCGTCAACGGTTCCAGAATGTAAGTCGTTTCTTTCGAAATTCGAAACGGCGTTGGCGGTGTCCAAATCCAGAACATCCAGCCTGTCAAAGTGAGCGCTAGAAGACCCAGACACGACAGTATTCGCATCCATCTCCCTCGGCGATGCTTGGCGACGGGATGGAACTGGACAGGTGCGGAATCCATACACGGACCACTCACAAGGTTGGTACGGCGCGCGGCGAATGGAAGCAATACGCCTCAAATGTTACCCTGTAATCCTCTGGAAGCGAGCGATAAAGAAACGCCGTTGCTCACGTCCTTTCGTTTGGCACTAGTCGTCTGATGTTCGGCGCGGGTCTCCCGACCCCGCCGCTCTTCCGACCGCAGGTCTCCTCTTCCAAAAGAGAAAGGCAGCAGTCGGGAGACCGCAAGAGAAAACCGGCGGGGTCGGGAGACGTCGGGAGACCCGCGCCGAACGAAAGTTTTGTCACCACCACCCATGCCCAACTTTCCCCCCGTTGCCGACCAGCTCGCCGTCATTCGCCGCGGCGTCGAAAAGATCGTTCCGGAAGACGAGCTCGCGAAAAAGCTCGAATGGAGCCGCGCGACCGGCAAGCCGCTGCGGGTCAAATACGGCATCGACCCGACCGGCATCGACGTCCATCTGGGTCACACCGTCCCCCTGCGGAAGCTGCGGCAATTCCAGGAACTCGGCCATCAGGCGGTGATCATCATCGGCAACGCGACGGCGATGGTCGGCGATCCCAGCGGCCGCGACGAGGCCCGCAAGAAACGGCTCACCGCCGAAGACGTCGAACGCAACGCCAAGGATTACTTCGAGCAGGTCGGCAAAGTCGTCGATCTGTCGCACGCCGAAGTCCATCGCAACGGCGACTGGTTCCAGGCGATGTCGTTCGGGGAACTCCTGCGGCTGTGCGGGCAGGTCACCGTCGCGCAATTGCTCTCGCGGGACGATTTCGCCAAGCGGCACGCCGCGCAGGTGCCGATCTTTCTGCACGAATGCCTCTACCCGGTGATGCAGGCGTTCGATTCCGTCTGCATCGCCGCGGACATCGAGCTCGGCGGGACCGAGCAGCTTTACAGTTTTATGCTGGCCCGCGATCTGCAAGGCTCGCCGGCGGCGTGCGAACTCGCACAGCGTTGGATGAACGCCGAAGTACAAAGTCGGCGATTGCCCGACGAAACTTTGCCGCCGCAGATCGGCGTGATGTCGCCGATTCTTGTCGGCCTCGACGGCGTGCGGCGGATGGGCAAGAGCCTCGGCAACTACATCGGCATCAGCGAGCCGCCGTACGAGATGATGAAAAAGTTCATGCAACTCCCCGACGGCGTGATGAAGATGTACTTCGAACTGCTGACCGACATCCCGCTGCCCGAAGTGGAGACCATCCTCGCCGGGCATCCCAAGGACGCCAAACTACGATTGGCGACGACGGTCATCGAACAGTATCACGCGGCCGGCTCTGGCGCGGAAGCGGCGGCGCGCTGGCAAAAAGAAATCGGTGGCGGCGCGCTGCCGGAGGACATTCCCGAAATGTGGATCACCGCGAAGTCTTTGCCGGCGCACCAACTCCTCAAGGAATGCGGCCTGGCGTCGTCGCTCAGCGACGCCCGACGGTTGATCGACGGCGGCGGCGTCTATATCGGAGACGATCTGCGGCGCGTCGAGACACTCGATCCGCTGGAACTCTCCGACGGACTGTTGCTGAAAGTTGGCAAGAAAAAGATCGTGCGGATACGGATCGAATAGGAATCGTCAGGGCGTCTCAACGGTCACGTAGCCTTCCACCCAGTGATCTTGATCAACACGGTATTCATCGACGTGGAAGCCGTCTGGTGCGTCCGAGAAACCAGGGAGACGGCTCAGGCGCGCGACGGCTCCCTCCGCTGTCTCGCGCGACGAATAGACGCCAATGAACTTGACGTCTTCGCTGCCGTCGTCCAGGACGTGTACGTGCTGCAGTACGAAAACGCTGGCCATGTTCGCCTCCCATTATCACTCGAACGCCCGGTCGCCCCACTTCTGGATTTTGTTGAATTCGCTGCGTGGCCCGGTCGGATAGTTTCCGGCCCCGTACTTGTCGTCGAGCAAGCGCCGGGCGAAGTCGCGACCGCTCTCGGTTGTCAGGGGCCGCTCCCCTTGAGCCCAACTCGGCACATCATCAGCCGCTTCCTTCCCACTCTGCCCCGACTTCTTCTTTTTGTGCATCGTGAGGGCCCGATCACGGCACGCAGGCTAGTGGAACGACATTTATCCTAGCAGACCACCTCGCGCGAGGAATCGCAACTCTGCCGGTTGTTCCGTGAAAACCTGGATTTCCTGAGATTCTCGGTCCAGCCCGCGGCGTCGCCGACGTATAATGAGGCCGGCCTTGTTTGATGCGGTGACTGCCTGGAAGCCCCGATGAGCTTGCCGATCAGCGAAGCTTTGCGGGATCAGCCGATTGATCGGCCGCGCGACATCGTGCGCCCGCTGCGCCCCGCCAAAAACTCCAAACGAGCGCCGGCCGGACCGGTCGTCGTCGACGTCGAAACCGACGAAAACGCGCAGCGACATTGGGAAGCCGTGTGGGGCTTCCTCTGCTCGCTCGGCGTCCATGTAACGCTGCTCGCCGTGCTCGGCCTGGTCGTGTTCGAAACGGCCGATCGCGAACCCGCCACCAGCCTCGTCGGCGTCCTGGGCGATTCCGACATCCCCGGCGAGTTCGTGCTGGGAGACGAACCGAATCTCAACCCCGGCGGCTCGCCCGAAGAGGTCGAAGTCCTTACTCCCTCCGTCGCGCTACACGACATCGGCGGAGCGGCTGCCGCAGCCAGCGGCACCGGCGGCGGTGGTGGAGTTGGCAACGGCGTCGGTGATGGCGTGGGGGACGGCGTCGGCGTCGCGGTGCCGGCCGTCAACGTTCCCGGCCATGCCGTCACGAAGGGGAGCTTCTCCGCCTGGACCATTCCCAAGGATCCGGAGCCGGGGACCGACTACCGGATCATCATCCAGGTCCGCTTGGCGGATCGGCTGCTTAAAAACGGCAAGTATCGTCTAAGCGACATCTCGGGACTGGTCCGCGGAACCGACACCTACCAGTTGCCGATCAAGTTCAATTCCCGGCAGACCATCGCCGCGAAAGACGGCGTCGTCAATTTGGAAATCAAGCCCCCCAACCGTCCCTCGGCTCCCGCCACGGCCGTCGTCCAGGAGGGGGGCGTCGTGGAACTCTCGATCGTCATCCCCGGCGCCGCCCAACTCGTCCGCGACACCATCCGCATCGAATCGAAATTGCTCAAAGAGAAGCAGGTGATCGAGCTGGTGTTCTGACGGAAAACCGTCTCTCGCAAAAAAGCGTCTTCGTGACTTTGCGAGAGATGCCGTTCTGGATATCAGAATCCGCTTCTACCCGCCGAAAACGAGCGCACAATCCCCGTTGCTCGGATGCTCCCGTCCCGATATGATAAATTGCGTGGACTGCGTGCTTTCCCGCCCGGTTCTCCCCCGCCTGAACCCGCCTCGGAATTTGTCGCCGTGAACACACTTCCGCAATTTGTGCTGAATCGTCGCCAGTGTTTGCAAGCCTGCGGCGCCGGCGTCGCGGCTTCCGCATTGCCGTTGGCGAACGTCTCTCGCGCGGGCCAGTCGTCGCAGCGGGCGAAGTCGGTATTGATCGTTCATCTCAGCGGCGGGCCCGGCCAGCTCGATACGGTGGACATGAAGCCTGAAGCCGCGGCGGAGATTCGCGGCGAGTTCAACCCGATTCCCACGGCGGTCGCCGGCGTGCAGGTCTGCGAGCATTTGCCGCGGCTCGCCTCGCAACTCGATCGCTGGTCGATCCTGCGCACGCTGTCGCATCCGGAACACAATCATTTGCTGGCGACACACGTCGCGCTCACCGGCCGGCCGACGCCGCTGCCGCGCGGCACCGCCAGCGATCTCGACCGCGTCGAATCCCGCAACGACTTCCCGAACCTCGCCGCGGCGCTCGACGCCGTCAAGCCGCGCGGCGAAGGCATCCCGACCGGCGTGTCGCTGCCGAACTACTTCATCGAAGGCCCGCTGACGTGGCCCGGCCAGCACGCCGGCTTCCTCGGCGCGAAACACGATCCGTGGCAGATCAACCAGGATCCCAACGACCCGAACTTCAAGATCGATTCGCTTACGCTGAAGCAGGACGTCACGCCGGGCCGGCTCGTCTCCCGCCGCGAGCTGCTCGAACACTTCAATCAACGCGTCGGCGCCGGCCAGCAATTGCGGCAGGCGTCGTTCGCAGAGCAGCAGGACGTCGCGTTCAACCTGCTGACGTCGGCGAACGTCGCGCAGGCGTTTCAGATCGATCGGGAGGACGCCGCCGTCCGCGATCGCTACGGCCGCAACAAGTTCGGTCAGTCCCTGCTCCTCGCGCGGCGGCTCGTCGAAGCCGAAGTCCCGATCGTGCAGGCCGCGATGGGCATCGTGCAGACGTGGGACACGCACGTCGACAACTGGGGCCGGATGAAGAATACGCTCTTGCCGCAACTCGACGTCGGCCTCGCCGCCCTGATGGACGATCTCTCATCCTCGGGCCTGCTGGAACAGACGCTGGTCGTGGTGATGGGCGAGTTCGGCCGCACCCCACGGATTTCCAATCTGCCCGGCGAGAACCTCCCCGGCCGCGATCACTGGGCATGGACCTATTCGGCCCTGTTCGCCGGCGCGGGCGTGCGCGGCGGACAAGTCGTCGGCCAGACCGACGCCATCGCCGCGTATCCGGTCACGCGGGCCTGGACTCCCGCCGACGTGATCACGACGCTGCTCGATTCACTCGGCGTCGATCACGAAGTCCACCTCACCGACCCGCTCGGCCGCCCGATGCTGCTGCTGAACGGCGAGATCATCGCCCCGCTCTTCACCGGCCGCGTGAGCTGACGTCGGCGAGCGTCGCGGCGTGAGCCCGACGTGTTACTCCGCGTGCAGCAGCTTCTTCAGCGACAAAAACAAACCGTCGCGGCGGGCTTGTCTCTCGGCGAGGCGTTCCGGCGAATAGTCGTGAAAGCCCCGGCCGGTTTTCGGGCCGAAATGGCCCGCGGCGACGAGATCGCGGACCACGTTGGGAATCTCGGTGTCGCTGCGGATTTCCGGGACGAGGTTGCGGAAGACGGTCGTCTGGATGTCGAGGCCGCCGAAATCGTGGACTTCGAGCGGACCGAGCGCCGCCAGACGGAATCCGATGCTGCCGCTCACCGCCGCGTCGATCTCCTCCGGGCCGGCGACGCCTTGATCGAGCAGGTCCCACACCTCCCGCATGATGGCGACCTGGATGCGATTGATCAGAAAGCCCGGCAACTCCTTCCGCAGATGCAGAGGCTGCTTGCCGATCTTGCGCATCGTGTCTATCGCGGTCTGGGTCGTCGCCGCAGACGTCTTAGGTCCCGGCACGACTTCCACCAGCGGGACGATGTGCGGCGGGTTGAACCAATGCGTGACAACGGCCCGCTCCGGATGTTTCAAGCGGCTGCCCGATTGCGAGATCGGAAACGTCGACGAGTTCGACGCGAGAATCGCCGTCGGCGAGACGACTGCCTCCAGCCGCGCGAACAGCTCCTGCTTGACGGCGAGATCTTCCTTCACGGCTTCGGTGATGAAATCGGCTTTCGCGGCGGCCTCAGCCTCCGTCTCGCAAATCGTGATCCGCGAGAGAATCGGCTCGACGCGATCCGCTGAGAGCAAGTCGGCGTCCACAAACGCCAGCAAGTTCGCGCGGATGCGGTCTTTCGCATTCGCCCGCGCCGCCGGCACGTCGTCAAACCCGGTGACGGCATACCCCGCCGCCGCAAACGTCTGGGCAATGCCATGCCCCATCGTCCCCAACCCAATCACCGCCGCCCGCTGTTCGCCAGTCATGTTGTCGATCTTTCTTCAGAAGAGACGATCCGCAGATTTCACAGATTAAAAACAGAAGATAGGGCCGCAAAAAAGCGCAAGAGGCGCAAAAATGAAGACGAAGCTATTTTGCGCCTCTTGTGCCTTTTTGCGGCCAATACTCTTTATCTTCAAAATCTGCGTCCCTCTGCGAAATTTGCGGATAACCTTTTACTGCTTGGTGGGGATTAACAGTCTCAGCCCGTTCAAAATCACCAGCACGGTGCTCCCTTCGTGGCCGAAGACGGCGAGAGGGAGCGGGACGGGGGTGAGGAACGACGCGATCAAGATCGAGATCATCACGCCGAACGCGAGGCCCAGGTTCTGTTTGAGGACCTGCTGCGTGCGGCGCGCGAGCCGAATGGCGTACGGCAGCCGCCGCAGGTCGTCGCTCATCAGGACGACGTCGGCGGTTTCGAGGGCGACGTCGCTGCCCGCGCCGCCGAGCGAGAAGCCGACGGTCGCGGTGGCGAGAGCCGGGGCGTCGTTGGTCCCGTCGCCGACCATGCCGGTCCGCTTCGGCTGGTTGAGCAGCCCCTTCAGGATCACGAGCTTGTCGCCCGGTTGCAGATTCGCCTGATATTCGAGATCGAGCTGCTCCGCGAGATGCCCCGCGACGAGGGCGTTGTCGCCGGAGAGCATGATCAACGGTTCGAGGCCCATCTGCCGGAGTTCCTGCACGGCGGGGAGCGCCGTGTCGCGGAGCGTGTCTGCGACGGCGAGCCAGCCGGCGTAGTCGCCGCCGCGCATCACGGCGAGCACCGTCTGGCCGGCTTGCCGCGCGGCTTCGATCTCGGCCTGGGCCGGGGGGAGAATTCTGCCCGACTCGCCCGCCACCCATTCGGGTTTGCCGACGGCGACTGCCGCGCCGTGCACCACGCCGCGGATGCCGCTGCCGACGACCGATTCGACGTCGCTCGCTTCGGGAATCGTCACGCCGCGGTTTGCCGCTCCTTGCACGACGGCGAGCGCCAATGGATGTTCCGAGTGTTCTTCGATCGCCGCGGCCCACGCGAGCAGATCGTTTTCCGCGATGCCGGCTGCCGGTTGCAGTTGGACGAGCCGCGGTTTGCCGACGGTCAACGTGCCGGTCTTGTCGAACGCGAGGGCTTCTAGCGTCGCCGTCCGTTCGACGTGAATGCCCCCTTTGAACAAGACGCCCGCGCGGGCCGCCGCCGTGATCGCCGAGAGAATCGCCGCGGGAATCGAGATCACCACGGCGCACGGCGAGGCGACGACGAGTATCGTCATCGCCCGGGCGAACGCTTCTCCCGCCGATTCACGGAGCCACCAGCGAAACCAGACGAAACTCGCCGCGGCCAGGGCGAGCACGAGCCACGTATATTTCTCGCCGAACCACGACGAGAACTGCTGCGTGGTGGCCCGTTCGGACTGCGCCTGCTCGACCATCCGCACCATGCGGGCCAGCGTCGTCTCGCCGGCCGTGCGCGTGACTTCGACTTCGATCACGCCTTGATGATTGAGCGTGCCGGAGAAGACCGGATCGCCAACGTGCTTGTCGACCGGCATCGATTCGCCCGTCATGATCGCCTGATCGACGCTGGTTTCACCGGAGCGAATGACGCCGTCGGCGGGGATGCGTTCCGACGGCTTGATCACGATGCGGTCGCCCGGTTGCAACTCCTCAACGGGCACGGTCTCTTCCACGCCGTCGCGCACTCGCACGGCGGTCTCCGGAGCGAGGTCCATCAGCGCCCCGATCGCCCGCCGCGTGCGGCCGAGGATGAACGATTCGAGCGCGTGCGACAGCGAGAAGAGGAACAGCAGTACGGCGCCTTCCCACCATTCGCCGATCGCCGCCGACCCGATTGCCGCGACGAGCATCAGGAAGTCGATGTTCGGCCGGAAACGCCGCAGGTCGGCGAGCGCGCCGAGGACAGCAGCGCGTCCGCCGAAGACATACGAGACGAGATAAGCGGCCCGCGCCGCAAGATGCGGTGCGCCGCTGCCATCACCGAACGAATCGAGAATCAATCCGGCAATCAGCCCCGCGAGGCACCCCGCCGGGTCGGCGAACTGCCGCCAGGAGGACGGAGCGTCGTGATCGTGATGAGCGTGGCCGTGAGCACAACCAGCGTGCGCATACGTTTCCGCATCAGGCTGGGCAACGACGGCCACGGCGGAGGAGTTTTCGTTCGCCACGGAAAAGGGTTTGTCCGCAGATTTCACAGATTTCCGCAGATGTAAAGACAGAAAGGATTGTTCTGCTGGTCCCTTCGCGGCATCTCTCTTCTGTCTGAATCTGTGTTAATCTGCGGAATCTGCGGATCGCCTCTGAATCCTGATTCACACAAGCCACCCGTGTCGCGGTACGCTACCCGCGCTTGGTGGCAATCAACGCGAGCAGCGCCTGGAACGGGTCGGCGAATTTTGCCAGGCCTTCGTCCATCAGCACTTGCTCGAGTTTCGCGAAATCGACTTTCTTGTCGATGTCCGCCAGCACGTCGGCGGGAGGCAGCTTGTCGACGGTGCGGGTGAACGTTTTGCCGGTCATCTTTTGAATCGCGGCGTTCGTCGCCGGCGGATTCGTCTGGATGTCCGACCCGGCGAGCGCGGCGACATACTTGTCCGGCGAGTCGCTGGGATCTTTCGTCCCCGTGCTGGCGAAGATGAATTCCTGCTTGAGCGGCAGCTTCTTGTCGCGCCAGAATTTTTCGTTTTCCTGCCACAGCCGCTGCGCGTTCACGATGCCGACGAGGCCTTGTGCCGCGGGAATCAGATCGGGGACGTGCTTCTTCGTGTAGACGTCGATCCGGCTGACAAAGATGCTGTAGACCGATTTGAAGCCGTCAAGCGACGCGCGCTTCTGCGCCCCGCGCCAGATGGCGTCGCGGGCGATCTCGTATTGCCGCTGCGTGAACAGCAGCGTGACGTTCAGCGTCACGCCCGCGGCGGCGAGGTCTTCCAGCGCCGCGAGGCCGCCCGGCGTGCCGGGGACTTTGATCATCCGGTTCTTGTGCCCGGCGGCCCATTTCTTGCCGAGCTCGACGTATTTCTGCGCCTTGTCCTGAACCGACAGCGTGCAGCTTTTGTCTTCCAGGAGCGGGTCGAGCTCGAAGCTCACGTAGCCGTCGTTCCCCTTGGTTTTCTCCCAGACTTCGAAGAAGACTTCCTGCGCGTTGCGGACCAGCCGGTCGGTCATTTCCCAGGCGATGTCGGCGTCGGATTTTCCCTGCTTCGCGAGCGCGGTGATCTCTTGATCGAACCGCCCCGTCTTGAGCAGGTCGGAAATGATGATGGGGTTCGACGTCGCCCCGGTCGCGCCGAACTTGCGGTTCTCAACGACGAGATCGGGATCGATGCTGTCGAGCCAAAGCTTCGTGCCGGAAGCAACCAGGGATTCGAGCGGCGTGGGCATGATGACCAGTCATCCTCAAGAAGTGGAAATCCACAAACGATCCTTACCTTGTTACAATACCCGAACAGACAGTTGGAATCACCCTCGTTCTTTTGCTTCCAGTCTGGAGCGGCCATGATGATCATCGGCACGGTTCAAAACGGGAAAATCGTTCTTCCCGCCGGGATATCGCTGCCGGAAGGGACCGAGGTGAAGGTGCATATCCTCCAGCGGGGGACCGAGCAGCCGGCTGCGTTGGAGAACAAGGAGGGCCAGCCGACCTTTCATGAAGGATTGATGAAGTTTGCGGGGATCGTGAAAGACATGCCGGCCGACTCTTCGGTGAATCACGACCACTATCTGTACGGCACGCCGAAATTGCCATGAGAGTCGTCTTCGCTGACACGTGCTACTACCTTGCGTTGCTGTTGGAACGCGATCAATACGCCGAACTGGCACGCAACTTCACCAAGGATTTCGCTGGCGAATTTGTCACGACGACCGCGGTGTTGACAGAGGTCGGCAATTGGTTGTCGCGAAACGAACAGCGTTCGTGCTTCATGCCGTTTGTCGATTATTTGTTTGATAGCTCCGAAGTCGACGTCGTTCACGCCTCCTACGCGGAATGGGAACGCGCCGGGCGATTGTACGATGAACGTCCCGATAAATCTTGGTCCCTCACTGATTGTCTTTCATTTGTGGTAATGCAGGACCGAGAACTCACCGAAGCCCTCACCGCCGACCATCATTTCGAACAGGCCGGATTCACCATTCTCTTGAAATAGCCCCAGACCCGAAGGACGCCGTTTGTCTCTCGACGTGTACGACAACCCCCTCATCGGCCGCTACGCCTCGCGCGAGATGAGCGCCCTCTGGTCGCCGCAGACCAAGCATGCGACGTGGCGGAAGTTCTGGATCGCGCTCGCCGAGGCCGAGCGGGAACTCGGTCTCGATATTTCGCTGGAGCAGATCGACGAACTGAAGGCGCACGTCGACGACATCGACTTCGCCGCTGCCGCGAAGTACGAGAAGAAGTTCCGCCACGACGTGATGGCTCACGTCCACGCCTACGGAGAGGTCTGCCCGTCGGCCCGGCCCCTCATTCATCTCGGGGCGACGAGTTGCTACGTCACCGACAACACCGATTTATTGCTGATGCGGCAGGGCCTGGAATTCCTGCGGAACAAGCTCGTCCGCGTAATCGATCATCTGGCGAAGTTCGCCGCCGCGCAGCGCGCGTTGCCGTGCCTGGGCTTCACGCATTTGCAGCCGGCGCAGCCTGTGACGGTCGGCAAGCGGGCGACGTTGTGGTGTTACGATCTCGTTCTCGACCTCGCAGAAATCGAACATCGTTTGAATTCGCTCAAACTTCGCGGCGTGAAAGGCACGACCGGCACGCAGGCGACGTTTCTCGCGTTATTTCACGGCGATCACGCGAAGGTCGAAGAACTCGATCGCCGCGTCTGTGCGAAGATGGGCTTCGATGCGGCGTATGCCGTCACCGGTCAGACCTATTCGCGGAAGATCGACGCGCAGGTGCTGGACGTGTTGTCCGGCATCGCCCAATCGGCGCACAAGGCGGGGACCGACATCCGCCTGCTGCAAAGCCGCAAGGAAATCGAAGAGCCGTTCGAGGCCGAGCAGATCGGCTCGTCGGCGATGGCCTACAAACGGAACCCGATGCGGTCCGAGCGGATGTGCAGCCTGGCCCGCTTCGTGACGAGCCTGCAAAGCTCCGCCGCGCAGACGATGGCCGTGCAATGGATGGAGCGGACGCTCGACGACAGCGCCAACCGCCGGCTCACGATCCCGCAGTCGTTCCTGGCGTCCGACGCGATCCTGATCCTCTACGGCAACATCGTCGACGGCTTGGTCGTCTATCCGCAGATGATCGAGAAGCATCTCCGCGAAGAATTGCCGTTCATGGCGACCGAGGAAATCCTGATGGCCGCCGTGCAGGCCGGCGGCGACCGGCAGGAACTCCACGAACGCATCCGCGTCCACAGCCAGGCCGCCGCCCGCGAAGTGAAAGAACACGGCCGCGACAACGATTTGATCGAACGGCTGCGGACCGATCCCGCCTTTGCGAAAGCGGACTTATCCGCGGCGGTCGACCCGCGCCGTTTCATCGGCCGCGCGCCGGAGCAGGTGGATCGATTTGTGGCGGACGTGATTGGCCCGATTCGCCGGCGCTATGCCGGCACACTATCCGGCACATCAACGGAAGAGTTGCGCGTTTAACCAAGGAGCATGTCATGACTCGCTCGCAGTTCCCTTGGCTCGTCCTCTGTCTGGCAGCGTTGGCTGTCCTCGCGGGATACCGGCTCTTCGGCACGCCGACGGCGATCGCCGCGCCGCAGCCGGCCGGATGGGAGTATCAGACCGCATCCGTCGATCTCGGCTCGCTCACGCCGAAGTTAACGGAACTGAGCCGCGACGGCTGGGAAGTCTTCAACGTCATCTCCGTCGACACGCTCATCGACCAGACGCCCGACGGCAAGACGCACATCCTCACGCAGCGCGTCGAAGTCACCGCGAAACGCGCGAAGTGATCGATTCGGATGGCACGCCCTGAGGCTTGGCGAAGGGCGTGGTTTCGCACGTCCACCACGCCCTTCGAGGACTCAGGGCGTGCCACCCAACGCTTGTTTCGTGCGCGACTCTTTTCAGACCAAGCCCGCGCCGAACGGTTCGTCGTCCGCGTTCTCGGACGGATTGACGACCGCCATCTGCAATGTGCCGCGATGATTGCCCGTCACCGCAATGGCGTGCGGCTGCGGCAATACGGCGCCGGAATCCCGGCGGCGCATTGAATCATCGACCGGAATAATCCGCGGCAAATCGAGCGTCTCTTCACTTTCCTCGCTGAGCGCCGCGAAGCGATCTTCGCCGTAGTCGTCGTAGGTGCACAGGTAGCCGGGCAGCTTCGATTTCTCGACTTCCTCGGCGTACGCGGCGATCACCCGCCGCTGGATCTGGTCGCGGCAATCGGAATGAATCGGATGGGCGATGTCGGCGTAAAGCTTCGCCCGGCCGTCGTCGTCTTTGAGGGCCCGGTCGTCGCGGAGCTTCGCCCCGCAATCGCTGCAGAAGCGGGCCCGCAAGTGATTCTTCGCCGAACACCGCGGGCAGCGGTCGGTCAGCTTGCGGCTGGGCATCGCGACGAACGAGCCTTTCGTCCCCTGAATGATCTTCAGGTCGCGAATGACGAAGCTGTGGTCGAACGTGATCGAGCAGAAGGCTTGCAGCCGGTCCTGCGGATCGTCCATCAGCTTGATGCGAATCTCGGTGATTTCCATTGGCTGGACTCCGTTCAGCCCGCTAACTACGACTCTGAACCACACACACCCACGGAATACCCTGATGACGCAGCCGGGCGGCGACGGCCGTCGCCTGGCGGAATGAATCGCAAGCCCCGAAGTACGCGGTGCCGCTCCCGCTGAGTTGATGACCGCGCACCGGTTGCTGTCGAAATAGGCACGAAAGCCTCTCGACGTCGGGATTCAGCCGCCGCGCAGGGGATTCGAGATCGTTCCGCAAATGCCGCGCCACGACCTCCGCCCGCCCCGCCGCCAACCCGCGGCACAACGGACCAAGTTCCGCTCCCGCAGGTTCGGGCCGGCATTCCCGATACACGGCCGGCGTCGACAACCCGGAATTCGGCTTGGCAATCACGAACGCCAATCCCGCTTGTGCGGGAAACGCCTCAATGATCTCGCCGCGTCCGCGGCAAATCGCTGTACTCGTCGGCCCGAGAAAGAACGGCACGTCACTCCCGAGCTGGCTTGCCAATTCGCAGAGATTCTGCCGATCCATCCCCAACGACCAAAATTGATTCAAAGCCGCCAATGTCGCGGCGGCATCGCTCGATCCGCCTCCCAAACCCGCGGCGGACGGAATCCGCTTAATCAATGTGATGTCGACGCCGTCGCTCGTATTGCCGTGTTGCTGCAGCAGCGCCGCGGCGCGATAGACCAAATTCGATGGATCCGCGGGAATCTCCGGCTGCCCGCCGCTCGGGGTCCACGGCCCGCTCGCACGCACCGAGAGCCGAATCCGGCCGTCGGGGGCGGGACGGAAGATCAACGTGTCGTAGAGGTTGATGGCGGTCATCACGGTTTCGATGTCGTGATAGCCGTCCGGACGCTTGCCGACCACCCGCAGAAACAGATTGAGTTTCGCGGGCGCCTGCGCCACCAGTGACGATGCTGTCCGGCGGCAGAGCATGGTCATCACATCCTGTGACTCGCTCGCTTTGACACAGAACCGAAGGCGTCGCGTCTGCTCCGACGGACGTCACTCGGGACAAAGACTCGAAAACGTAGAAAGGACGTTCAACTAGATCGATAAGAACAGACGCATTCTCGCATCTTGATGATGACGGCGATGCTACGCCGTCCGGGGAAATTCGTCAAGAGGGAACTTGAGCCGGAAGCATCGAGCGTATGGTCGCGGATTTCGGCTTTTCTTGCTCCCCTCTCCCCTGGAGGGAGAGGGGCCGGGGGTGAGGGGGATGCCACTGATAAGGAACGTGTGCAAGGACGAAATTACGTCGGTCACCTCCCCCTCATCCGGCCTTCGGCCCCTTCGGCCACCTTCTCCCTCCAGCAGAGAAGGACGATTTCGCATCGTCCTCTCCGACTATCGAACTCGGGAAGCCTGCCCCACTCGCCCCATGTAGTCCACAAAAATGAAATCTCGGTCCGTGATCGAACGCACCGAGAAATCAAACCGCTTGTTGACCCGATCCGGATGGACGGAAGTCTGAATGTGGAACGTCAAGGTCCCGTTTTGAATGCTCCACTTCCCCGTGGAGACCGGCGACTGGACGAAGACCTTCTGAAAGACGCGAATTTCTTTGACTTCTCGCACCGTGCTGAAGGTCCCCTCGGGCGTGAAGGTCACGAACAGCGATCCCACCTTGTCGGCGTACCTCCAGGTTCCCTTCAGCAGCTCTTTGACCTGGGCATCGGTCAGAACTTTCGCCGTGTTGCCCGAGGGCTCGATCTTGATGGGAGCCGGTTGAGCCGATGGCTTACCCATGCGCTGCAAGGTCATCAGCACGTTGTTCGACCCTTCCTTGGCGGAGAATTCGGTGGGACGCTGAGATTCCTCCGGGTCCGAGAAGCAGACGATCAATCGTTCTCCATCGAAACGATAGATGCCCGTGCCGTCTTTCTTCTCGCGCGTGCTGAGATCGATCCCTTTGGGAAACTGCGTGGCATCCAAAGAGAAGACTTTGACGTGCTTTTTCCCATCGTGCGGCGAAACGAAAATGATCGCATTCTCGGCGACTTCGAACTGACCGCCCGACGGCAGCCATTCCCGGATCGCCTCCTTGGGAATGACTTTGCCGTCTTCCACCAGTTCCACAACTTCCCATTTCCCCTGGATTTGCTTCACATCGGGGTTTTGATCGGCCGCAACGCCAAGTCCCGACAAGAGAGAAAAAGAAGTTGCCAGCAGAACTGCCAAAGAGAAACGCATGCGCAGAGTCCTTTCCAGTAGAGTCCGTTCCGTGTCCTTCCGTGAGGCGGGCCAGATTTTGTCACACGAGTGTGGAAATCGCAAGAAATATTGATGGTTTTGTCGTGTGAACCGGAAATCTGTTGGCCATCCTCGGGCCGGTAGTGATGTCACTGCCCTCCTCGAATTGTGAATTCCGAAAATTAGTTTTCGGGAAATACCTCGCGGCGCATCCGCTCATCCGCGGCGGCACAGCTTGGCGAGCAAATTCATCTCTCCATTGTGTTTGGCTTCGTCATGCCAGCCGTGGATGATCCCTCTCGTCAGACCCCAGCCGTTCGGAGAGTTCGGCTCCAGACGATGGACTCGTTCGGCGTGCTCATCCAGGAGTTTCAAGATCCGTTCGAGTTGCGCCTCAAGCCGCTGCCGAACTTCCTGGCGACTTGGCCAAGTGGTCGCGGATTGGGCCGGTTTGCTTCCTGAACCAAAGACTTCGCTCCAACCGTCAGGCAGTTCCGTCGCCCCAGACAAAGGCCGAATACACAAGATATCCTGAACCCAGAGCGCATGCCCCGCATGCCAAAGGATGTGATTGTCGGTTCCTGGCGGAGACCACAGCAACCAGGATTCTTCCGCGCGGCCTAAGGCTTGCAGTGTGCTGTCCCGAACTTGTCGCGCCAGTTCTTGCAAATGAATGATCGAGGACATGGCTTTCCTTTTTGGCTGGCGAAACCGCGCCCCCATCCTCCCGCCCGGCGGTTTATTCGCCCTTCGGATGGCAATTCAACGATAGCCGCAAATCCTCCGCCAGCCGCAATTGGGCGGTGGTCTCGTCGCCCAAGACGAGATGCCATCCCCTGTGAGCCGGATTCGAGGGGTCATCGACATCATCCGCCATCTTGAGCAGCACGCCCGCCAGCCAGCGGAAGCCGTCCGGATCGCCCCTGAGGATGACGCGCCCGCTGTCATACGCCGGCGGCCCGTCCGTCTCCATGCTGATCGCGGCCTCCGGGAATTTGGCAATGGTGTCTAGCATGCCCGTCAGTCTCCCGCCCGGCGCGGCGGGCGTCAATTGGGGAAAATTAGACGCCGTCGGAAATCCAGTTATACTGGCGGCATGGACGTGAAGCCTGCGACGCGCCGTTCGATCTTCGCTATCTGGCGGTGGCCGCGGTGGGTTTGGGTCGCGCTCGTACCAGTGATGCCGGTCGGATACTTTTTTTCCGCGACGCCCGTTGGCTTCGCCGTCCATTCGATCTTCGGCTCTAACCCAACCGCGCAGCTCGCCTACCACACATTCTATCATCCAGTCGGGTGGGCATACGACATCCTGCCACGGTCATTTACTTTGCGTTTATTTGACTGGGAGATGGAAACGTGGGGGGCGTTGTTTTATGGTTCCGAGGATCCAGAGTTATCAGCGCCGGAAGCCGAGCGATTAGAGTGACCTACTACCCATGGCCGATGCTCCTTCTCCGCAGCCTTCCGTGTTCGCCGTCTGGCGTTGGAAGTGGTGGGTGTGGGTGGTGCTTGTAGCGCTAATCTTGCCCAGCGGCTATGTTCTCGGCGTCGCCCCAGCGTTGTACGCACTTAAAGCTGAGATCATTCCGAATCGCTTGTATGCCACGGTCTATTGGCCGCTTTGGAGAATCAGCAGGCAAGGCGGCATGGAATCCGCTCTCAAACGATATGTCAAACTGTGCGGAATCGATGTTGATGAAGAAGCACCTCCTAGGTTTTCTCGCCGTCGGCGTTTTACGATGCCTCCGCGCGGGAAATCCGCTGGGGACTAACGCAACACCCGTACCTCTTAACAATCCGGGATTCAAAACCGATCACTACCGGCATACGGCTAGTGAGGTCATTTGAATCCTGAATTGTGAATTCCGAAAATTATTTTTCGGGGAAAAGTTCGGGGCGAACATCTCCGGCAGGGACGCCACGTGATTTCATCTGCGGAGCGACAAGCTTTACCGTCGCGAACCAACTGCACCCAGCGAGGGCCAGCGCCAGCAGCCCCAACGCGATGAGGTCTTCAATCGGCCAGCGCCACGGGGCATATCGAATCCACGGCGGCAGCTTCTCGTCCATGCCCCATCCTCCCGCTCGGCGGTGATGCTATTTCAGTTTCTCGGCCTCGTGGACGTCCATGAACAGAGTCCACCCCGGTCCAAACGGGGACGGGTTCTCCTTGGTACCGCTGGGATGGTATTCGGTTCCCAGCACTCCGCGCACTCGCACGAAGGTTGAGAGTTCAATGCCCCCCAGTTGTTCCGGTTCACGGGCGTGGTCTGGCCCATACAATCCGCATTTTTGTCCGTCGAGGAGCGAGATGAAATAACGGTAGACGAACTTCGGGTGGACCTTCAACACTCCCTCTAGGGTCCATAGTTTTGGGGCCGCCTTCTGTTCATCGCCCACGACAGAGGCACCAGCCGCTACGGCCCCGAAAGCGACCACCTTCAACGCAGAACGACGACCTAGATCGCCCATTGGTGCGCCCTCCAGCTAGAGTTGCTTGACCGTCGCAGAACTTGCACAGTCTCCCGCCCGGCTTGGTGGGCGTCAATTGGGATTCTTCCGCCAGCGTCAGAACCAAGAATGATTCGCCTGTATGCGTTGTCCGGCGGGGCAAAGAAAGTTTGCTCGACGTCACAAATTCCTTCACCCCTGGCGGGAGTATCGCGGATTCCTGATGTTCATTGCGCGCGGCAGCAGACGTTGCGCGGGGCAACGTCATTCAAGTAAACGCCGATGGACTCGAATTTCCACAGGGCGCGTTTGACCGTCGGCCAATCGTCCTCGAACTCCTCTTTCTTGGCCCGCAGCCATTCCTCCATCACGTCCTCGGGAAAGTCGGCCCGGGAGTCGAGCCGCGCGCCCGCAAAATCGACGATGTAAGGCGGGGTGACAACCGTCATTTCAATCACCGTCAGTTCGTCGTCGAATTCGATCAGGCGGGGAACGTGGAAGTCGTTTGCCTTCACGAACCCCTTTTCCCGGAATCGCAAGTAGACGTCTCGCTCCTGGCGATATAATTTTTCGTAGATGAAGGATTTGATGGCGGTTGGTGTTTCGGTCATCAACACCACGCCGTCTTGGCCTCCTCCGAGGTGACTTTCGATTGTCAAACCTTTGGCGTTGGCGTAAATTGCCGCCCGCGATAGCGCCGCCAGGGCTGGGGAGTCATTCATGGAACTGCAGCTTTCAAATTATCAGCACTTTTCGTCCAACGTGCGTTTGGAGTTGCGTGCAGCCGGCCAATCCTTCGATCTGGCGGGAGTCGGCAGAAATGAATTGATCCCTCGCCACGGGATTGAGTTGGAGCCGTGTGTGGGCGAAGTCCACATGAACGTCGATGGGCAGATCTTTATTTGGCCGGTTCGCCTCGAACACGGTTCGGTCCCATTTGACGACACCATTCCGGTTCAAAAAATGGGTGAGGTTCAGCGGCACTACCGCCAACCATAACTGCATTCCGAATATTTCGCACATGCTCAGCTTCCTTCGCCCGTGCGGAACTGACACCGATTCGGGTGGCGCGCCCTGAGGCTTGGCGAAAGGCGTGGTGTTTTCACTGTTCGCCACGCCCATCGAGGACTCTGGGCGTGCCACCCAATCCATCGCCACCCGCCGCGACACGCGCGGTGCGAGTGTGTTAAAATCACGCCTGTATGCCGCTGCGCGTTTCTCATTTGCGATTGCCCGTGGAAGCACCGGAAAGTGAACTGCCCCGGCGGATTGCGCGCCAATTGGGGGTGCCGGTCGACGAGGTCGTGCGGTGGCGGGTGCTGAAAAAGAGTCTCGACGCCCGGTCGCGGAAGGATCTGGAGTTCGTCTACACGGCGCTGATCGATCTGCCGGGCGACGTTTCGCTGAAGCGCAAACCGGACGCGGGCGTCGATGTCTATGACCCGCCGGCGTTTCACGATCCCGATCCGGGAGCCGCGCCGCTCGACGAGCGGCCGATTGTTGTCGGGACCGGGCCGGCGGGGTTGCTGGCGGGATATTATCTCGCGTTCAAGGGCTATCGGCCGCTGATCATCGAGCGCGGGCCGCCGGTGAAGGAGCGGGTGCCGGAAGTTCGGCGGTTCGACCGCGGCGGGGCGTTCGATCGCGAGAACAATTATCTCTTCGGCGAAGGAGGGGCGGGGTGTTTCAGCGACGGCAAGCTGACGTGCCGGCTGGAAGGCCCCGATGTCGATTGGGTGCTGGAGCGCTTCGTGGAATGCGGCGGGCGGCCGTCGATCGTGTACGAGAACCGTCCGCATCTCGGCAGCAACAAGTTGCCGATGTTGTGCCGCAACTTTCGCCGCCAGATCGAAGCGCTCGGCGGGGAGTATCGGTTCAACTGCCGGTTGGAAAGCCTCGATCTCGTCGACGGCCAGGTGCGGGGCATCGGCACGTCGAGCGGCTATTTGAAATCGTCGCACGTCGTGTTGGGGATCGGGCATTCCGCGCGGGACACGTATGAGATGCTGTTCGCCGCGGGCGTGCCGATGCTGCCGAAGGCGTTTCAACTCGGCCTGCGGATCGAACAGCCGCAGCCGCAGATCGACCGGCACAAGTACGGCAAGCCGGAGTATCGTGAGCTGCTCGGCGCGGCGGACTACACGATCCAGGTCCGCGGGCGGAAGGACGTCTTCACGTTCTGCATGTGCGCCGGCGGACTCATCATTCCCAGCATCAGCGAGCCGAATCGCTTCTGCACGAACGGCATGAGCAACTCGCGGCACGACACGCCGTTCGCCAACAGCGGCGTGATGGTCACGCTCGACCCCAAAGAGTTCGGCAGCGATCATCCCCTCGCCGGGGTGGAATTGCAGCGGCGCTATGAAGCGGCTGCATTCGAACTCGGACGGCAGGATTACCTGTGTCCGATTCAATCGGCGAAAGACTTTCTCGCCGGACGTTCGCCCGACGCGCGCTTCGCGCCGGCCTGTTCCTACAAGCGCGGCGTGGTTCCCGCCGCGCTCGACGCCGTGTTGCCGCCGCCGGTGATCGACGCGATCCGCCACAGCTTGCCGGCGATGGACAAGAAACTGCGCGGCAATTTTCTCCCGCACGCGATGCTCGTCGGCCCGGAGATGCGCGGCAGCTCGCCGATCCGCATCGACCGCGACCTCGCGACCCGCGAGTGCCCGAACATTCGCGGCCTGTACCCCGTCGGCGAAGGAGCCGGCTACGCCGGCGGCATCGTCAGCGCCGCCGTCGACGGCCTGCGCAGCGCCCGCGTGATCGTCGAACGCTTCGCGCCGCTGGAACGGCGATAAATCGGGTAGCGGAACTCGTGAGAGTTCCGCTCTGAAGTCTCACGACTTCAGCTACTGGAAAGCTGGGCAAGCAAATCGCTGTTCACGAACATCGCCCGATTTCGGCTTCTGAAACATTCCCGGCTTCTCCAGGCCCTGCGAGTTCCCAAAATCTGCCCGAAAATCTGTTGAGCAATCTCCCGAGCGCGCACCGGGCGACACCCGAGCGTCACGCGGCGCGCATCAGCGCGCAGTCAGCAGCCACAAAACGGATTCCAAACAGCAATTTATCGCGGCGTCGCGTCATTCCAAAACGTCCGTTTTCGAGCGCTTTGGGCCGAAAACGTCCGGATTCGAGCGCGCACTTTCCGTAACCCGTGATGCGACCCCTTTGAAGGGGTAAGAAATCCCGTGGCGCGACCCTTGATTCGCTGTTGCAGAGGGGCGCATTTTCCGCGCCGCGACGGATTTAGAAACAGCTTTTTCAGCCCGCCAGCACTTCGTGGACGACGCGGGCGTGCGTCAGCGATTCGTCGGTCAGCGTCTCGTCGCGGCCGGCGTGGTGGAACGTCAACTGCGTGTGGTCGACGCCCAGTTGGTGCAGCAGCGTGGCGTGCAGGTCGGCGACGCTGACGGGATTCACCGCGGCCCGGTAGCCAACTTCGTCCGTCTCGCCGAACGCGAAGCCCGGCTTGAATCCCCCGCCGGCGGCGAGGACCGAGAACGCGTTGCGGTTGTGATCGCGGCCGGTGCCGTTCTGCGAAACCGGCAAGCGCCCGAACTCGCCCGACCAGATCACGATGGTGTCGTCCAATAGTCCGCGCTGCTTCAGATCGCGGATGAGGCCGGCCGTCGGCAGGTCGCAGTTCCCACAGATGTCGTTCAGGGCCGCCTGCGTGTTGGCGTGCGTGTCCCAGGGCTGGAACGGCTTGGGATGAATCTGCACGAAGCGGACGCCGGCTTCCACGAGTTTCCGCGCGAGCAGGCACCGCAGTCCGTAGCCTCGCGTCGCCGGCTGATCGAGTCCGTACAGCTTTTGCGTCGCTTCGGTTTCCTGCGACAGATCGAGGACGTTCGCCGCGGCGAGCTGCATCCGGGCGGCGAGCTCGTAGTTCTGGATGCGGGTCTCCAGTTCGGATTCCCGCGGATAGTGCCGTTGATGCTTGCGGTTCAACGCGGCGAGAAACTCGAGGTTGGCCCGTTGCACGCCGTCCGCTTGCGGTTTCGCAGGCTGCAAGTTGAGGACAGGCGCCCCGGCGGAACTGAATTCGGTGCCGCGATACAGCGCCGGCAGCCAGCCGGAACTCCAAGTGAGCGTGCCGCTGGTGTTGTAGCCTTCGGGGTCGCGGAGCACGATGTACGCCGGCAGGTTTTGGTTTTCGGTTCCGAGGGCATAGCTGATCCACGAGCCGACGGCCGGCCGGCCCTGGAAGATCTTCCCCGTCATGAACATGACGAGGGCCTCGGTGTGATTGTTGTGCCCGGTGTGCATCGAGCGGAGGACGCAGAGGTCATCCGCCACGCTGGCGATGTGCGGGACGGCTTCCGAGAATTCGAGGCCCGATTCGCCGGAGCGTTGGAACTGGAACGGCGACGCGAGCAGCTTGTTCTGCTCGCTGCCGGTCTGGAACATCTCGACCTTGATCGAATGCTGCCGGCCGTTGTGCTTCTGCAACTCCGGCTTAGGGTCGAACAAGTCCATCTGGCTCGGCCCGCCGTTCTGCATCATCAGAATGACCGACTTCGCCCGCGCCGGCTGCGCCGCGGGCCGCGATCGCAGATTGAATCCGTCCGCGGCGAGCGAAGTCTGTTGCGACAGCCAGCACGCAGCCAGCGAACCGAGTCCCAGCCCGGAGGTTTCGAGCAGCCGTCGACGCGAAAGGATGGTCATGCGGAATTCTCCCCGATGGCGGACGGATTGCCGATTATCCCCGCGTGTCGCTAAAAACAACAGAGTGGCATGACACCGTGCGCCGGTCGCGGTACGCTCAGAAGTCGAGGGACCTGCCGAGTTGTTCGACGGACTGGACGCCGCCTTCCGACATTTCAAGAGCCGCCCTTCTGCGGTTTCGCATACGACTTGAGAATACAACATGAAGATCTGGCCGGGGAAGCCCTATCCGCTGGGCGCCACCTTTGACGGCGCCGGCGTGAATTTCGCCCTGTTTTCCGAGCACGCGACCAAGGTCGAGCTGTGCCTGTTCGACGGCGAAGAGCCGCATCCGCAGACGCAGTCGATCGAGTTGCCCGAGCAGACCGATCAGGTCTGGCACGGCTATCTCCCCGACGCCGAGCCGGGGCAGTTGTACGGTTTCCGCGTGCACGGCCCGTACGATCCGCAGCAGGGACATCGCTTCAATCCGCACAAGGTGATTCTCGATCCCTACGCGAAGGCGATCGGCCGGGATCTGATTTGGGACGATGCGCTGTGGGGCTATAAGATCGGCGACGCGGCCGCCGACCTTTCTTTCGACGAACGCGATTCGAGCCCGTTCTGCCCGCTGGCGACTGTCGTCGATACGGCGTTCACCTGGGGCGACGACCGCCCGCCGCGCACGCCGTGGCATAAAACGCTGATCTACGAAGCCCACGTCAAAGGCCTGACGCAGCTCCATCCCGATGTCCCCGAAGACAAGCGGGGCACCTACGCCGGCCTGGCGTCGGACGCGATCATCCAGCACC
>CAZDGB010000071.1:0-24939 GCA_964504645.1 uncultured Planctomycetaceae bacterium | reverse complement strand
ATATCAAAGTCGATCGCGAGGAACGGCCCGATCTCGATCAGATCTACATGAATGCCGTGATGGCGCTGACCGGCTCCGGCGGCTGGCCGATGTCGGTGTTCCTCACGCCCGATCTGAAACCGTTCTTCGGCGGCACCCATTGGCCGCCGGCCGCGAAATGGGGACGGCCGGGTTTCCGTGAGATTCTCGCCGCCGTGGAGGACGCCTGGGCCAATCGCCGTGCGGCGCTCTTGGAGCAAGCCGCCGAACTGACGCAGGCCGTGATTCAAGCCGGGCTGCCGGCGGATGGCAGCGGCGAACTCTCGCCCGACATGCTCCGCAACGCCTTAAGATCCTTGCTCCGCAGCGCTGATCACACGCACGGCGGTTTCGGGTCCGCGCCCAAATTTCCGCACCCGATGGATCTCCGCGTCCTCTTGCGTTGTGCGAAACGATTCGACAATCCCGAGGCGCTGGAGATCGTCCGGCTCACGCTCGACAAAATGGGACGCGGCGGCATCTACGACCACCTCGGCGGCGGCTTCGCCCGGTACTCGACCGATGAACGCTGGCTGGTCCCGCATTTCGAGAAGATGCTCTACGACAATGCGCAGCTCGTGACGGTCTACCTCGAAGCGTGGCAGGCGACGAAGCATTCCGAGTACCTGGAGGTCGTGCGGCAGACGCTGGACTACATCTTGCGTGAAATGACGCAGCCAGCCGGCGGCTTCTATTCGACGCAGGACGCCGACAGCGAAGGAGTCGAAGGAAAATTTTTCGTCTGGTCGGAAGACGAAGTGTTGCGATTACTCGGTCCAAACGATGGCCGCGTCTTCTGCTATTGCTACGACGTGACGGCCGGCGGCAACTGGGAACATCAGAATATCCTCAACCGCCCGAAGACGTTCGAGCAGGCAGCCAAACTGCTCCAAGTGGATGAGCAGGAACTCCAAGTCATCCTCAAGCGCAGCCGTGAGAAACTCTTCGCGGCGCGATCGCAACGAATCCCGCCGGGACGGGATGACAAAATCCTCGTCAGTTGGAACGGCCTGATGATCGCGGCGATGGCGCAGGCCGGGAGTGTGCTCCAGGAAACCCGGTATTCGGATGCCGCGAAATCGGCGGCGGATTTCGTTCTCCAGAACCTGACGACCGATTCGCATCGCCTCCTGCACTGCTGGAAAGATGACCGGGCGCGGTTCAACGGTTATCTCGACGATTACGCCTGTTTCATCGACGGCCTCGTCGAACTGTCGCAGGCCACGTTCGATCCCCGCTATCTCCATCACGCCGGCGGTTTCGCCGCCGCGATGATCGAGCAGTTTCATGATCCGGCGACCGGCGGATTCTTCTACACATCCGCCGATCACGAAACGCTCATCACGCGGAATAAGGAGATCCACGACAACGCCACGCCGTCGGGCAATAGCATGGCCGCGACGGCGCTTTTGAAACTCGCCCGCCTGGCCAGCCGCCGTGATTTCGAGGAAGTCGCAGTCCGCACGTTGCAGTTGATGTCCGGCACGCTGGCTCGCCTGCCGACCGCGGCGGGACAAGCCTTGATCGCGTTGGACAATCTCCTCGGTCCGACGTGGGAACTCGCGCTGATCGATGGCAGCGAGCGCGCGGACGGCGACCGCGTTTTGGAAATGCTGCGACAGCGCTTCCTGCCGAACAAGATCGTCTGGCGCCTCGCAACGAACACAACAGCGCCGGCGGAACTGGAGTGGCTGTTCTCCGGGAAATCGGCTCAGAAAAATGACGTTACGCTCTATGTCTGCCGCGAAGGGGCCTGCCAAGCGCCTGACGTCGGGGTGGAAGGAATTCGCGCAACGTTGGATCGGATCGTATGAACTCCGGCAGATTCTGCCGGAGAAATTGCGACTCGCAGACGAGGCCAGTGCGACTATCACGCACAGTGCGACTTATTCCTCCCTGCCTTCTCCATTCCCTCGATTCGCTCATGCCCGGCTTGGCGAGTGGACGAAATTGATGAGGCCCGGCATCAGGTATGAGTCGCCGCGCGGTTAATGAAGCCCAGGGAATCGTCAGGAGGTCAGGGCGCGATGTCGAACTCCTCTCTCTCGCAAGCGGAAGACTTTGCGCCGCTGGTGGCGCTGCAGATCATTCCTGGCCGCGAGCCCGCGAAACTGGTGTTCGTCGATCACGACGAGTTCACCATCGGCGCCGGCGAGAATTGCGATCTCTGCCTGTGCGCCGACGATTTACCGACCTTGCACAGCCGTTTGTTCGTGCAAGGCACGGTGATCTGGATCGAAGCGGTCGACGACAGCGCGTTCATCCTCGTGAACGGCGAAGCGTTTCGCCGCCGCGCCTTGCGGGACGGAGATCGCCTGACATTTGGCCGGATTGAGGCCGCGATTCACATCGGCGAAGCCTCGGTGCGAGCCGCGCGCCAGACCGCGCGGGCCCGGCAGCAGTTGGAAGACTTGTCGCTCCTCTCCGCGGAAGAGCTGTGCGACCGCATCGAACTCGAAGACACGCGTGTGCAGGACGTCGGCCGCCGCCGCCGGCTCGGCTGGCAGGCACTGATGTCCGCCGTGGAAGACATGATCGAAACCGGCATCGAACCGATCATGCCAGCCGTTTCCGCCTCGGACGATCGGTTCGACAAACTGGTGGCGCAAGTGCAGGACCTGTCCGCAACGCTCGAAGCGCGGACAAAGTCGCTCGCCGCGCAGGAAGCGCATCTGATGGAGTCGTCCGCGCAGCTGGCGGAAGTTCAACTCCGCGTGAGCCGGCAACTCGACCAATTGCTCGACCGATTGGCAAACGACGACGACCAACCGGGCGAACTGCGCGTCAGCGCGTGAAATGCCGAACGCGTTAATCCCGCTTACTTCGTGCGCGGCTCTTTGTTGTCCGCCTGCCGGTGCACGAAGACGCCTTTCTTGTTGCCGACGATGATGTCGGGCTTGCCGTCGCCGGTGACGTCGCCGGCCATCACCTGCGTGCCGATGCCGGAATCGTCGTCAATGAGGTACGGCGTCCAGTCGACGCGGCCCGCGCTGCGCGGCACGCGACGGAACCAGTAGACGACCGCCGCGGCATCAGGCTCCGCGTCCCCTTTCGGGCCGTGCGCCCAGTAGCGTTTGCCGGTGATGATGTCTTTCAAGCCGTCGCCGTCGATGTCGACGAAGTCGATGGCGTGCGGCTGAGAAAACTTGACGCCGTGAGGGTTGTCCTTGAGCGACGCCCCGATGATGACCCGCTTCTCGAACTTCGGCTCGCCGTCGCCCGGCAACTGTTCCCACCAGACCAGCCCGTAACCGTGGGCCTGCCAGGACGTGATCACGTCGTTGCGGCCGTCGCCGTTTAAGTCTTCGGCGAACATGTGCGCTCCGCCGGCTTCCGAGAACGGAAACGGATGCTTCTTCCATTGCGGATCGCCGTCGAGACTTTCCGGCTGCTCCCACCAGCCGCTCTTTTCCAAGAGATCGAGGCGCTTGTCGCCGTTGACGTCGCCCACGCCGAGGCCGTGCGTGAACTTCCCGCCGGCGGTTTGATCGGAGATACGATGGAACGTCCAGGGCTGCGCGGGATCGCTCCGGTCGGGCGTGGCGTAACCGAAGTAGCCGTCCGTGGAGCAGATCAACTCGGGTTTGCCGTCGCCGGTGATGTCCGTGAACATCGGCGATTCATTGTCGACGACGGGAATCATCAGGTGGCGAACCCAGTTGCCTTCTTTCCCTTTCGGGTTCTCATACCAGAACCCTTCGACGCCGGGGAACGGAATGACGACGATGTCGTCCCACTCGTCGCCGTTGAGGTCGTAGACATACGCTGAGAAGTTGTCGGAATAATTGAGCGGGTCGTACGCCTTCGGCGGATAGTAAGCGTGTTCCTTGGTGAACTGCGGCCCTTCCCACCAGTACGGACCGGCAACGATGTCCTGCTCGCCGTCGTGATTGAAGTCCCCGAACGCTGCTCCCTCGGCGAAGAACTTGTCGGTGAGGACTTGCTTTTCAAAAGTCGGGATCGGTTTGTCGTCGGCGAGGAGTTGTGATGCTCCAGAAATCGCCAGCAATGACATGAGCAGTCGTCGAAGCACTTTTCGCTCCTTATTCAGGGATTTGTCGATTGGGATGCACGAGTTGTCGATCAACAAAAATCAACGGCAGAAAGAACCATCCCAATGGATTTGCATCGATGCGATATTTGCCGGAAACATCCTTCCATCGCCGCCATTCAATCCCTGCGGGATACCAGTAGTCTGTATCCATCAAACCGAGTCCAATTCCAGCATACCTTCGCTCACCGGAGATTTTCAGGCGATACGCGCCGAAGGCTGACAGAGAGACGTAAATTGCTACATAAGTTGCTAATGAGAGGACAAGCTTGCCTGCGACGGTTTGTGCAAAACGTCGCGTCATGGTGTTATCCTGGGACGAGAGCTGTTTGTTGCGCTCAAAACTCGCTCCGCTCGGAAACCTTCGCGTCGCGGCTAACCGGTATTCTCCATTCGCGATCCGTTTTTCCTCACACGACCATCGCCGAGCGTTCCTGGTGGCGGTTCAGCGCGGCTTCGATGAAGCCGAGGAACAGCGGGTGCGGTTCGTGCGGCTTCGATTTGAACTCCGGGTGGAACTGCACGGCGAGGAACCACGGATGGTCGGGAATCTCGACGATCTCCACCAGTTTGCCGTCAGGGCTGACGCCGGTCTGCGCTAAGCCGGCGTCGGTCATCGCCTGGCGGTATTCGGGATTGAATTCGTAACGGTGCCGATGCCGCTCGCGAACTTCCGCCTGGCCGTACATCCGCGCGGCGAGCGAATCATCGGCCAAGCGGCACGCCTGAGCGCCGAGGCGCATCGTCGCCCCTTTTTGCGTCACCGATTTCTGGTCTTCGAGCAGGCAGATCACCGGATGTTTCGTGTCCGCGGCGAACTCGGTGCTGTTGGCGTCGGCATGGCCGAGAACGTAGCGGGCATGCTCGATCACCGCGACCTGCATACCGAGACAGATGCCGAAGTACGGGATCTGCATTTCGCGGGCATAGCGGGCGGCCTGAATTTTGCCTTCGATGCCTCGCATGCCGAAGCCGCCGGGGACGAGAATGCCGTCCACGCCGGCGAGCAACGCCGCGGCGTCCTGGCGTTCGAGTTCCTCGGATTCAATTCGTTTGACGATTACGCGCGACGAGTGGGCGATGCCGGCGTGATCGAGCGATTCATAAATCGACTTGTACGCGTCGCGATGATCGATGTACTTGCCGACGACGGCGATCGTCACTTCCTGTTCCGGGTTGCGGATCTTGCGGATCAGCTCTTCCCAATCGCTCATGTCGCACGGCCCGGCCGGCAGCCGCAGTTTTTCGATGATCAATTGATCGAGACCGTTCTCCACCAGGCCGAGCGGCACTTCGTAAATCGAGAATTCCTTGTCCATCTCCTCGATGACGGCCCGCTTCTCGACGTTGCAGAAGAGTGCGATCTTCTCGGCATTGTCTCGGCCCAGTGGGCGTTCCGTGCGGATGATCAATACGTCGGGCTGAATTCCAATTTGAAGCAATTGCTGCACGCTGTGCTGCGTCGGCTTGGTCTTCAGCTCACGGGCCGCTTTGAGATACGGCACCAGCGTCAGGTGGATGAACAGGCAGTTCTCACGACCGATCTCGAGCGGAATCTGGCGGATCGCTTCCAGAAACGGCAGGCCTTCGATGTCGCCCACCGTGCCGCCGAGCTCGGTGATGACGACGTCGACGTCCGGTCCGGCGAGCTTGCGGACGTTCGCCTTGATTTCATCAGTGATGTGCGGAATCACCTGGACCGTCTTGCCGAGATATTTCCCCAGCCGCTCTTTCTCGATGACGTTCTGGTAAATCCGGCCGGAGGTGAAGTTAGACAGTTTCGACAGCGGGCTGTGCGTAAACCGCTCGTAGTGGCCCAAATCGAGATCGGTCTCGGCGCCGTCGTCGAGCACGTAGACTTCGCCGTGCTCGTACGGGTTCATCGTGCCGGGATCGACATTGATGTAGGGATCGAGCTTCTGCATCCGCACGCGAAGCCCGCGTTTTTCGAGGATGCAGCCGATCGAGGCGCTGGTCAGCCCTTTGCCGAGCGAACTTACGACGCCGCCGGTCACGAAAATGTGTTTGGTCATGGAACGATCTGGGGGTGGAGAGAACGGCCGTGCTGGAGGACCGCTCACTCTCCCGTCGTCCGCGACGGCGAGTCCCTCGTCAGGCAGCGCGCCTCCGGCTCACGAAGTGAGCATAATCTTCCGGCGTGTCGATGCCAACGGAGCGATGCTCCACGATGGCGACTTGAATTCTCGCTCCCGCTTCCAGCGCGCGGAGCTGTTCCAGTTTTTCCAGTTGTTCCAGCCGCGACAGCGGCAACTGCGTGAGTCGGAACAGAAAATCCCGACGATAGGCATAGATGCCGATGTGCAACTGCCACGGATGCTCCGCGGCGAGAACTTCTGCGGGATCGCGGTCGCGGCAATACGGAATCGGCGCCCGGCTGAAGTAGAGAGCGCGCCCGTCCGCCGCAGAGACGACTTTCACGCAACTCGCGGCTTCCACTTGCGCCAGCGTCCGCATCGGCGTCGCTAGCGTCGCCATTTCTGCGGAGGGTTCCGCCTGAATCGCAGCAACGAGCGCGTCGATGTTGGCCGGGTTGATCTCCGGCTCGTCGCCTTGAATGTTCACGAGCAAATCGCCGTCGGGCAGGCAGCGCCGGACGACTTCCGCGATGCGATCGGTCCCGCTGCTATGCTCGCCGGTGAGTTCGCAGCGGCCGCCGAACGAGCGGACCGCGGCGGCGATTTCCTCGCTGTCGGCGGCGACAATCACGTCGTCGAGCGATTTCGCCCGCAGCGCGGCTTCCCACGTGTATTGAATCAGCGGTTTGCCGGTGTCGTCGAGCAGCAACTTGCGCGGCAAACGGGTCGATTGCAACCGGGCCGGGATCAATCCGTAAATCGCCATCACGACGTCCTTGTCATGGGGTGCTCCGCACGATTCTGATGAAAGAATGCGTCCTTTAACCCAGCGGGTCAAGACCAACATTCCCAAGGCTTGTGAAATCATCGTCTAGACACAACCATGAGCAAACCTGCGGAGAATTTTGCGGAATGGCTGACGGCTCAGACTGGTCGCGAGAACCTCAACCGGATGTGACGCCCACGGTCCGTTGGCGCTGGCTGGCTGGCTGCGTGCTGCTCGTCGGCCTGGCTTTGCACGGGACGATGATCCTCATCGCCCGGCCGCTCTTGAGTGCGAACGACCGGTCCCGGTGGTGCACCGTCTGGTCGCTGGTGGAGCGGCAAACCTATCGGATCGACGAAATCCGGCAGAAGCCCGGCTGGGACACGATCGATCTGGTCTACGACGACGGCCACTTCTATTCCACGAAGCCGCCGATTCTCGCCACCTGGGTCGCGGGGATCGTCTGGTGCCTCGGCCGCGTGACCGGTTGGACGCTGCTCAAAGACACGCAGGCGATGACGACCACGACGCAGCTGATCGCCAACGGCATTCCGCTGTTGGTTTCGTGGATGCTGCTGGCCCGGCTGCTGCGGCAGACGATGACGTCCGACTGGGGACGTGCATTGCTGTTGATTGTTGGCGTCTTCGGCACGCTGCTCACGCCGTTTGCGGTGACGCTCAACAATCACACGATCGCCGCGGCGGGGGCGATGGTAACGGTCTATGCGTTGTGGAAGATTCTGCATTTCTCCCCAAGCGGGGGGCGTGAGCCCCCTGAAAGCGGCGTCTCTAGTACTGCCGCGTCGATTCAGAGGGCTGACGCCCCCCGCTCGGAAGACGGACAAGTATCCTGGTGCGATTTTGCTCTCTGCGGATTCGCTGCCGGATGGACGTGTGCGCACGAACTGCCGGCGGCGCCTTTAGGCGTCGCCACTTTTTTGCTGTGCTTATGGCGCGATCCGAAGAAAACGCTGCTGGGTTACGTTCCGGCGGCGGCGTTTCCGCTGGCGTTCTTCTTCATCACCAATTGGCTGGCGACCGGCGGTTTGAAACCGGCGTATGCCGACTATGGGACGGAGAAGTACCGGTTCATGATCGAGGGCGTGCCGAGTTACTGGCTGGAGCCGAAAGGGATCGATCGCAACGTCGACAAGCCGCTGGTGTACGTGCTGCACTGTCTGGTGGGGCATCATGGTTTGTTTTCGCTGACTCCCGTGTGGCTGCTGCTGATTCCCGCATGGGTTATGAGTGGGCTGGCGCTGCGCGCGTCGGGGATCCGCAAAGCGCAAGCGATCATTGCCGCCGTTTCCTTGTTGTTGACGGTCGTGGTGTTGGCGTTCTATTTCTCGCGGATTGAAAACTACAACTACGGCGGCGTCAGTTGCGGGTTGCGGTGGGCTTTGTGGTTGACGCCGTTGTGGATCGTGACGCTAATCCCGGTGTTCGATCGTTGCGCCGATTCGCGCGGGTTTCGCTGGCTGTTCGTGCCGTTGTTTCTCGTCTCGGCGTTCTCCGCGTGGTCGCGGGTCGACAATCCATGGCGGCATCCGTGGCTTTACACCTGGATGGAATCGCGCCGATGGATCGACTACAGCGAGCCGCGGCGGGAGTTGCCGCACGACTTGTGGACGTGGATCGCCGCCGTCCCGGATTGCCGCGACGGGGCCGAGCGCTGGACCGAGTTCACCGGCGCGGCATCGCTGCTCGAATCGCGCGGCCCGGCTCGAATGCGGTTGACGGCATCGCCCGCGAACGACCTTGTCGCTCTGCAAATCACGAAATCACGCGGCGGCGAGGAAACCGAAACCGTCCTGCAGGTGGAAGTGAATCGCGAGAAGCTGTTGGCTGGAGCGAAGCCGTCCGAGTTCCTCCGCTGGCCGAATCCAGAAATTACGGCCGCACAACAGCAGGCCGATCTCGCGTTTCTGCGCGGATTGCCGCAGTTGAGGCAGTTCAGTCCCGGCGTCATTCGGTATCGCAAGCTCCCGCTGCGGACGGACGCCTTTCGTTGCCAGCATGCGTTCGCTCAAGTCGATGTGGATGCGCCGGCGGGCGGGCGCAAGTGGCGTTATCGCTGCGATGCCTGGCTCTGCGAAGAATTGCCGTTCGGCGTCGCGGAAGTCGAGTTTCAGGTGCACGACCTGGCTTCAGGCCTGATGCTGCACCAGGAACGCTGGCAGGCCTCCGCGTGTGAACCGCCGCCGCTGCCGCACGCCCAATGGTCGCCGCTGCCGTGATTCTCACGGGTTTCCGCCTCGCATCGGCAAGATGTGCCGATCCTCCGACGAATCCTCGCAAATACCGAGTGGTGCACTACGTCGGCATGCGAGTTGATCTCGACGCCCTTTTTCGTTGCTCCTAATTTCACTCCGTCTGTTTATTTGTCGAAACGGGTCACGATTTCCAAAAAAGGAGTTTTGGATGCGCCAGCCAGGGATGTGTGTGGTGTTGACGGGTGCCGTGGTGTGCCTGACCGGTTGCGGAATGCCGTGGAGCGGTCCGGCGGCGGCGAAATCGGGCGGGCTGGCGGTCGTGGATCTCGGCAAGATCGCGGCAGAGACCGGCAAGGATATTCAGCTCCGCGAGAGTTTCCAGCTGCAAGAGAATAATGTGAAGCAGCAATTGGCCCAGGCGCAGGTCAACGCCAATTCGCAGTTCCAGGATAAGGTCAAGGAATTCGGCGAGACGCCGACCGACGACCAGCAGAAAGAACTCGCCAAGTTCCGCGTGGGCGCGACCAACGCGCTGGGCCAATTGCAGAACCAGGCGGGGACGAAGCTCAATCAGTACATGCAGGATCAGATTGCGAAGTTCCGGGCGGAGATCAAGCCGATCGCGATGGAAGTCGCGGCGAAGCGCGGCCTGAGCGTGGTGGTGCCGAAGAACGAAGGCATCCTGCTCGCCGTGGATCCGGGTGTGGACATCACCGAGGACGTGATCAAGCTCTATCGCGAGCGCCGCCCGGCGGCCGCGGCTCCGTCTGCTCCTAAGGCAGCCAAGCCGGCTGCGGAAGCGGCTCCGACCCGCACCGCGACGAAAGGCAAAGACGCCAAGGAAGCGACGAAGTAGCCTCTCTAAGCCGGACGCGTTAGCGACGGCCCAATTTGTTGTCCCCATCTCGCCTTTCGGACACTCGTCGTCCGAAAGGTGTTTTTGTTTCGGCTTCCTACCGGCAGAAATTGCCGAAGTCCCGCCGCCGATTCGCTGCGAATCTTGCCGATGTCGCAAGATTTTCCGCGCTCAGCAGTGTACGTGGCCCGCACCGGCAACTGGCCGATCACTGCAACGTGTTTAGCAGCAAGAGCATGCGCCGTTGTTAAACTGTGCGGGCGCGTTGCAATCGGTACAGATAGGTTAATCCCTCTCGCCGGAATCTGCCGAATTACCAGATTGTGCGGAATAACACTGAGAACCGTTACGCTCGGAGTTTTCAGTGCCGCTCGCAGGGCTAGGTTCGGTATCCAGGGAGGGCTAGGCGAATGTGTCATTGTCGACCGAAACACCTTCAGGTGACGCTCCGGTTCGCCGGCCTGATGGCCCTCCTGGCATGTGCCACCCCCGGCTTCGCGCAGATCTACTCCGCCGAAGCCGTCGGCAGCGACTCCGGCGTCGCCACGTATGAAATGGAGAACTTCAGCGGCAGCGCGGCGCTGAACGGCACCTATTTCAACATCTATCACCAGTCGAACAGCGGCGTCGGCTATACCAACGGCTTCACGCAGTTCGGCGCGTTCGCCCCGTACTGGCTCTCGCCGGATTCGTTCATCGCGCCGAACGCGCGGATGATCCTCACGGACAACGCCGCCGCCGGCTTCAACGCCGGCCTTGTCGGACGCTGGTACAACCCCAACTGGGACCGCATCCTCGGCGCGTACGGCTACTACGACTACGACCAGTCCGCCTATAAACATACCTACGACCAACTGACGTTCGGCGTGGAAACGTTGGGACGCATCTGGGATGCGCGGGCCAACGCCTACGTGCCGATCAACAACCAGACGAATTTTGACAAGCCGCTGGCCTTGTCGCAGAACATGGTCTTCTTCGGCAACCGGCTCGGGTTCGTCGGGACGCAACTGTCCGAACGGGCCATGGCGGGCGGCGATGCGGAACTCGGGTTCCCGCTGGCGCCCGGCATGCCGTGGCTCCGCGGTTACGCCGGCGGCTACGTCTACTCGAAGCACAGCGACACGCTGGTCGGCGGCGTCCGCGGCCGCGTCGAAGGCTGGATCACGCAGAACCTGTCGCTGCAGATGATGGTCACCAGCGACAGCGTGTTCGGCACGAACGTCAACTTCATCGGCGATTACCGGTTCCCGGGATATCAGCCCCTGCGGTTCTTCCCGAACTGGACCGTGCGGGAACGCATGCTGAACCCCGTGCAGCGCAACTGGCGTATCGCCGTGGAAGAATTCGGGGAGAATGTGAACATCGCGGCGAACAATCCCCGCGACAACCAGCCGTACTTCGTCGTGTGGGTCGACCCGGACAACGCCAATCCGGGCAGCGGATCGGGCACGTATGAAGATCCGTATGGCCGCCTGCCGGGCAACGTCCCGAACGAGACCGACATGGTGATGGTGACGCGCGGCGATTCCACGGCGCTGACGCCGAGCCTGGGCTCCATCAACCTGCCGGACTACGCTCGCCTCTTGGGTGAAGGCCACGCCCACGTGGTCGACGCCTGGGCCAATTTCGGGCCCTACTCGATGTCGGTCAACGACGCCTTGCTGCCGGATGACCGGTTCCGCAACACGGGACTCTATCCGTTCCTCAGCAATCCGGCCGGGAACATCGTCAACGTCGGCAATCACAACGAAGTGGCCGCCCTCGTGCTGATGAACGCCACCGGCGCGGCGATCGCCGGGCAGCATCCGAACGGCTTCAACTTCCACAATCTCGAAATCAGCGGCAACCTCGGCGGCGGTATTATCCTCGCCGACGCGCAAGGCACCGGCAACATCTCCGCCGACGGCCAGATCATCAACGGCGGCCAGATCTACAACATCAACCGCAACCTGGTGCCCGGTTGGTTGAACCCGCTCGGCCTGGGGAATAACGGTCCGGTGGGAGGCATCAACATTCAGACCGGACCGGCCGGCGCCGGTCCGCTCGAGTTGTTCATCTCCAACGTCTCGATGAATTCCGCTCCGGGCGGACAGGGCTTCGGTATCCGCGTCGCCACCAACGACGCCGACCTCGCCCTGGTGATGGAAGACGTCTCGACGAGCGGCGGCAACGTCGTCGCCGGTATCAGCATCGAACAAGGCCTCGGCCGGATCGACGCGCTCCTGGGCAACGAAGACTCGTTGCTGCCGAGCATCGTCTCCAGCAATAACCTCGGCGCGGGCATCCGCCTTCTGACCGGCTTCGACAACCCGATGAACGTATTCGGCACGAGCATCGCGGCGAACCTCAATGTGGGCGACAACCTGCAGATCGCCGCGCTCGGCACGGCAGACTTCACCGGCAATTTCAACAACAGCCGGTTCAATCACAGCGTATTGGGCTCCGGCATCGCGCTGGAAATGGCGAGCGGCAACAAGACGTTGGGACTCGAAGGGGTCACGGCCATCGGCAACGCGGCCCGCGGCGTGCATCTGCATTCGCTCGGCGGCAATCTGACCTTGGCCGCCCTCGACCTGAACGCCAGCCTCAACGTCGGCACCAACTTGAATATCGATCTGCTCAATACGACGTTTAACGGCGTCGTTACCAGCAACCCGGTGCTGCCGCTGTCGCACTTTGACAACAGCATCACCGGCGCGGGCATCAATCTGGTCGCCGTCAACAGCACCAGCTACCTGGGTCTGTCCGGCCTGACGGCGAACGTCAACCCGCTCGGCGGCGTGAATCTCACCGCCATCGGCGGATCGCTGGACTTCGTCGCCAGCGACCTGACGGCCAGCGGCAACATCGCGACCAACCTGAGCATCAACCTCACCGGAGCCAACTTCGAAGGCCTGATCACCAGCGACCCGGCGAACGCGATCTACAGCACGTTCGACAACAGCGCCTTGGGTTCCGGCATCGCCCTGACGGCGATCGGCGGCACGGCCACCCTGCAGATGCGCGACGTCCGCGCCAACAGCAACACGGTCGATGGCCTCGTGATCAACGCCCTCGCCGGCGCGCAAATCGGCAACTCGGCCAACGCCGTCTGGGACGGCGTCATCGTCCAGGACAGCCAGTTCTCCGGCAACGGCGGCATGGGCATCAACCAGACGGCCGCCGGCGGCTCGTATCTCGAAGTCTTCGTCGATCCCACCGACGTGTCGGGCAACGGCTTCCACGGCAGCCGCTTCCAGGTCCTCGGCGGATCGCGGTTCGTCGCGTTGTACGACGAGGTCACGCTCGACGCCAACGGCCAGAACCCGCTGGCGCTCGAACTGCCGCCGATCGGCGGTCGCGGCCGCGGCATGCTGGGCATCGTCGACGGCGTCGGGTCGGTGGCCGACGTCGCCGTGCAGAACAGCTCGATCTTCGGTTCAACGGATGACGGCGTGTACCTGACGACGAACAACGGCGCGGTGGCCAACTTGCGTCTGACCAGCGTCGACATTATCAACAGCGGCGTCTTGACGCCGGGCGCCAGCGGCGTGGAAGTCAACGCGTTGGCCGGTCTCGGCGGGCCGAGCACCATCAACCTGACGATGGACGGCACGACCACGCTGAGCAACAACGCGCCGGTCGGGCCGGCATTCTTCGGCCTGTCGGTCAACGCGGCCGGACCGGGCACCGTGGTCAACGTGAACGCCGACGGCACGTCGTTCGACAACACGGTGAGCCATGCCGTGCAGTCCCTCGCCTCGCTGGGAGCCACGGTCAACTTCGAGTTCGCCAATACGACGGCGACCGGCGGCGGCGGCGACGGTTTGAACGCCCTGACCACCGCGGGCAGCGTGTTCAACGCCTGCCTGGAAGACGTCCACTTCGACGATTTCGCCGGCGTCGGCATGCGGATCGTGACGACCGGCCCGCTCGCCGTGACCAACATGCACGTGGAAGACAGCTCCGCCAACCTGAATGCACAGGGCGGTCTCTTCGCTCAGGCGCTGCTGGGCGGCGAATTGAACCTGCGATCGGTCGGCTCGTCGTTTGACAATAACGGCGTCGTCGGACCGCCGCCGGTGGACGGCGTCTACGTGAATGCCGCCGGCGCGGGATCGATCGCGCGGCTGCTGTTCAACACCTCGTCGGCCGACGGCAATACCCGCAACGGCTTCAACTTCGAGTCCCAGTTCGGTGCCTACATGACGGCCCGCATCGATTCGATCTCCGCGTCGGACAACGGCAACTATGGCGTGCGGCTCGACGTCCTCGGACTGCCCAACGACAACACCTTCGGCATCCTCATCCCCGAAGGAACCAACACTGTCACGGGCAATGGAACCGGCGCTTACCAGATCAACTACAACGGCGGCTCCGTGGCCCAAGTCGCATTGACGGGGTCGTTTGTCGGCCTGCCGACGAACGGCGTCGAAGTCAACATCGCCAATGTCACCGACGCCTTCGTCAGCATCATCGGCAACGGCAACGACAACATCAACAACAACGCCGGCGACGGCATCAACATCAACATCAGCAATGCCGATCAGGCCGGCGTCTTCATCACCGGCTACCGCGCCATCAGCAACAATCAGGGCGACGGCATCCATATCGACCTGGATAACATCGCGACCGCCGCGGCCGTCCAGATCACCGGGCCGACCAGCGTGTTCGTCAACGACGACAACGGCGTGGCGATCGAGTTGACCGACGTCGTTCTCGGCACCGTGACGTCGCCGGCCGGCCTCAACCCGCTGTCGGTCCTCACGCTCACCGACAACCGCATCTTCAACGACTGCCTGCCGCAGCCGGTCGACGTCAACTTCAACTTCGCGGCGATCACGCCGACTTCCAACGGCATACTGGTGGATGGATTGCACATCCGCCAATCTCCGCAAGGCGGCGCCGGACAGGATGGCATCTTCATCGACGGCAACCACGTCACCGGCAGCGGCCAAGTCATCCTGACCAACAACAGGATCGATCAGACCGACAACGGCATCAACGCGTCGTTCGGCGCGGTCGGCGGCGCGTCGTCGTTCGGCGGCATCGGCATCGGCAACACCGTCATCAATAGCAGCTCGTCGACGGGCATCAACATCGAGCTGGACGCCAGCGGCGCGCCGATCGTCATCGGCAACACGAACGTCAATACCACGAACGGCAACGGGGTGAACATCGCCCTCAACAACGTCATCGGCAACAACGACATCGTCGTCTTCAACACCAACGTCGCCGACAGCGCCGGCCGCGGCGTGTCGATCGAGGGTAACGGCGCCATCGGCGATGTGAGCCTCCTCGACGTCGCCGCCCGGAACAGCACCGCCGGCGACGGCCTGGCGATCGTCCTCACCAACTCGAACGTCGGCGCCGTGACGGTCGACGGACTCGGCACATCGCAGGTGCTGAACAGCTCGAACAACGGCATCCTCGTCGACCTGACCGACTCCGCGCTCAGCGGCGACGTCCTGCTCACGCGCAACAACGTCAACCTCAGCGGCGCCAACGGCATCCGGCTGAACCTCGACGGCGTCACCGGCGCGCCGGACGTCTCCGTCACCAACAGCACCATCAACAACAGCACGCTGCTCGGCATCAACTACACCTCCGTCGGCGCGACGCTCGGCACCGTGACCTTCGATCCGCTCATCATTTCGAACAGCGGCAGCACCGGGCTCTCGGTCAACCTGACCAACGCCCAGCTTGACGCGTTGATCATGGATGCCATCACCGTCACCAACAGCGGCAACGACGGCATCAACGTGCTGCTCAACGGCACGCACGGCACGCCCGACATCACGATCACCAACTCGACGACGACGAACAGCGGCAACCGCGGCGTCCGTGTCGTCGGCCTGGGCAGCGGCACGAATCCCCTGCAGCTCGGCGACGTCACGCTCACCAACGTCACCGCCAACAACAGCGGGCTGGGCGAAGGCGTCGTGGTGGACTTCGCCGCCGACGCTGTCGCCAACGGCACGGTCGGCGCGATTCGCCTGACCGACGTCTCGTCCTTCACCAGCGGTCTCGACGGCATCCGCGTCGGACTCAATACGATGTCCGTCGGCTCGCCGATCCTGGTCGACGGCAACGGCACCGCCCAGTCGAACGACGCCGGCGGCGACGGCATCGAAGTCCGTCTTGCCAACGTCACCGGCGCTCCGGATGTCAGCGTCATCGACTACCTCTCGGTCGACGGCAACGGCGGCCGCGGCATCGCCGTCCTCTCCAACGGCTCGGCGGTCGGCGACGTGACGGTCTCGGACAACATCGTTACCAACACCCTGGGCGCCCAAGGTGTCTTCATCGACCTGACCAACAGCGCCGTCGCCTCGATGACCGCCGACGGCAACAACATCAGCGATAGCGCCGGCACCGGCCTCGACGTCATTCTGAACGGCGTGACCGGCGCACCGGACGTCAACGTCACCAATTCGGTCGTCGCCAACAGCGGCAATCGCGGCATCTCGATCGTCGGCACGAGCGCCACGCTGGGCGACGTGAATCTCTCCGACAACACGGTGTCCGACAGCCTCGGCGGCCAGGGCGAGCTCATTGACCTGACCAACAGCGTCGTCGCCTCGGTCACCGCCGACACCAACACCATCACCGACAGCGCCGGCCGCGGACTCGACGTGATCCTCAACGGCGTGACCGGCACGCCGGACATCAACATCACCAACGCCACCGTCACCAACAGCGGCGGACGCGGCGTCTCGGTGTCAGGCATCGGCAGCGGTGCGAATCCGATGGCGCTCGGCGACGTCACGCTGACCGATGTGTCGTCGGAAACCACCACGGCCGGCGAAGGCGTCGCCGTGGTCTTCAGCGCCAACGCGCTGGCGAACGGCACCGTCGGGGCCATCGCGTTGAACAACGTTTCGGGCAACGACAGCGCGTCGCGCGGCATCCTCGTCGACCTGAACACGATCACGCTCACCGGCCTCAACCCGTCTGTCACCGTCGACGGTCAGGGCACGGCGAGCGCGGACGACAACGGCAGCGACGGCATCCTGGTGACGCTGAACACCATCCTCGGCACGCCGGACGTCACCATCTCCAACTATGCTTCGGTGGATAACAACGCCAACCGCGGCATCGTGCTGCTGACCAACCCCGGAACCACCCCGCTGGACGCCGTCACCGTGTCGGGCAACACGGTGTCAAACAGCCTCGGCGGACAAGGCGTGCTGATCAACCTGACGAACAACCTCATTGGCTCTGTCACCGCCGAGGACAACACGATCAGCGACAGCGACGGCCGCGGCTTCGACCTGGTCCTGAACGGCGTCACCGGCGCTCCGGACATCACGCTCAGCGACATCACCGTCACCAACAGCGGCGGACGCGGCGTCTCGGTCGCCGGAACGGGCAGCGCGGCCAATCCGCTGTCGCTGGGCGATGTGACGCTCACGAATGTCTCGTCCGACACCACGACGGCCGGAGAAGGCGTCGCCGTGGTCTTCAGTGCCGACGCCGCGGCCAACGGTCTGGTCGGCAACATCGTCCTGAACAACGTGTCCGGCAACGCCAGCGATACGACCGGCGTCCTGGTGGATCTGGACACGATCACGCTCAACGGCCTCAACCCGGCTGTGACGCTCAACGGGCAGGGAACTGCCACTGCGGATGACAACGGCGCCGATGGCGTCCTCGTCCGCCTCGACACCGTCACCGGCACGCCGGACGTCACGATCTCGAACTACGACTCGGTGGACAACAACGTCGACAACGGCATCGTCCTGCTCGTGCCGGGAACCAACGTCGGCGATGTCGAAGTGTCCGGCAACACCGTCGGCACGGTCGGCAATGGCAATGGCGGCACCGGCATCCTGGTCGACTTGACGAACCGCACGGTCGGCTCCGTGACGATGGACGGCAATACCATCACCGACAGCGGAGACCGCGGCCTCGACCTGATTCTCAACGGCGTCACCGGCGCTCCGGACATCACCCTCAGCGACATCACCGTCACCAACAGCGGCGGACGCGGCGTCTCGGTGGCCGGTATCGGCAGCCTGGCCAACCCGCTGTCGCTCGGCGACATCACGCTGACCAACGTTTCGTCGGACTCCACGGCCACCGAAGAAGGCGTCGCCGTGGTCTTCAGCGCCAACGCGGCGGCGAATGGCCTGATCGGCAACATCGCCCTGAACAATGTCTCTGGCAACCTCAGCGATTCCAACGGCGTGCTCGTCAGCCTGAACACCGTCACGCTGACCGACGCCAATCCCTCGATCCTGCTGGACGGCCAGGACACCGCCACGGCCAACAACAACGGCGCCGCCGGCGTCCGCGTCGCGATCTCCAACGTGCTGGGCGCCGCGCCCGACGTCAGCATCAACAACTACGACACCATCGACGAGAACGACGGCGCCGGCATCGATCTGACGGTCCTCAACCGCTCGCTGGACAACATCAACATCAACGGCAACGGCATCCACGGCAACAACGGCCACGGCATCAACCTGAACCTCAACGGTGCGCCGGCCGACGAATTGCACGTCAACAACAACGACATCTCCGCGCTGCCTCCGCTGCCGCTGCTCGGCTTCCAGGTGACGTTCAATGCCGAACATGTGTCGCACTTCAATCAATCGCAGAACGGCATCCTGATCACGAACATCCACTACGACTTCTCGCCGATCGGCTACAGCCTCGCCACGACCCGCGGCGCCGGCGAAGTCTTCGAGCTGATCTTCGGTGCGACGGAAGCCGGTCTGACGACCGTCAACGGCAACCCGGTGGATCTCGGCGCGGTGGCTCAACCGGGCATCGTCAACGACGGCGACACGACCCTGGACATGGCCATGACCGACTTCACCAATACCGATCCGGACTTGCACGTCGACTTCGTCGTCGGCGACGCCGCCGCCGCGTCGATCCAAACGGGAGCCGACCTCGCCGGCGTGACCGCGGAAATTACCTTCTCGAACGGCGAAACGATCAGCGGCGTCTTCGGCGCCACCAACACACAGACGTTCACCCGGGCCTCCTCGCCGGGCGACGGCAACCAGGGCGACGGCGTCCACATCGAACAGGTCAACTCCAGCATCGGGCTGATCGAGTTCGACGGCAACACCATCTCCGGCAACCTCAACAACGGCATCAACTTCGCCACGGTGACGAATTCGAACGTCGGCGATGGCACCGCGGACTCCTTCACCGTCAGCAACAACACCATCGACGACAACGGCGGCGACGGCTTCCGGCTCGTGAATCCGGATACCGCCGGCGGCATCATCGACCTGACGTTCACCGACAACGATTCCATCAGCGGCAACGGCGGCAACGGCGTGAACCTGGAAACCAGCACCGAGCAGATCACGCTGACCATGACCGGCAACACCATCGGCACGGAAACCAACGGCAACACCGGCATGGGCGTGCGGGCGGTCATCTCCGGCACCTTGCCGACCGCCGGCTCCCTCACCGCGACGATCGGCGACTCCGCCGCCGCCGCCAACACGTTCACCGGCAACGGCGACGCCGGCTTCGGGTTGATCATGACCGGCGATGCCACCGGTTCGCTCGTCGTCGAGAATTCGAGCTTCAACGGCTCGATCAACGGCTCCGACGCGACCTTCGCGGGCGTCGGCCTGGGCATCAGCCTGAGCGGCAACGCCGCGAATATCGTGAACTCGATCGTCATCGGCGACGCCACCGTCGGCGCTCCGCAAGTCAACTTCAACAATAACGCCAGCGACGGGCTCCTGCTCGCCACCAATTCGAACGCGACCGCCAACGTCGTGACCGTCCAGAATTTCACGGCCAACGAGAACGGCGGCAGCGGCCTCAACTTCATCCGTCAAGGAAATTCCCGCATCAACAACGTCACCGTCGACGGCGGCACGATCAACGGCAACACGCAGCACGGCATCAACATCACCGCCGCCGACCGCGACACGCCTCCCACCGATACCTACGTCTTGTCCGACAACACGATCACCAACAACTCGGGCAGCGGCATCCGGCTGAATCTGATTGCTGACGGCGATCTCAACGTCACGATTTCCGGCAGCACCATCAGCAACAACCTCACGAACGGCATCCAGACCACGACCAATGCCGGCGTGACCGATACGCCGACCATCGTGCTCAACATCGACGACAACACCATCAGCACCAACACCGGCAGCGGTATCCTCATCGCCACGCCCCACGTGGCGACGATCACCGAAAATACCATCACCAACAACACGGTGGACGGCATCAACATCATCGCGCCGACGCTGGTCGATCCGTCTTTCCCGCCCACCTTCTCCGTCGATGTCATCGCGGACAATATCATCACGCTCAACGGGGATGACGGCATCGACATCTCGTCCGCCCTGATCGTCGCGGACATCACGGGCAACACCATCTCGAACAACCTGGACGACGGCCTCGCGTTCACGAACGCGGGGGGAACGCAGAACATCCTCGTGGATGACAACGATATCCACGACAACGCGGGCGACGGCATCCAGATCTCCGTCTCGAACGGCGCCGGGCCCGTGCCCCTCTTCCTCACCAATGAGTACGAAATCACCGGCAACGATATCCAGCGCAGCGGCCGCCGCGGGATCAACGTCGTCAACGGCGGCGGGACGAACGCCTTGGCCGGCAGCGATCCCACCGACACGATCGTGACGATCGCCGAGAACACGGTCGCCCTGAGCCAGTTGGAAGGGATCTACGTCATCAATACCGCCTCCAACACTCAAGGCAACGCCGCGAACATCAACAACCTTGCCTCGGCGGCGCTCCTGGCGGACGGCAGCGTCTTCGCCCGGCCGCTGCTCGATCTCACCATCGACGACAACATCGTGGATTCCAACGGCCAGTCGCAGAACGGGGGTAACTTCGCCGGGGCGAGCGGCCTCGTCCTCCGCGTGGGAACCAGCGACGCCTCCAACAGCTTCACCGATCCGGGCGGGTTTGCCAGTGACCTCCGCGGCGGTGTGATTGCGACGGTCACGGATAACACCTTCAGCGGCCAGTTCGCCGCCGACGTGACGTTCGCTCCGTTCATCTCGACCGCGCCGCCGGCCACGACCTCCGGCACCTGGACCGACCAGAACACCGAACCGCGTGATGCCTCTGACGACGTCTTCAGCATCACGTCCTACGTCAGCGATCCGTTGGCGCGGCTGGATTTGGTCTTCACGGGTAACACAGGCGATGGCTTGCTGGCCACCAACGGTCAAGCCGCGACCGCCTTCTACAACAACAATGAGCCCGAGTTCAAATCGCGCGGCATCACGGGTGTCAGCTCCGATACGATCGACGACGGCGCTCCTAGCTTCCCCGCCGCGCCGGATGACAATGGACCGTTCACCACCGGCACGCGGGCCCGCAATGCGACTCGACAGGCAAGCCGCGGCGGTCTCGCGCCAACCATCGCCGCCGGATCCACCTACCTCTATCCCGGCATGGGGGCCTCGACCTTCCGGGTGGATGGCGGACCGGCCTTTGCGAACCCCGGCGGCGGCGGCGGAAACATCTTCAATCCCTTCCTCGGCACCGATTTCTCGGATACCCAGCCCATTGGCGGGGCATTCGGCGAACTCGACTTCGTCTGGGGATCTTTCTAACCGCCTGATCTGAATTCGAAACGATGGAAAGCCGGCGAGATTCACATCTCGCCGGCTTTCGACGCTTCGAGGGTTCGCTGCAGAGCCTACGGCCCCGGTTCCAAATCGAACGACGCCGTCACGTTCACCGCGTATTTGACCTGGCCCGGTTCCGCGCCGATGGCCTCCAGCTTCTCGTCGCTGCGGCCTTGCTGATTGCGGACGAACTGCATCGCGCGGTAGGAGCGGGAATTGTAATTGTAGTTTCCATCGTAGTACTCCTCGTCCATCGCGCCGCCGTAATTCGTGTCCTGCACCGACTTCAACCGTCCCAGCTTGGCGCCGGCCGATTTCGCCAACCGCGTCGCGGCGACGGTCGCCTTCTGATAGGCGTCGGCCAGTGCCTGGTCGCGTTCCTCCTCCGTGATCCGGGTCACGAAGTAGAACATCGGCTCGCCGGGTTTCTGCTGGCTGCCATCGTCGTAGGGGCTGAAGCCTTGCGCTTCGGCTTCTTCCAGCAACTCTTCCTGCTCCGGCGACAGCTTCTCCGCCTCTTTCGAGCCGCCGAGGTCCGCCGACTTGATCTTCTCCTGCAGAGGATGCGACTTGAGCAGTAAGTCCTCGGCGTCCTTCGCGTCGAGCTTCCACGACGCCGTCAGTTGCGACGACAGCATGACGGGCGGCGACGTTTTGTTCTTGGCATTTTTCTTCCCGCCGCCGCCCCGCATCCGCTGGGCCATCATCACTTCCATCTGCCGCCGCTGGTCGTTCTGCTGCTCGAAGATGCGAGGGGTGTCGACGGTGATCGACTCCTTGTCGGCGCCGAGCGACTCGACCTGCTTGCGGGCGGCGTCGACGCGCGTCTTCAAGGCCGCGACGGCTTCCTTCAAGTTCGCCCCTTTGCCGATGATCGCCACCTGCACCCGCATAGTGTCGGGCAGACGCTTGATCACCACGTTGCCCGTCCCATGCACGGAGCCTCCCGCGAAATCCTGCGCCGCGGACGAGCCGGGAAACACTCCCCAGCAGACGAGAGCACAACACGTCGTCGCCAACCAACTGATGCGCGCGTTCATGAATGCGGACTCCTGTGGTTAGAAAAAGGGGCTTTTTAAGTTCCAAGTTCCAAAAGCCAAATTCCAAACAAGCTCCAAATTCCAAATCTCAAATCACACCAACGACACGGTTCGGCCTATTGGAATTTGGCCTTTGGAACTTGGAGTTTACCTATTTGAGTTGTTCAACCCCGACTTCATCTCGAATCGCCTTGCGGAGCGCGAGGACTTCGGGGCCGGTCATGCTGCGAATGGTCCAGTAGAACTCCTTGAGATTCTGCCGTTCGCGGTCGTTGTTCCAGCGCTCGAAAATCTGCCGCAAGATGGCGATGCGGGACGAATCGTCGAGCCGGGCGATGGCCCGGTACACGAGCCGCGTCCAATCGGCATGAGATTTCTGCTCCTGCTCCCAGTAGGCGAGCAGGGTCGGCAACCCCTCGTCCTGTTCGAGCAGGGCCAGCAAGTACCCGGCGAGTGCGGCGGTCTGCCGGTCGGGAGACTTCAGCAGCGGCATGAGCGGCTCGGCCGTCAGTCCCTCCGGCGGCTCCGGCTCGATCGGCTCGCTGGCCGAGAACTGATTGAACGAGCGGAAGTAATCGTGCCGCAGCGTGAACTGTCCCTGCCGCAGGCTGGTGATCGATTCCTTCCCCAGCGCGAGATACTTCAGTGCGATGCGCCGTAGTTCCTCCGACTCGTCCGACAGATGCCGGACGGCGGCTTGTTCCGCCGCGGAATCGTATAAAGAGAGCAGCCAGACCTGCAACGCGTCGCTCCGCAATTGCGGAGCGGCTTGCGGATTCTCGACGATTTTCTGCGCGAGTTTGCCGGCGGCGTCCTTGTCGACCGACAGTAGAATCGCCAGCGCGAGGATCTTCGTCCAATACGAATCCGATTCGGCGTGCTTCGTCGCCGCCTGGACGGCGACGCGCCGCATCCGCTGCGGCAGATTCTCCGGCTGATATTCGTACGCCCCGAGGTAGTAGTCCTGAAATTCCGACCGGATCGCTTCAGCCGCGGCGCCGTCGATGCGTTCATCACCGGCAAGCCGCCACAAGTTTCGCTCGGTTTGCGGCGACTTGATCTGCGACAGCGTCGACGCCAACGCGTAAAAGTCGTTGGAATCTTTGGCCCGCGCGGCCAGCTTGTCCCACAACGCCTGGCGATCGGCCGGCAAGAGCCACGGCAACGACGCCGCAAGCTTCGCGGCCAGACGCGAATCGGCGTCGGCCAGCGACATCAGCGCGGGAATCGCGTCGGCGTCTTGCCCCAACACGGCCAGCGCCGCTGCTGCCGCCAGCCGTTCCTCTTGCCGTTCTTGCGCCAGCATCGGCACGAGTTTCTTAGCGAGCGTCTGTTGCTCGTCCGAAAACAGTTGGCCCTGGCGAATGCGCCGCAAATGGTCGTCGTAGGGACTGTCGCCCGAATTGGAGGCCGCATCGTCCGCGTTCGCAGGCGACGCCGCATCGGCCGGCGCGTCGTCGAAATCCGTGTCCTCTTTGGCAACGATGGCCACCGCGTGCTTCCGAACGGGCCGTGCCGCTTGTGCCCCGCCGAACAGATTGAAGACCGATTTCCAGAACCCCGGCGTTTCCTCGACTTCGACTACCGATTCCTCGACCTCCCCGTCCAACACTTGCGCCGGCGTGAATTGATGCCGCCGCACGTCGAGCATCGCGAACAAGCCCGTCGCCGCGGCGACGCGCACGTCGGATTCGGGATCGTCCAGGAGCACGCCCAACAGTTCGTCGACTTCCGCGTCGTTCATCTGGCACAGCCCCGCAATGGCCGCCGCGCGGACTTTTGCGTTGTCATGCCGGCAAAACTTCCGCAGCGGGACGGCTGCGACGTGCCGCTGCTTTTCTCCCTGCGAGAGGGCCTTGACCACTTCCGCGGCGAGTTCGGGGTGCGCCTCCGCCGCTTTGACCAACGGAGCCACGGCGGTGACCAGATCGGCTTCCGACAGGACCCCGATCGCCCGGCTGATCACGAACTGGTCGGCGTCCTCCAGCAACCCGACCATCGTCACGTAGATCTCGACCTTGTCTTCCTCGGAGAGATTCGAATGCCGGCCCACCGCGTGGCCGAGCGCATCGGCGGCTTCGGCGCGCACCGACCAGTTCTCGTGTTGGAGCAGATCCGAGAGCGCCGCGTGCGCCGCCTTGCCGGGAATCTCGCGGAGGACGCGAATCGCGTGCACGACGAGATCCGGGTCGGTCTCCTGCCGCGCGAATTTCACGATGGCGGGCAAAATCGCCGCCGACGGGCTTTCGACCAACTGCTTCAAGACAGCCGCGCGGACATTCGGTTCGGGATCGGCGAGCAGACGCAACAGGGCGCTCTGCACGCTTTC
>CAZDGB010000070.1:0-25172 GCA_964504645.1 uncultured Planctomycetaceae bacterium | reverse complement strand
CTGCCCGGCCCGATTTTCGCCAAGATCCTCCTGGCCGACGAAATCAACCGGACCCCGCCGAAGACACAGGCCGCGCTGCTGGAAGCGATGCAGGAACATCAGGTGACTGTGGGCGGGCAACGGCACAAACTGCCCGAGCCCTTCTTCGTGCTGGCGACGCAGAATCCGATCGAACAGGAAGGGACCTATCCGCTGCCGGAAGCGCAGCAGGACCGGTTCATGTTCAAGGTCTTCGTGAAGTATCCGACGTTCGAGGAGGAGCGCGAGATCGCCAAGCGGACGACGACGATCCAGGGGGATCAAGTCGACAAAGTCCTGACGGCGGACGAAATCCTCGAACTGCAAAAGATGGTCCGCCAGGTGCCGGTCACCGACCACGTCGTCGACTATGCGCTGGCGCTCGTGCGGCAGACGCGAGTCGGCGAGCCCGGCGCGCCGGACTTCATCAACGACCAGTTGAGCTGGGGCGCGGGTCCGCGGGCCGTGCAATTTCTATTGCTGGGGGCGAAAGCGCGCGCATTGTTGCTCGGCCGGACGTATATCTCCACGGACGACATTCAGGCGCTCGCCGCGCCGGTGCTGCGGCACCGGCTGGTGACGAACTTCTCGGCCGAAAGCGAAGGCATCACCTCGGATCGCGTGATCGACGAGCTGATCCGGACGACTCCGTCAAAGGAAGGCGAATTGACCCGTGATCCGCGATTCCAGAAGATTTTTGCCGCCTGAGGCAATCGCCCGCATCTCCCGGCTGGAGATTCTCGCCCGGAACGTCGTCGAAGGGTTCTTGAGCGGTCAGCATCGCAGTCCGTATTTCGGACAGTCGATCGAGTTCGCCCAGCACCGCGAGTACGCCCCCGGCGACGACGTTCGCCGCATCGACTGGAAAGTCTGGTCGAAGACCGACCGCTATTACATCAAGCAGTACGAAGAAGAGACGAACCTGCGGACGACGCTGCTCGTCGACCTGAGCGAGTCGATGCTCTTCGCGTCGGGCAAAATCTCGAAGTACGAGTACGCCTGCCAGATCGCCGCCGTGCTCGGGTATCTGCTCTTGCGGCAGAAAGACGCCGTCGGTCTGGCGACGTTCGACGCCGGCATCCGGCAGCGGGTGGAAATCAGCAGCAAGCAAAACCATCTGCAGGCGATCCTGTCCGGCCTGGGCCGCGACAACCCCGAACGCAAAACGGACGTGTTCGACGTCCTGTCCAAAGTTGCCGGCGAGCAATCTCGCAAGGGGATGATCGTGCTGGTCTCCGACCTGTTCGCGCCGCGGCCAGGGTTGTTCAAGGGATTGAACCTGCTGCGGACGCGCGGCCACGAAGTGATGGTGTTCCACGTGCTGGACGACGAGGAACTCGATTTCAATTACGCGGGCACGACGAAATTCGAGGGGCTCGAGCAAGCCGGCGATTTGATCTGCGACCCGCGCTCGCTCCGCGAGGGGTATCTCGCCGCGCTGAAAACGTACCTCGACGATTTGCGCCGGCACTGCGCCCGGCAGATGATCGATTTCCAGACCATCCGCACCAGCGAGCACCTGGACGCGGTGCTGAGGCATTATCTGACGCATCGGGTGGGGATGCGGAGGTCGGTGCGGAATTGAGCGAGGTTGTTGCGCCGCGCAGCGCAAGCGAATAACGAACTATGAACGCCTGGCTGGCCAGTCACTTTTTCAATCCGACGTTCGTTGCGGGAGGCGCTGCGCTCCTCGCGGCGCCGATCATCATCCATCTCATCAACCGTATGCGGTTCCGCCGCGTGCGGTTCGCGGCGATGGAATTTTTGCTGCAGTCCGAACAAAAGAACCGCCGCCGCCTGCTGCTGGAGCAACTTCTGCTCCTGCTGCTGCGGATGCTCATCGTCGCGGCGTTCGTCCTCTTGATTTCCCGGTTGATTCTCGACCCGTCGCAGTTGTCGGTCTTCCGCGGCACGCAGATGCACCATGTCGTCCTGCTCGACGACAGCGGCTCGATGCAGGATCGCTGGGGAGAAACGTCGGCGTTTCAAGAAGGAGTGAAGGTCGTCAATCAGCTCATCGGCGAAGGGACGCGGCGGCCGGGGCAGAAGTTCTCGCTGCTGCTCCTCTCGCGGCCCGATCAGCCGTTCGTCTCCGAGCGGGAACTGTCGGAGGATTTCCAGAAGGAGATGGCGTCGCGGTTGGAGCCGCAGGTCTTCCGGGCAACGTACCGGTCGCTCGACCTCGCCGCCGGATTGCAGGCCGTACAGCAGTATTTGCGTGACGACAAAGGGACGATCCGCCAGTTGCATGTTGTCTCTGATTTCCGCGAACGCGACTGGAAAGACCAGCGGGCCCTCGCGGCGGCGGTGGAGGATCTAACGAAGTCCGGCGTGTCGGTGAATCTTGTCAAAACGGTGCCTCAGACGCATGCGAATCTCGCCGTCAGCCGGTTGAGCGGTGCGACGCAAGTTGCCGCGGCCGGCGTGCCGCTGCGGTTGACGATCGGCGTGACGAACTTCAGCGACGCCGCGGTGAAAGACGTCCGCGTCGTTCTGTCGGACGACGGCAACCGCGTGCCGACCAGCGTGCTCCTGGAATCGATCGAGCCGCGGACCGAAGTGCTGCACGAAGTCGATTTGAAACTTGCGACGGCGGGGAAGCATCAACTGTCGGCGTCGGTCGAAGCCGATCCGCTCTTGGAAGACAACACGCGGCATCTCGCCGTGGATGTCTCCGCGGCGATTCCCGTGCTGCTGATCGACGGCGACCCGGCGGGCGAACAGGCGTCGTACCTAGCCGACGCGCTCGCCGCTGATCCGACCAGCACCGGCGTCGCGCCGACGATTGAGAACGTTGATTACCTCCGCCGCCGGCCGCTCGACGGCTTCCGCTGCATCTACCTGCTCAATGTGCCGGAACTGCCCGCCGATTCCGTCGCGCTGCTGGAGAAATACGTCCGCGATGGCGGCGGCCTAGTGTGGTATCTCGGCGATGCGATTCGCCCGGCGTTCTACAGCGACACGCTCTATCAAAAGGGGCAGGGCCTCTTCCCCGCGCCGCTCGGCAACGCCCCGAAGGAACTCCCCGGAGACACGACCAGCCCCGGACCCGATCTCGTGCCAAGCGAGCACCTGCTGTTCGCCGTGTTGACGGGGGACGGCGACGAGAACCCGTTCATCGAAACCGTGAACGTCTACACCTACTTCCCGGTCGCCGACGGCTGGACGAAGGACGATCAGCAGCGCGGCGACCAGGTCCGCACGATCGCCCGGCTGCGCAACAAAGACCCACTGATGTTCGAACACACGCTCGGCAAGGGCCGCATCATCACGAGCCTGACCACGGCCGATGAAGGCTGGACGAACTGGCCCGTGAATCCGAGCTATGTCGTCGTGCAGTTGGAAATCCTGAAGCACGTTGCGCGGAGCGAGCGGAATCTCGAACTGAAGATCGTCGGCGAGCCGATCCGGCTGTCGCTCGATCCCAGTCAGTACACGGAGAACGTCGAAATCAGCGTGCCGACACCCGACGGGCCGCAAACGACGCGGTTGCAGGCCGCCCCCGAGCAGCCGACTACGGAAGACGAAGCAGCGGGCACAGTCCCTGCGAAGACCGATCTGCGTTTAACGGCGGTCTTTCGTGAAACCGACGAGCCGGGCGTGTACGGGGTGCGGCTCGTCGATCAGAATCAGGTCACGGAGGAACGACTGCTGGCGTACAATGTCCCGCTGCAGGAAAGCGAACTCGCTTTGGCGGCTACGCCCGATCTGCGGAAGCGGCTCGGCGACAACCCGCAAGTGACGATCCACGAGCCGGGCCAACTCGATTGGGTGCAGGGCCAGGAAGCCGGCTCGGAAATCCGCAAAGCGTTGCTGTGGGTACTACTTGTGTTATTCGTGCTGGAACAACTGATGGCGTATCGTTTGAGTTATCATCCGCAAACTGCCACCGCGATGGCGTGAAATTGGTTGAGAGTTGAGCGTTTGAAGAAGCCGAGGGACAGCGTCCTCGGTCGAGTAGAAATGAACTGGAACTTGATTGCCACTGATTTCGTCGGCCTCCTCGCTCAGAACGAGGCGACGTTCACGGTGCGCGAATTCGATTGGCCCGCTTCGCCGCTCGGCTGGCTGCTGCTTGTCGGCGGCGGACTGCTGATTGTGGTGTGGGTCGTCTGGCTTTACCGCAAAGATACCGTCGAGCTCTCGCCCTTCTGGCGCGTCTGGCTCGCGGGACTGCGCTTGGCGGCGCTGGCAGGGCTGTTACTCATCGCCCTCAATCCGCACGACCGGACACAGAAGGACGCTTACCGCCCCTCACGGGTCGGCATCCTGCTCGATACGTCGCTGTCGATGCGGCATCCGGCGGAAGCCGCGTCCGTCACGGGCTCCGTTCCTGCTGGCGACCGCGCCTCTCGTGCCGAAGCTGTCGCCAAATTGCTCGGCCAATCGAAGCTCATCGAAACACTCCGCCAGCAGCACGAAGTCAGCGTCTACACGTTCGATACCGCCTTGAACGGTCCGCAACGCGTCTTCTCGCAACTCGACCCGAAAGCGGCGAATACCACCGCAAAGACTCCCGAAACGCCCGTCGATTGGAACGAACTGCTGACGCCGCGCGGCTTGGAATCGCGACTCGGCGAGTCGCTGTCGGAACTCGTCCGCCAAACCGCCGGCCGCACGCTGTCCGGACTGATAGTGATCACCGACGGCGCTGCGAACGCCGGTCTCGACGCCGGCATGGCCGGCGAACGGGCCGCCGCGGCGAAAGTCAAACTTTTGACGGTTGGCGTCGGCGGGACCGAGCCGCCGGTGAATCTGTTGGTCTCCGATATCCAAGCCCCGTCGGAAGTCCAGAAGGGGGACGCCTACGAAATCACCGCGTTCATCCAGGGGCAAGGGCTCGCCGGACAGGAAGCGGAAGTCGAGTTGTTGTCGAGGGCGGAAGACTCCGACGGCGAACCGGTCCTCGTTGAGCGGAAGCAGGAGCGCCTGCTCGAGGACGGCGTGCCGGTCGAGGTGAAGTTCCCCCGCAATCCCGATCAGACGGGCCAGGTGCAGTATACGGTCCGCGTGAAGCCGATCCAGAAGGTGCCGGAATTCGACGAGCAGGACAACGCGCAGACGTTTACGGTCCGCGTGTTCGACCGGCCGACGCGGGCGCTGCTCGTCGCTGGCGGGCCGATGCGCGACTACCAGTTCGTGCGGAACATGCTCCACCGCCACAAGTCGATCGACGTCGACGTCTACTTGCAGACGGCGACCGTCGGCACCAGCCAGGAGTCGGACAATCTGCTGCTCTCGTTCCCGGCGACGCGCGAGGAACTCTACGAATACGACGTGATCATCGCCTTCGATCCCGATTGGGAGCTGCTCCCCGACGACGCGCCGCAATTGATGAACGACTGGGTGGCGAACGAAGCCGGCGGGTTGATTCTCGTCGCGGGCGACGTCTACACACCGCAGTTTGCCGCGCTCGACGGCCCTGCGGCGGAGCAAGCCGGGGAACGGTTCGCCAAATTGAAAGAGCTTTATCCGGTCGTGCTGAGTTCGTATTTCACGGCGTCGCGGTTCGATTCCGACGCCAGTCAGCCGTGGCCCATCGACTTCACCAGCGAAGGAAAGTCAGCGGGATTTTTGCAGCTCACCGACGATCCGGTCTCCTCGGCGATGCGCTGGAAGGAATTCCCCGGCTTCTACCGCTGCTATCCGACGTCGAGCGCCAAAGCCGGCGCGACGGTGTTTGCGCGGTTCTCCGACCCGCGCACGCAGGGAGAAATCCCGATTCTGATGGCGGCCCAGTTCTTCGGCCAGGGGCGGACGTTCTATCTCGGCAGCGCCGAGATGTGGCGGCTGCGCTCGACCAGCGATGAAGACTACGACCGCTTCTGGATCAAGACGATCCGCGAAGTCGTCCAGGGCCGTCTGAAGCGCGGCGCCAAGCACGGCCTCTTGATTCCCGAAACGCGCCGCGTTTCGCTGGGGCAGACGGTCCGCGTTCGCGCCCGGTTGCTCAATCCGCAGTTCCAGCCGTTGGACGTCGATTCGGTGCGGCTCGAAGTCTACGACCCGGCGAACAAACCGATGGTCCCGCCCCGTTCGCTGACGAAGGACACCGGCCGGCCGGGCGAATACGTCGGCGACTTCCGAGCCGCGCTGCCGGGCGTGTACCGCCTCGAATTGCCGATCCCCGACACGCGGGAAGAGATCAAGGAAGAAGTGACGGTCGTGCAGCCGAAGCTCGAAGACGAAAACGTCCGCCAGAACGTGCAGCTTCTCAGTCAATTGGCCGAACTGACCGGCGGGTCGTACTTCCCGGTCAAGGACGCCGAGGCGAGCCTGCCGGCGCTGTTGCCCAACCGCGGGGAACTTTTCAAGGTCGACGAGCGTCTGCGCACCTTGTGGGACCGCCAATGGGTGCTGTATCTGTTGGTGGGATTGTTGTCGGCAGAGTGGCTGACGAGGAAATTGTTGAAATTGAGTTAGTGGGTTGTCGGTGGTGGGTTGGGGGTTGGCGATGAATGCCTTTCCAACCCACCACCAACAACCCACAGTTGGAACCGCCATGCCCGCGAAGTTGCCATCCGAAATCACCGCCGTGCTGGACCGGTTGCGGGCCCGCATTCGGCGGTACGTCCTGTGGGAGGGCGTGGCGCTCGTCCTGGCGCTGGTCGGGCTGCTGTTCTGGGGAAGTTTCCTGGTCGATTGGGCCTATTTCTCGCTCAGCCATCTCGAATTGCCGCGCGGGTTTCGGGCGTTTGTCCTGATCGCGTCGATCGCCGGGCTGACAGCGGCCGGTTTGCTGTTCGTGGTATTCCGGTTGGTGCGGTCGCTGCGGACGCGGGCGCTCGCGCTCATTCTCGAACGGCGGTTTCCGCAACTCGACGACCGGCTGATCACGGCGGTCGAAGCGTCGGAAGGGCTTCAGTCCGCCGAGGGACCGCTCGCCGCGCCGATGCTGTCGCACACGATCCGCGATGCCGCCAAACTTGCCGAGAAGCTGGAACTGTCGACCGTCTTCGACTGGCGGCCGCTGCGGCGTGCGGTGCTGACGGCGTCCGTGTTGCTCGTGTCGATTCTCGGACTGATGGTCTTCAACACTGCGGCGATGGACCGCTGGATTCACGGGTTTCTCGGACTCCGCGAGTCGTACTGGCCGCGCGAGACGGTCCTCAACGTGAAGGTGCTGCTGCAACCCGGCGATCGCATCCGCGAGTTCGAGCACGGCGTCTACCGCCATCCGCGCGGCGCCGATTTGACGCTCCTGGTTGAAGCCGCCGACGGCACTGTGATGCCCGACCGCGTCAAATTGAGCTACCGGCTGAAAAACGGCCGCGGCTCGGGGCAGCCCTATTTGAATCGCACCGGCGACCAGCCGTTTTTGCACACGATTGCGGGCCTGTTAGACGACGTCGAGCTGTGGGTGAGCGGGAACGATTTCGCCAGCGCGGAGCCTTACCGCGTGGAAGTCGTCGAGCCGCCGCATGCCGATGCGGTGTCGCTCGATTGCCTCTATCCGTCCTACACGGGGATGAATCCCATCGGCCCGCAAGGTCCGGAGCGGACGCGGCTCGCCGTGCAAGGGGTGCAGATTTCGCTGCCGATGGAAACCGATTTCCTCTTGAACGTGCAGGGCAACAAGCCGCTGCGGGCGTTCCGGCTGGAAGGGGACGCGCAAGGCGAGCGGTTCGAGATCGAATTCGGCCAAAGGGTCGACACCAACGGCGCGGCGTCGGCCCACGCGGGGTTCGTCACGCTGAAGTCCGCCGATGGCAAGCCGCAACTGCGCATTCCGTGGCCGAGCGACGCCATGACCTCCGTCTGGTCGTCCGATCAACGCACGTTCTCGCTGCCGCTGGCGATGCACCAGGCCGGCCTGCCGAAGTTCCGCGAGCAACTCCAGCAGGCGGCGGAAGCGGGGCGATTGATTCTGCCGCTGACGTTCCCGCCCGACGCGACGCTGCGGATTCACCTGGAAGACGCCGACGGCATCTCGAGCATCGAACCGGGCCGGTTGACGATCAACGGCATCGTCGACGAGCCGCCGCGGGTCGAATCGGAATTGAAAGGGATCGGCTCGTCGATCACCCGCCGCGCCCGCATTCCGCTCGCCGGGCTGGTGACCGATGACTACGGCGTGGCGAAAGCGCGTTTCGAGTTCAAAGTCGACACCGACGACGACTGGTTGCCGCGCGATTTCACGAAAGGCCCCGAGGGGGCGAAGGAATTCCACCTGGAGCGCACCGACGACGAGCCGTTCGAGCGGTTCGACGTCGTGCCGCTCGATCTGTCGATCCGGCAAAAGCTGGTCGTGAGCGTCTGGGCGCAGGACGGCGACGACCGCAACGGCCCGCACGAGACGCGCGGCCAGAGATATGAATTCACCATCGTCCCGGTCGAGGAATTGTTGTCGATCCTGTTCGCTAAGGAATTGAACCTCCGCAAACGATTCGAACAGATCATCACCGAGATCAAGGAATCACAAAAGGATCTGGAACTGCACCAGGTCAAAATCGCCGCGGCCAAGGCGTTGAAGGCGAAGGAAGCGGCGGCGAAGACTGCCGAGGAGTTGCAGACGCTCGAACAATCGATCGCCGCGTCCGCCGAACGAAACCTGCACGGCCTGCGGAAGAACGCCACCGAGACCGCGGCGGTTGAAGCCGCGTTCCGGGACATCCGCGAGGAACTGGTCAACAACGCCGCCGAGACGCCGCAGATGATGGACCGGCTCGACCTGAAAATCATCGGGCCGTTGCGCAGCGTCAACGAGACCGATTTCCCGAACATCGACGGCGTGCTCGGCCTCTTCCGGTTGGCGAACGAGCAAGGGACCGACCCGTCGCAGGCGGTGAGCGATGCGATCGAGGAGACCGGACTATTGATCGAGCACCTGGAACAAATCTTGCACGAAATGCAGGAACTCGAGCAATTCCACAAACTGCTGGAAAACCTGAAACAGATGATCTCCGATCAACAGGAGCTGATCAATAAAACGAAGAATAAGCGCAAACAAAATGCTATTAAGGCGTTAGAATAGTTGTTAGAGTCGAGATAAGGATCGGCTGGTCTCAACCGTGAAGTGTTGTCCGCCGGGGGGCGGACGTGGAGGCGTCTCCCATGCGACGTTGGATCATGCTTTCAGCAGGCGTGCTGAGTCTCGCGGCAGTCTGGACTTTGCACCTGACCGCGCAGGAAACGCCAGCCGACCCGCCAGCCGCCCCTGCTGCGACGGAAGCAGCGGAAAAGGATGAGTCGATCGCCTCGGCCCAGGAAGGGCTGGCGATGCGGTTCCACCGCTTCGAATCGACCATGCTCCAGGTGGCGGAGTACCTCCGCAAGACCGATCCCGAACGGGCCGATTTGCTGGTCCGCGCCATTGGCAAGAGCAAGGAGACGCGGCTGAACGACCAGTTCCAGGTGCTGGTCAATTTGCTCAAGCAGGACCAGTTGGGCGACGCGCTGGAGGAGCAGCAAAACGTCGTCGTCCTGATGCAAGGGTTATTGGAACTTTTGCAAAGCGAGGATCGCAAGGATGAGATCGAAAAGGAAAAGAGGCGCATTCAGGAGTTGATCAAGGAAGTCGGCAAGCTGATCGACAAGCAGACCGACGTCCGCGCGGACACCGAACGAAAAGAGAATCCGAAGAACCTCGAAAACCGTCAGGCGAAACTCGCGGACGACGCCCAGAAGCTGGTCGACAAAATCACCGGCCAGGACGCCGCCAAGGCGGCGGCCAAAGCCGCACAAGGCAAGGCCGGCAAACAGAGCGACGGCCAGAAGAGCAAAGACGGCGAGAAGAATAAGGGTGAAGAGAAAGACGGCGATCAGGACAAAGGACCGAAGGAAGGCGACGACAAGGACGCCGAGCCCTCGACCGACGGCGACCAGGAATCGAAAGATAAGGATGGCGATTCCAAGTCCGCCGACGGCCAGAAAGGCAAAGACGGTCAAAAAGGCAAAGAGGGATCCCAGAGCAAAGACGGCGAAAAGAAAGACGACAAGAACAAGGACGAGAAGAACAAGGACGGCGAGAAATCCAAGAGCGGCGACGAGCCGAAAGAGGGCGAAAAACCCGAGGAGAGCGAACAGTCGCCATCCGAGGGCCAATCGTCCGATTCGCAGGATTCTCAAAGCGGCAAGCCGAAGAAATCCAAGCCGCAGAAAAGCCAGTCCGGGCAGCCGCAGAAAGGACAGCCGAGCCAAAGCCCCGAAGGGGACGACCAGCAGTCGCAGGACTCGCAGTCTCAGGATCAGCAGGAAGCCTCTCCATCGCAGCAGGCAAAAACTCCCGGTCGCGAGGAAATCCAACGGGCCAAAGAAGAGATGGAGCGGGCCATCGAGGAGTTGAAAAAGAAGAATCACGGCAAGGCGTCCGATGAGCAGGATAAGGCCCTCGCCGAACTGATGAAGGCGAAAGAAAAGCTCGAAGAGATTCTGCGTCAATTGCGCGAAGAAGAACGCGACCTGCTGCTGGCGGCGCTTGAGGCTCGCTTCCGCGACATGCTGGCGCGGGAGCTGATGGTCTACAACGGCACCGTCGGCCTGTTCGCCGTGCCCGAATCGCAGCGGTCGGACCGGCACCGCAGCCGCGCGGTGGAACTGGCCCGTGCGCAAGAACAAATCGCGCTCCTCGCCGCGAAGGCGCTCACTTTGCTCAAGGAAGAAGGCTCGTCGATCGCCTTTCCCGAGGCCGTCGAGCAGATGCGGGACGACATGCTGACCGTCGTCGGCCGGCTGGAACGGTTCGACGTCGCCGAGCTGACGCAGGGGATCGAGCGGGACATCATCGAGTCGCTGGAAGAGCTGATCGAAGCGCTCCAGAAGGAAATGGAGAAGAGCAAGGACAAGAAGCAGAATCCACAGCAACAGCAGGAGAATCAGCAGCAGGAGCCTCCGCTTGTCGACCAGTTGGCCGAACTGAAGACGTTGCGGGCCTTGCAGTACCGCGTCAACCGCCGGACGAAAGTCCTCGGCCGCGAGGTCGACGGCGAGCAGGCGGCCGATCCCGATGTCCTCAAACAGTTGCGGGAACAGGCGCGCCGGCAGGAAAAAATCCAGAAAGCGACGTATGATTTATCGACCGGACGAAACAAATAACACCACGCACACGCTTGCGCTTCGCAGATCACTGACTCGCCGATAAATGACGACCGCCAGCGAGGAAAACGACATGCGACCATTGGCGACACTTCTCACATCGGCCTGCCTCCTCGCGGCGAGCGGCTCGGCGTTCGCCGCCGACGAGGTCTACTCGGCTCCGCAAGCTGAAGAAGTCCGCGGTAAGATCCTCGTCTGGGCCGCCGAGCAGTCCGGCGTTGACGCCGCGAAAACCGAGGCGTTGCAAAAGATGTGGACGTGGGACGGCGAGCCTCCCGTGGCGGACGAGTTGTTGGACCGCGTCGTCGAATCATTTGCCCTGCTCAACGAGAACGTCGCCCGCTTGGTGCGCGAAGCCCGCACGACGGCGTCGTTCGCGCCGAGCGCCGACCTGCTGCAGAACGCCCATCCGTTCTTCCGCGCCAACCTGGGACTCTACACGGGCCGGCAATTCGTCGAGCGGCGGATGTTCGACGAAGCCGACGAGATGCTGAAAACCGTGGATGCGAAGGAAGTCGTCGATCCGGCGAGCCTGTTCTTCTTCCGGGCCGTGTCGTCGCAGGCGCTCCTGGAAATCAAGCCGGCGCTCGAATCGTTAGAGACGTTGCTCAAACGAACGGAAAACGTGCCGGTCCGCTACTCGACGACTGCGACGCTCATGCAGGCGGAACTGGTGAATCTCCGCGAGAAGTCGCTGGGCGAGGTCGCCCGGCTGATGTCCGACTCCGAACGCCGGCTCGACCTGGGCCGGGCGGGGGAAAAAGTCCAGGGCGTGCAGGAGCGGATCATCGAGAACCTCGACGAGCTGATCAAGAAGATGGAAGCGCAAGGGGGCGGCGGAGGGGGCGGCGCGGGGCAGAACAACTCGAACGAGAGCAGCAGCCCTGCGGACGACAGCGTCATCAAAGGCCAGACCGCGCCCGGCACGACCGATCCGAAGAAGCTTTCGAAAGAAGGAGCGTGGGGAAATTTGCCGCCGCAGGAGCAGACCAAGGCGAAGAACATGATTTTCAAGAATTTCCCCTCGCATTACCGCCACGCCATCGACGCCTATTCGAAAAAGCTCGCCACGCGGGCGGCGCCGAAGAAATAGCCGGGATCGTTGCATGAAATTCGCCGTTGTCGCCGCGCTCCTTGCGGCAGCCGCTCCGCCGGTCGAAGTCACTCGACTGTCGGGCGATCAGCAGTCCGGGACGCTACTGAAGTTGACGGCCAAGGAACTGGCCCTGCAGCCGGACTCCGGCCCCGCCGTCACCATTCCCACGGCCGATTTGCTGGAAGTCCGCCGCGCCTCCGAACCGGCCGCACCGACTGACTCCGACGTTCCCGTCGTCCGCATCGGCCTGGTCGACGGCTCGCAACTCCAGGTGACGAATCTTGCCACCACGGCGAAAAGCCTCTCTGGAAAACATCCCCTCCTGGGCGACGTGACGCTGCCGCTCGCCGCCGTGCGCAGCGTGCGGTTCTCGGCCCCGAGCGCAAAGTTCGATCCCCTCTGGTCGCAACTTTTGGAAAAAGGCTCGAAGTCCGATCTGGTCGTGCTGCAGAAGGCGGAAGTCCTCGATCACCTCGACGGTGTGGTCGGCGCCATCGACGACGCGGCGATCAAGTTCCTCCTCGACGGCGATGAAATCTCCGTCAAACGAGAAAAAGCGTTTGGGTTGATTTACGCCCGCAAACCAGCGATCGCGAAACTCGTCGGCCGCGCGATCCTGTCGAACGGCGATTTCCTCGCATTGAAAACGGTCGCCGCCGAGAACGGCCAGTGGCAACTCGAATCCGCCGCCGGCCCGTCCTGGAAGATCGCCGCCGCCGCGATCTCCGCCGTCGATTTCAGCCTCGGCAAAGTCGTCTTTCTGTCGACGCTCGAACCGCGGAGCGTCAAATACGAGGACTACGGCGGCGGCGACAAGGACGACTTCTTCTGGAAGTTCCAAAAGGACCGCAGCCTCGAAGGCAAGCCGCTGCGGCTCGGGCAGAAGACTTACACCCGCGGGCTGGCCATCCACTCCAAGACCGAGCTCCGATACCGGCTCGGCGGCGAATACCGGCGGCTCCAGGCTCTGCTGGGTATCGACGATGAAATTACGAACACGCGCTGGGGCACTGTGGTGTTCCGCATTCTCGGCGACCGCAAGGAACTCTACGCCGGCGAATTCCGCCCGCGGCAGCCGCCGATTCCCCTCGACCTCGACGTGACGGGCGTCGTCGATTTGGATCTCCTCGTCGATTGGGGCCCGGACATCGACATCAGCGACCGCCTGCACCTCGCCGACGCCCGGCTCGTCAAATGACAAAAGAGAAAGATTGACCTCTCGCAGAGACGCCGAGAACGCAGAGAGAAAATCCGAGAACGGCAGAGGAAACAATTTTCATGGAATCTCCTCCGTGTTTTTTCTCCACGATCTCTGCGTCTCTGCGAGAGAATTGCCTTATTTGAGTTCTAATGGAACCGCCCGGCATGAAGTTCTGCCAGTTACTTGTCGTTCTGTTCGCGGCTTTGTCCGCCGGTCGCGCGGTTGCCGCCGATCCGGCGGTGCTACGCGCGGAAGAGGAGCGCATCGCCGTCGTGGCCCGCGCGGCGGCGAGCGTCGTCGCCATCTTCTCCGCCGACGGCAACGGCGGCGGGTCCGGCGTCCTCATCAGCCCCGATGGCTACGCCCTCTCCAACTACCACGTGACGAGCGGGTCCGGCGACTTCATGAAATGCGGCCTCAACGACGGCAACCTCTACGACGCCGTCATCGTCAGCATCGACCCGACCGGCGACGTCGCGCTGCTCAAGCTTCTCGGTCGCGACGATTTCCCTCATGCGGCGTTTGGCGACAGCGACCAGTTGCAGGTCGGCGACTGGACGTTCGCTATGGGCAACCCGTTTCTGCTCGCCACCGATTTCACGCCGACCGTGACCTACGGCATCGTCAGCGGCGTGCATCGCTACCAGTACCCCGCCGGCACGATCCTCGAATACACCGACTGCATCCAGGTCGACGCCTCGATCAACCCCGGCAACTCCGGCGGGCCGCTGTTCAACGCCGCCGGCGAACTCGTCGGCATCAACGGCCGCGGTTCGTTCGACAAGCGCGGCCGCGTGAATTCCGGCGCGGGCTACGCCATCTCCATCAACCAGATCAAACTGTTCCTCGGGCAATTGAAAAGCGGGCGCATCGTCGATCACGCGACGCTGGGCGCGACGGTCCGCACTACGTCGGACCGGACGGTCGTCGTCGACAACATCCTCGAAACGTCGGACGCCTACCGCCGCGGCCTGCGCGAAGGGGACGAGATCGTGTCGTTCGGCGGCCGGCCGATCGGCAGCGTGAACCAGTTCAAGAACGTGCTCGGCATCTACCCGAAAGGCTGGACGCTGCCCCTCGTCTATCGCCGCGACGGGACGAAGCACGAAATCTACGTCGAACTGCGCAGTTTGCATCGGCAGTCGGAACTCGCGCCGAAGCGTTCCGGCCCTCCCGCGCCGAAAGCGCCTCCCGAAGACGATCCGGAAAAGAAGAAGGACTCCGAAAAACCGGAAAACGACGAGCCGAAGCCCGACGGCGATAAAAAGCCCGAGAAGCCGCCGCGGCCCGTCCCGATGATGCCGCACAAACCAGAGGCCGAAATCCCCGAAGCCTACAAGCACATGCTCGAGCCGAAGGACGGCTACGCGAACTACTATTTTAACAAGCTTGAACAAGACCGCGTGCTCGCCGGAATGGCGGAGTATGAGCCGTGGCGATCGGTGACGGGACGCTGGAAGCTGACGGGCAAGACGTCGGCGGGCGAGCCATTCACCCTGACGCTTGCCGACACGGGCGTCGGTCTGACGATGCCCAAGGCCCCTTATCTGCAGCCGCTCGGCGACGACGCGGAGGCGATCGACGAACCGCCCGGCACCGGCGGATTGCTCATCGCGCTGCATCAATACCGCCTCTTACTGACGAAAGGCCGCGAGGCGTTCAGCGACTTCTATTACTTCGGCAACGAGCCGCTCGATGGCCGCGGTGACATGGTCGACGTGATTGTCTCGCGCAAAGACGGCATCGAAACGCGCTGGTACTTCCGCCAACTGGACCATGCCCTCATCGGGTTCGACAGCGCGCTGGGGACCGACGTCGATCCCGCCGAGATCCGCATCCTCGCGACCGGCACGATCTCCGGCCGCCCGCTGTTGCGGAAATTCATCGCCCAGAGCGGCGAACGGGAATTCGCCACGTTCGACATCGAAGCCCTCGACGTCGCTGCGGGAGGGAAGTGACATGATGCGACACATGATCAGCCCGCGGTCCCGTCAATTTGGTGTGGGATGTTTGTGTTTCCTGTTGATGGCGAACGGTGCCTTCGCGCAATCGTCCCGCGAGACCGTCACCGATGTGATGCCGAAGATCGTGAAGATCTTCGGGGCCGGCGGAATCAAGCAGTTGTACGGGTACAGCACGGGGTTCCTCGTCTCGGCGGAGGGCCACATCGTCACGGTGTGGAGCCACGTCCTCGACAGCGATGCCGTCAACGTCGTGCTGAATGACGGCCGCCGCTACGAAGGCAAGGTTCTCGGCGCGGAGCCGCAACTCGATCTCGCCGTGTTGAAGATCGAAGCCGACGGTCTGCCGTATTTCGATCTCGCCGACGCGGCGACCGCGCCGCCCGGCGCGAGGGTCCTCGGGTTCAGCAACATGTTCAAGGTCGCCGTCGGCGACGAACAGGTCTCGGTGTTGCATGGCGTGATCGCCGCGAAAACGACGCTCGCCGCCCGCCGCGGGGTGTTCGAGGTTCCGTATCACGGCCCCGTTTACGTGGTCGACGCCATCACCAACAATCCCGGCTCCGGCGGCGGCGTGCTGACGACGTGGGACGGCCGGCTGCTGGGGATGATCGGCAAGGAGCTGCGCAATTCGCAGACGAACACCTGGGTCAACTATGTGATGCCGATCGGCGAACTGAAACTGGCGGTCGAGGAGATCATCAGTGGGAAATTCACGGCGAAGCGCGCAGCGGACGGTGACGAAGACTCGGCATCTAATCGACCCGACCGCTATCACGCCGCGGACTTCGGCATCATCATGATCCCCGACGTCGTCGCCCGCACGCCGGCCTTCATCGACCGCATCGCCCCCGCCTCCCCCGCGATGGAGTCCGGCCTACGCGCCAACGATCTCGTCCTGTTCGTCGGCGACGAGCTGATCCAATCGGTCCGCGCTCTGAGAGATGAACTCGGCCGCCTCGAACCGGGCGGCAACTTACGGCTCGTCGTCCGCCGCGGCGATCAGTTGATCAACGTCGAACTCCCCGTTCCGCGTAAAGAGCTTGAAGAATAACGCACCACTTTAGCGACGCTGCGCAGAAGCGTCGAACACTTGGATACACCGTGCTTCGTTCCTTCCCCGCACTCCTGTTGCTCATCGCCGCGGTTGCGGCCCCAGTCTTCGCCCAGGAAAAGTCCCTCGAGGCCCTCGAAGAGCAGGCGATCCGCGAGGCCGTTGCGCTCGCCGATCCCTGCCTCGTCCGCATCGAAACCGTCGGCGGACTCGAGCAGGCGCAAAACGTCCTCTTCGGCACCGGGCCGACATCGGGCGTCGTCGTTTCGCCCGACGGCTATGTCATCTCCAGCACGTTCAACTTCGCCTCGAAGCCCGCCTCCATCCTAGTGACGCTTCCCGACGAACGCCGCTTTCCTGCGAAGCTCATCGCGCACGATAAGCAGCGGATGCTCACGCTCCTCAAGATCGACGCCGAAGGGCTGACGCCCGCCGTCGCCGCCCCGCGCGGCGGCATCCGCGTCGGCGCGTGGGCGATCGCGCTCGGACGCACCTACGATCTATCGTCCCCGAACGTGTCGGTCGGCATCGTCTCGGCGCTCAACCGCGTCTGGGGCAAGGCGCTGCAAGTCGATGCGAAGATTTCTCCGGTGAACTACGGCGGCCCGATCCTGGACATTCAAGGCCGCGTGATGGGCATCAGCGTCCCCCTCTCGCCTCAGGCGTCGGGCGAAACGGCGGGCGTTGAATGGTATGACGGCGGCATCGGTTTCGCGATTCCCATGGAAGACGTCTACGCCGTGATCGACCGGCTCAAGGAAGGCAAAGACCTGTTGCCCGGATTGATGGGCGTCACGTTCAAACAGGGGGGCAAAGAGGAGACCGTCATCGACCGCGTCCGCTTCGATTCCCCTGCGCACAAGGCCGGTCTCAAGTCGGGCGATCGCTTCGTCGAGCTCGAAGGGGAGAAGGTCGCACGGTTGGCGCAATTGCGGCACGTTCTCGGGCGGAAATACGCCGGCGACACGGTGAAAGTCGTCGTTGCCCGCGGCGACGAGCGGCAGGCGATGGAGGTGACGCTCGTCGGTGAACTGACTCCCTATGAAGCCGCGTTCCTGGGGATCGTGCCGCAGCGGCAACTTCTCGATCCGAACGTCAAAGGGGTGCCGGTGCGGGCCGTCATGCCCGACAGCGCCGCCGAGAAAGCCGGCCTCGCGCCGCGCGACCGCATCGTGAAGGCGAAGGACATCGACGTCGCCAACGCGAGAGAACTCTACGACATCGTCAGCCGGATTCGTCCCGGCGAAAAGCTGCAGTTGGCTTGGGTGCGCGACACCGCGGAACTCTCCGGCGAATTGACGCTCGGCTCGTACCCCGACTCCGTTCCCCTGGAATTGCCGACGGAAGCGATGCCGCCGGCCGCCGAGCCGCCCAAGGAAGAAGACGCCTGGAAGACGGGCCGCTTCACGGAGACGATCGCCGCCAGCAACCGCGAATTCTGGGCCTACGTGCCGGAAGGCTACACGCCTGCGGCGAACTATGGACTCGTCGTGTGGATTCATCCGGGCGGCGACACGATGGAGGCGTCGGTCTACAAGGACTGGAAGACCCTCTGCGACCGCCGCGGCCTGATTCTCCTCGCTCCGAAGGCGGAGAAAGTCTCCGGCTGGACGCCGCTCGAAGCCGAGCACGTCAAAGACTGCGTCGCCTGGGCTCGCGAGAAATACCAGATCGACCCGCAGCGGATCGTGCTCCACAGCTTCTCCAGCGGCGGCATGTTCGCGTGGCTGCTCGCGGCGAAGCACCGCGATTTGTTCCGCGGCGTCGCGATGGCCTCGCAGCCGCTCCTCGCCCCGCTCCCCGACAACGAGCCCGACCAGCGGCAGCAGTTCTACTTCGTCTGCGGCGAAGACGACCCGCTGTTTCCGCCGGTGAAGGCGTCGGTTGAAGCCATTCGCCGCATGAAGTTCCCCGTGGTCCTCCGACCGCTGCCCGGCTGGGGCCACAAGTACCCGTCGGACGACGATCTCGAAGAAATCGCCCGCTGGATCGATTGCCTGGACCGCATCTGAACGTGGGGCATGTTTTCAACGTGCCGGCAAGAATCCCGGTTCGTCTTCTGACCGCAGTTCGCTTTCCTCCGTGGCGAGCTACAATCCATTCATGCGAAAACTGCTCTGTGGCCTGTCGTGTGTGTTGTGCATCGGCTGCGCCACCGTGGCCTTGGGGGAGTTTTTCGCGAAATTCGACACTCCGCGGGAAGCGACTTTTGCGATGGCATTTTGGGTGGCGTGGGGGTGGGTCTTCGCCCTCATCAACTACGCGACTCTTCCGCCAGGCAAGCCGCCGCCGATCGACGTCGTCGGCAAGTGGCGGCAGTTGTGCAAAGCCGTGCGTGAACTCGCAAGCTTCGCTCCGCCCCAACGAGAGTTCGGGATTTACTTTTGGCTGGTGATCATTTTGATCTTTGCGTTTGCCCTGTCGCTTATCTCGCCCGCCGTTCAGAATGCGAGACGAGCTTCTGAGTATGTCGCGGCATTTCCTGGCGATTCGCGGTTGTTCTGACATCCCCTCGGTGTGCGGCGCGGCAGAAATTTCCCGCTGTCTTTTCCCCGCCAAGACCGCCATAATAGCGTCATGGGGGACATACGGGGGGACTCTTCGCCGCGAGAGGCGCTGCCGGGCTGCAGTCGCCGGCAGTTCTTGGGACGCAGTGCGCAGCAGGCGGCCGGCGTTGCGGCGGGGATGGTCGGGTTGTCGTCGAGCGTCTCCGGCGGGCAGAATCCGGCAGAGCGGCTCCGAATCGGCTTGATCGGGCTACGCAACCAGGGGAAGACGCTGGCGGAAACGCTGGTCGGTTTCCCAGACGTCGACGTCGCCGCGCTGTGCGACGTCGATGAGCAGCAGTTCGCTCCGTTGCAGAAACTGTTATCTGAAGCGCGGCGGAGCCGGCCGGATTGCGAATCCGATTTCCGCCGGCTGCTCGACGATCCGTCGCTCGACGCCGTTGTCATCGCGACGCCCGACCATTGGCACGCCTGGATGACGGTGCTGGCGTGCCAGGCGGGGAAAGACGTCTATCTCGAAAGCCCGGCGACGCATCACGCCGGCGAATCGCAGCCGCTGCTCTCCGCTGCCCAGCGCACGAATCGCATCGTGCAAGTCGGCTTGCAGCAGCGGAGCGGAATTCACTTTCAAAGCGCCGTCGAACTCGTTCGTTCCGGCCAACTCGGGGCGGTGCCGTTGGTGCGGGCCTGGGTCGTGCATCGGCGGAAACCGATCGGCCACAAAGCGGAAGCCGCCATGCCAGACGGCGTCGATTACCGCCAGTGGCTCGGCCCGGCGCCGCAGCGTCCGTTCCAGCCGAACCGGTTTCACTTCAACTGGCGCTGGTTCTGGGACTACGGCGGCGGCGAACTGGCCCACTGGGGTGTCCACTGGCTCGACGTCGCCCGCTGGGGTCTCGGCGTCGAACAGCCGCGCCGCGTTTCGGCGATCGGCGGCAAGCAGACGTTCGACGATGATCAGGAAACGCCCGACACGCTCTCCGTGCAGTACGATTTTGGATCGTCGTCTGTCGTCTGGGAGCACCGCCTCTGGTCGGGCCAGGGGATGGAAAACCGCAGCTCCGGCGTGGCGTTCTACGGCGAGCGCGGCACGCTGATCGTCGACCGCGGCGGCTGGAAAATCTACGACAGCACCGAACCGCTCACCGCCGACGGCCACGAGTTGCTGACGCCCCACCTGCGGAACTTCGTCGACTGCGTCAAATCGCGGCAAACCCCCGCGGCGGATCTGGCGACGGGACTCGCCGCCAGCGAACTCTGCCACCTCGGCAACGCGGCGTACCGGTTGGGCCGCGAGATTCGCCCCAGCGACCTCGATGCCGAAACTCAGGCAATTCTCTATCCGCCGAGCCGCATGGGCTGGAATCTCGGCGTGTTGTAGGGTCCGCTGTGCGGACCAATTCACAAGTTGCGAAGATCGGTCCGCACAGCGGACCCTACAAAGTCTGCGGCCGTTGGGCTGTGTCGCCGGCGCGTTCGGTGTTGATGCGCTCGATCACGCGGCTGCCCTGGTCGAGGTGGTCGCGGCCTCCCTGCTTAAAGAAGTCCGCGAAGCCGATGATCGCCGGGCCGAGCAGAAACAGGTACACGGCCGGCATCAGGCAGAAGACCGTTGGGAACAACAGCCGGAACGCCGCCCGGTTTCCCTTTTCGTCGGCCCGCTGTTTCAGGCTCTCTCGCATGCTGTCGCTGTACGCCGCCAGCGATTGCGACACGCTCGTTCCCATCCGGTCGGTCTGCATCAGCAGCGACGTGAACGAGTGGACTTCCGGCAAGTCGATGCGCTGGTCGAAGTTCTTCAGCGCCTGATGCAAGTCGCCGAGCGCGGCCTGCTCTTTGACGATCCGCAATTCCTGCGCGAGGGCCGGATAGATCGCATTCAAGTCGGGCAGAATTCGCTCCAACGCGTCGGGGACCGTCAACCCCTGGCCGACGCACATGTTGAGCATGTCCAAGAGATCGGGCATCCCCCGCTCGATCTCCGCTTTCCGCCGCGCGGCTCTCCCACGGACGACGAGCCGCGGTAGCGACCAGCCGAAAACCGGCCCGACGATGAGCAGTCCCAGCGCCGCCGGTTCCCAGGCGCGCGGCGACAGCACCAGCGCCGCGCCGCCGAGCAGCATGAGCGACGTCATCAGCGCATAACGGATCGCCGAGAGATTGGTCAGCGCGTGCGGCGAGTAGTATCCCGCGGTCTGCAATTCCTGACGCAGCTCGTCCCGGCGTTTGTCGCTCTCGGGCAGCATCGCCGCGAGCGTTGGCGTCAGCGGCCCGAAATAATAATCCCGTGCATCGGCGATCGGCGTCTGGTCGGGACGAACGAGGGGGAGGGACATGGTGGATGGCCGGTTGGGGGTTGTTGTTTGGGGGTTGGGAAGACGGAGCGTGAAAGGGATTGAGTGTCTTTTCCAACCCACAACCCACGACCGGCAACCCCCTAATTCGTCTGGCTATCCTTCAGAATTCTCAGCACCCAGATCGCGCCGACGATTTCCAATGCGAAGGCGAACAACGTGGCGTTGCGGCCCCAGGGGGACGACAGCAATTGCTGCAAGTACGTCGGCTCGCGGAACGTGAAGAACGCCAGCACCGCCGGCGGAACGACGATCATCAGCACCGCCGTCGCCCGGCTGGCGGCGGTCGCGGCCCGCAATCGGCCGAGGAACAGCAGCCGGTCCCGCACCGTGCGCGACAGCCGTTCCAGCACCGTGACGAGGTCGCCGCCCGTCTGCTGCTGCACGATGAGCGTGGTGTTGAGCAGGTTGAACGTGTTGACCCCCGTGCGAGCCGGCAAGTCGCGGACGGCCTCCCGCAGCGGCATCCCCATGTCGAGTTTTCGCGAAACGAGCTTCAGTTCGTCGCCGAGCGGCGCCGGCGTGTCGTCGGCGACGAGTTTTACACTGTGTTCGACGCTGCGGCCCGTCTTCGCCGCGCGGGCCAGTTCCTCGACCATCGGCGGCAACTGCGCCAGGATTTTCTTCTGGCGGGCGGCGCGCAAATAGATCACATAGCCGATGGGCGCTGCGAAACCGGCCAGCGCTCCGAGGGCCGTTGTCAGAAAGTTTTCCTGGATGACGAACGCCAGCCCGCCGAGGGAAATCGCCGCGCACACGCACAGCAGCAGCACCATCGACGGGGCGATCCCCGCGCCCGATTGCAGCATCAGCACGTCGAACCACGAATTCAACCGGTCTGAATTTGTCTCGCTCCGGCCCGAGCCGAACGTCTCGACGTCCTTCAGAATCCCCGCGAACTGCGGCTGCGTCGCGATCGTCGCCATCGCCTGGTTCCTCGATCTACAAACAGACGAATTGAGCCACAAGAAGCACAAAAGGAAAACGGTCGAGCCTCACTGTATCTGCCTTTTATTTTGTGCCTTTTGTGGCTAATCGCCTTTGGGCATGTTTTTCGTTCAAAACTTCGACACGTACTCCCGGCGGTCGGCGAGTTCGCGGGCCGCGAAGTTCATTGCCGTCAGTTCGTGGCCGCGGCCGGCGAGGCGTTTGAGGGCTTCCGGTTCGTAACCCGTCGCGTAAAACGCGCCGCGGGCGCGGCCCGATTCGCGGTCGATCCCTGCCATGCGGTAGACGAAAATGTCTTCGAGCTGATACACGCCGTCCTGGCAGCCGCACAGTTCGCTGATCCGCATCACCTTGCGTTCGCCGGTGCTGAGTCGCGTCATGTGGACCAGGATCTGCACCGCCGAGGCGATGTATTGTCGGGCAATCAGCGTCGGCAGTTCGACGCCGGAGAGCGCGATCATCAATTCCATACGGTCGAGGGCGTCGCGAGTCTCGTTGGCGTGAATGGTGCTCATCGAGCCGTCGTGGCCGGTGTTCATCGCCTGCAGCATGTCGAGGACTTCGCTGCCGCGCGCTTCGCCGACGATGATCCGGTCGGGCCGCATCCGCAGCGCGTTCTTGAGCAAATCGCGCTGCGTGATTTCGCCGCGGCCTTCGACGTTTGGCGGACGGGTCTCCATCGCGACAACGTCCTTCTGCTGCAGCTGCAGTTCGGCCGTCTGTTCGATCGTGACGACGCGCTCGGCTTCGGGAATGAAGCGGCTGATGTTGTTCAGCATCGTCGTCTTGCCGGCGCCCGTGCCGCCGCTGACGACGATGTTCATCCGGCCCATCACCGCCGCGACGAGGAAATCGGCCATCTCCGGCGTGAGGGATCCGGCGCGGACCATATCCTCGAAAACAATGGCGCGGTTCTTGAAGCGACGAATCGAGACGGTTGGCCCGCGCAGCGCCAGCGGCGGAATGACTGCGTTGAGTCGCGACCCGTCGGGAAGTTTCGCGTCGACCATCGGCGAGACTTCGTCGATCCGCCGGCCCGCGCGGCCGACCAGCCGCTGGATGAACTGCATCAAATGGTCGTGATCGGCGAAACGAACGTCGGTCCGTTCGAGCAGGCCGTTGCGTTCGATGAAGACGCTGTCCGGGCCGTTGATCAGGACGTCGCTGATTTCCGCGTCGCGCATCAGCGCTTCGATCGGACCGAAGCCGTAGATTTCGTCCATGATCTCGCGGACCATGGCGTCGCGGTCGTGCGGCGGCAGATTGACCGATTGCTGCTCGCAGAGATGGGCGGTGAGCGCCCGCAACTGCTGGCGTAACTCCTGCTCGGGCAACAGGCCGGCCTTCGACAAGTCGAGGGCGTCGACCATCTGCCGATGCAGCCGCGTCTTCAGCAACTGAAACGCCTGCCGCGCATCCGTCGGCGTCCGCATCACGGGGGGGTCGGCGATCATGGGAGTGTCCTCAGAAAGGCCTCAACCGCAGATTTCGCAGATTTGAGATAAGAAGATTCGCCGCAAAAAGGCGCAAGAGACGCAAAAAGGAATGCAATCAGATCAATTTGTCATGGCTGTTTTTTGCGCTTCTTGCGCCTTTTTGCAGCCGTCAATTCTTCTACTGAAATCTGCGGTTCGTTTCGGTTCTCTCAATTCGTCAATCGCAGGTTGTAGATGTATTTGTTCGGCACGACGGGGGGCGTTGATCCACTGGCGGCGACGACGGCCGCGCGGGTTGCCAGGACGGTCGGTTGCAGCACGACGAGGCACGAGCCGTCCCCCTGATCCTGCACGTCCATCACGCGGATGGCGACGAACTCCACGCACTTCGTTTCGCACAGATTGTCTTGCCCCGTCGGCACAGCCGTTGTGAACAGTAACACGATCCGCGGCTCGCCGAGCAGCGAAGTCAACGCGTCCTGTTCGGGTGCGAGAATCTGCGCGGACGACGTCAGCGTCAACCCGCTGCCGAGGCTCAGTTCGCCGCCGAAAGCTTCCAGGTCGAGTTCCGACCAGCCGGATTGGAACTGCGTCTTCAATTTCTCCTGATCGAAATCGGTGCCGAGGTCGACGATCTGGACATTGCACGCTTCCGGGCGGCCGCCGCGGGCCAGGCTGCGGACTTTGATCTCCGGGATGCCGTCCTGGCCTTCGACAACTTGCGAGCTTTCCGCGTCGAAACGGTACTGGTCGGCCCCTTTGCGCTGATCGATCTGCACGGTCCACGTGTCCTGGCGGCTGCCGCTCAGGTCGACTTTCCAGATCGCCAGCGGCAGTGCGGGAGCCGTCGCGCCGACGACGGGCCGGATCGCCGCAATGTGGTTGTTGAGCGTCGCGTCGGCCGCCCGCAGGACGTCCCCGAACGGCAGGCCGGTGAGCTGGCCGACGAACAACGCGACCGGATTGTTCCGCGCCCGCGACCGGTGCAGGATCGCACGGACCGTGAGCGGGTCCTCCGCTTCGACGTCCAGGCGGGCTAACTCGTTCGGCTTGGGCTGCGTGTAGTTGCCGAAAAGGAGATCGCGGTCGGGCGAGAAACTGGCCGCCTGGCCGACGACCGGATTCTGAATCGAAACGAGTTCCGCCGCGTTCCGGGCGAGATCGAGCCGCTGTTCCGAATCGGCGTCAGCGAGCAGCCGATCGTCGGACGCGAGTTGCCGCGCCGCGGCGAGAGCCGTCGCTTCCGCCGCCGTCGTCAGTTCCCACTGCGCCGTTTCGAGCCAGATGCGATCGAGCACGAGCGCCATCCCCGCCATCATCACGATCAGCGCCAACGCGATCGCCGGGGTCGTCAACCCCCGCCGCCGTGCCGCGCTGCGAGATGGGATGCGGGTGATGCGCATGGGGTCTTTGTTTCCGGTCCCCTCGCCCCCGCGGCGGGGGAGAGGGTTAGGGTGAGGGGCGATAGATCACGCGGGTGGAGTTGGGCGAAGACCGATTTTCCGCCAACGACGCTTAAGACAACCCCCTCATCCGGCCTTCGGCCACCTTCTCCCCCGAGGC
>CAZDGB010000069.1:7652-25415 GCA_964504645.1 uncultured Planctomycetaceae bacterium | reverse complement strand
ATGCATCGCTGGCTCCGTCAAAGCCGCGGTTGGCAACCGCGGTCTTCCGTTCGACGCCAATCAAGAAAAACCGCGGTTGCCAACCGCGGCTTCGGGGGGTGATTTCGGATTCTAACCCGAACTCGGCGTGGAAGTTCGGCCGAGGCCGCTGCGTCGTGTGAATTTTGGAGTGGTGCGAGGAAATCGTTTGTGCCGATCTTACTGGGGATGCGGATTAGCGCGGTCTGAAAAACTGCGCGGGGGGGTTTGGCCGAACCGAACGGGGCGCGATGCGGGAAGCCGCATGGCGTGGGGGCCTCGGGGCGACCATTTTCAGGGGGAAGGGACCGGAATGCCCAGACCGAGTCTCGGGATCGTCGTGCGCCGACTGGCTGTACTTGGCTGGCTCGGTTCGTTCGCCGTACCGATTCCAAACGTTATCGCCGCGGAGGAACTCCGCCGCGACGAGTCGACGGCGTCGAATCCGTTTTCGTTCAAGAAACGGACCGAGGCGTCGTCGAAAGCGGCGGACGCCGCCGACGACAATTTCCCCTATCACGGCCTGACGATCGTTCAGGCCGGCGCGTCGGGCAACGCCTTGAAGAAGCAGGCACTCGCCGAGCTGCCGCTCAACGCCTTGACGCCCGCAGCCCGTGATAAAACGCAGAGCGTGCTCAAAGGCCTGAGCCTCTATCGCCGGTTGCCGACAATCACGTTCGAAGTCGACCGCGATGTCTACGCGTACTTCCTGCGCAATCCGCACGTCGCCGTGTCGAGCTGGCGGGCGATGGGGATCTCGAAGTTCACGCTGGAGCAAACCGGGCCGGGTGTCTTCACGGCCGACGCCGGCGACGGCTCGAAGGGGACGGTGGAAGTCCTGTATTCCACGCCGGAAGATTCGATGATCTATTGCGACGGCGCGTTCAAAAGCCCGCTGCTGACCAAGCCGATCATCGCCCGCTCCGTGATGCGGTTGCAGGCGAAATTCGAGCGGAACGCCGACGGCAAGCTGATGGCAACGCATCACGGCGACGTGTACGTCGAGTTGCCGTCGCAAACCGTGGAGACCGTCGCCAAGGTGATTTCACCGATCAGCCATTCCATCGCCGACAAGAACTTCAAGCAGCTCACATTCTTCGCCCACATGATCACGGTGGCGATGGCCCGGCAACCGGGCTGGATCGAAGCCGTCGCCCAGCGGATGGACACGATTCCCGCCGCAGACCGCGAAGAGTTCCTGCGTTTGGCGGCGGAGAGCTACATCGCCGCCAAACAACGCGACGCGACCCGCAACGGCCAGCCGCTGTCGCTCGAAGACATCCTCGGCCCGCTGAAACTCGCGACGCCGGCATCTTCCAGGTCCGGTACGGAAGCGATTCTTCCCTCCGCCTCACGCGACGCGGCCCCTTCGGCCCGCACATCGCCGCCGCGGTAATCCGCCGCGAGGAAAGCAGGAAAACCGTCTCTCGCAGAGGCGCAAAGACGCGAAGGATCGCTAAGGAGAAGACAGTTTTCTTAGTCTTACTTGGCGATCCTCTGCGACTTCGCGTCTTTGCGAGAGATGCCTCCTTCTTGGCGGCTGATTGGGCATCCCTGCGAAACCGTGCGTGGTAAGCGATTCCTACCTGCGCTGACGGTTCTCGCTGTCGTCTTCTCTATGACGACCGACCTGCGGCAAATCCCGCGAAAACCTGCAAATGGTCTTGCGGATTTGCGATTTTCCGCCCGAAACCGGTAGACTACTTTGGTTCTTTTTCTTCCCGTTGGGGTTCGCGATCACTCCATGAAGCATCTTCTTCTGACCGGCGCCACCGGTCTCCTGGGCAATTATCTGCTGCGCGATCTGCTGCAGGCCGGCACGCCGCTGGCCGTGCTCGTTCGTTCCAATCGCCGCATGTCGGCCCGGCAGCGCGTCGAGATGATGCTCTCCGGCTGGGAGCAATCGCTCAACACGCGGCTCCCGCGGCCCGTCGTGCTGGAAGGCGACATCAGCCAGCCCGATCTCGGACTCGACGGCCACAGCATCCGCTGGGTCGCCGAATACTGTTCGGGCATGATCCACAACGCCGCCAGCCTGCAGTTCCACGCCACCAGCGCCGAAGGCGAGCCGTGGGCGTCGAACATCAACGGTACGAAATACATGCTGGAATTCTGCCGCGCGACGCGCATCCGGCAGTTGTTCCACGTCTCTACCGCGTACATCGCCGGTCTGCGGCAAGGCCGCGTGCTGGAATCCGATGTCGACGTCGGCCAGGAACTGTCCAACGATTACGAACAGAGCAAGCTCGAAGCCGAAAAGCTCGTCCGCGCCGCCGACTTCCTCGACGATCTCACGGTGTTTCGCCCCGGCATCATCATCGGCGATTCGAAAACCGGCTTCACGACGACCTACCACGGCTACTACGCCGCGCTGCAACTCGTCCACACGATTCTCAAATCGCTCGAACCGAATGAAACGGGTTTCATCGGCGGACAGTTCGTGCGGCTCGCGTTGAACGGCAACGAAACGAAAAACTTCGTCCCCGTCGATTGGGTGTCGGAGTTCATGTCGTACGTCATCCGCGAGCCGCGCTGGCACGGCCGGACGTACCATCTCGTGCCGGAGCATCCCGTCAACACGCGGTTGATTCGCGACGTGCTGGAGGAAGCGAACCGGTTCTACGGCCCGGTCTTCGTCGGCGCCGATCGCCGGCCGGACGATCTCTCGGAAATCGAATCGCTCTTCTACGAGCACATTCGTGTCTACAACTCCTACTGGCGAATGGACCCGGAGTTCGACCGCGCCAACGTCCTCGCCGCGGCCCCGCATCTGATCTGCCCGCACGTCGATCGCGACCTGCTCGTGCATTTATCGCGCGTCGCCATCGAATCCGGCTTCCCTACGCCCGGCAAGAAACCGCTCGAACTCGACTTCGACGCCGACGAATTCCTGCAGCCGCTCGTCGAACAAGGCCGGCAACTCAATTGGTCAGACGACGCGTCGCAGCGGCTGTTGGGTCTCGACATCCACGGTCCCGGCGGCGGGCGCTGGCAGCTCATCGTCCGCGATCAACAAGTCCTTGGGGCCGAGACCGGCGTGCATGCCGAGTCGCTCGCCACCTGCCGGCTTGACGTCGCCACGTTCGCCGACCTCATTCATGGCCGGACTTCATTGACGGACGCCCTGCAATCCGGCGCGGCCCACTTCGAAGGCAACGGCCGCCCGCTCGCGGAGTACGGCAACGTGCTGGAACAGGTGCTGAGTCTTCCGCAGGCTGAACCCCGGTATTAGGCTTTGGCCGTTCGTGGTACACATTGAACTGGGTGGCACGCCTAGAATTTCGATGGGCGTGGCGAGCAGGTGAAAAATCCACGCCCTTCGCCAAGCCTCAGGGCGTGCCACCCGGATCAACACCACGACACGACTTTCGGTTTCCAGCATGCCTCACCCTCCCCGCTGTTCCACCGGCTGTCCCGGGCTCGATGAACTCCTCGGCGGCGGTCTCCTGCCCGGCACGCTCACCGTCGTCATGGGCGCGACCGGCATCGGCAAGACGCAGCTCGGCTTGCAGTTCGCCCACGCCGGCGCTGCACAAGACGGCCAGACAGGCATCCTCTTCGACATGACGTCGCGCGGCGACGCGCAGAATCACGCCGACTACGCCCGGCGGATGTTCGACTGGACGCTGCGGGAACGGCCCATCGATCAACATCTCACGCCGGACGAACTCTGGGACGCGAGCCTCGCGCGGGCCGATTACTGCCATCTCTTCGAACGGACGGGCCGCCGCGTTACGCGTGCCGATCTCGATCACGACGCCTGGCAGGAATGGAAGGCCGAACTCAACCGCAAGCTGGAACAGGCCGTCGCGTTCTTCTACGGCAACTTCGTGCACGGCGTGCGGCGCTGCGTGATCGACGGCGTCGAGCCGGCCGACAAGGCGAGCGAGTCGTTCCAGTTTCACGTGTTCAATTACATCTACCACCAAATTCTGCACAAAGACGCCGCCTGGGTCGCCCGCGACGTCTTCCGCGTCCACTTCCGCGAACAGGAAGCGAACGTTTTGAAGCACGCCTACGATCACCGCGATCTCGCGTGCCTCTTGCTCTACACGTCACACGAAGTGATGCTCGACGACCTCTTGAGCCGCCCCATCGAAAGCGGCGACGAACTCTCGAACGCGAATACCATCATCCTGATGGGCAAAATCCGCGAAGGTTCGAAGATGAAGCGCGCCCTCCACGTCGCCAAACACCGCGGCAGCCCCTGCGACGATTCCATCGTCCCCTTCGAAATCACCGACCGCGGCATCGTCGTCTAATTCTGGGCGCCGCTGGCAACCGCTTTGCGGCCGCCAGTGTCTTCGTCGCTGTTCCACACGACTACTCCCGTGGGAAGAGCACTGGCGAGCCAAAGCCCTCGCCAGTGGCACATGTCTCGCATAGGATGGCCACGATCACATGCGCACTCAGTTCCCCTCCAAGGAGCCTCCCATGTCCGCCTGGATTCCGCGTCTCACGCTCCCTGCACTGGTCCTCACTGCGTTCGTTTTCTCGCAACACGCCGGCGACGGGCAGCAGCCCCAGACCGAACGCGGCACACTGCAACACGCCGTGCCCGGCACGCGGTTCGAGTTCGAGATCATCGAAAGCTTCGACGCCAAATACCTCGGCGACACCCCGGGCCACATCGGCCACGCCGGCGGCCTGGGCGACACGCGCCCCCAAGTTTCGCTGGGCGACCCGATCTACCGCGACCAGGAAGTCGTCGGCCACGTCTCCAACCTTTTCTGGTCGCACTTCAAAGGAAGCCTGACCGTCGAATTCCACCCTGCCCCACTGACCCGCATCGCCGTCGGCGACATCGTCGCGGTGGATCTGAACCCCGCCCGCGCTGCCGATGCGGATGAATAAGGGCACCTCTTTCCGGTCCCCTCGCCCCCGCCGCGGGAGAGAGGCATAGCCCGAAGACTCGGCACATCCGGACAACGACGCAATTTGCGCAGCGCCATTCCGAGGTTTCCACCTCACCATCGCTGGTCATGAACTAGTGTTGAGGCGGAGAATGCCATGTGCGATTTCGTGATCAACCGCATCTTCCCTGTGATCTTCGGCCTGCTGGGCGTCGCCGCCATCGACACGCCGGGCAACTTCGTCCGCCGCGTCCTGCTGAACATGCTCGACGTCATCAGTTGCTACTTCCAACTCCTGGCCGACCGGCTGCAGTAGCGTCACGAACAATTGACTGGAAGCCTGCACGCTCAAACCGACCAAGAGGGCGAGCCAGTCAGGCAAGCTGTCGTCGGCGTATCATTCAGGAAGCTTTGGGGCGTCCCGATTTTCGCTGGCGTCCCCGCTGCGAACCCCCAACGCCGCGTTGAGCCGATACTGGGCGCGATTGTAGTCCATCACGGCGGAAATGTAGTTCTGCCGCGCCTGATTGAGGAATTGCAGTGCCTGCAGCGGCCGGAGCGCATCGAATAAATTCTTGGTATCCACGACGTTAAACGTCCCTTCGTGGCTGATGCGATACAACTCCAGCGCTTCTGCGACGGCGTCGCGGGCGAATTTCAAGCTCTCGGATTTCGCCAACGCCACTTCGGCCGCCTCGACGACCTCTGCCGCCACACGGGCCTGCAATTCGGCGGCTTGAAGCGTGAATTGATCGACCGCGGCTTCTCGTTCGCGCGTCTCCGCCATATTTCCCTGGCCGAGATTGCGCACTTCCCAGTAAACCATCGCGCTCACTGTGCTGCGGCCGTAAAAGTCGCCTAGAATTCCGTCGAGGCCGCCCCCGAACGATCCCACCTGGTTGGCGACTTGAAGTTTCGGAAACAGCGGCCCGTATTCCGCTTTCCGCGCCCGCTCCGTCGCCGCGACGATCTGATCCTGAATGGCGGCCAGTTCTTCTCGCTGATTGGCGGCAATGAACAGCAGATCCTCCAGCGGCATTTCCGGATCGATGATCGTAATCGGGATCGTCTCTGCAAATTCCGGGATTAAACGGACGGATGGATCCAGCAGCAACAATCGTCCCAGTCGGGCCGAAGCGGCGGCCGACCGGCCGGACAAATCCGTCCGCTCCTGCCGCCGAAGTAAAACTTCCGTCCGCACCCGATTCACGTCACCCGCCGAGCGATCCAGGTTGGCTTGCTGCGCGTTGCGCGCTGCATCCAGCAAAGCCTCGCCTTTCTCCAAGGTGTCGAGATTGACGTTCAACATCTCATGCACCTGCAGCAGGTCGATGTACGCCAGCACGGCCTCCAGTTCCATGTTGATCAGCGTTGCGATCGTCTTGTGTTGTTCCGAGGACGCGACCCGCCATTCGATCAAGGGCCGGTAATGCGCTTCGGAGGTGTCGAGCGTCAAAGACAGCCCGCTGCTGCCGAACAGGTTTCCGCGCGAGACGGCGAAGATCTCGCCGCGTTGATTCTGCGTCTGGCCGTCGTAGCGGTTGTAAGCCGTTCCGATGGAGAAGTTCGGCAGCCAGAGCACGTCGGCCGCTTCCGCTCTGGCGTAAGCCTCGCGCAGCTTGGCCAGCGAAACGCCGACGTTTGGGCTGTTGGTGTCGACCAGTCGGATGACCGTGATCAGATCGATCGGCAGTTCGGCCTTGGTCAAATGCCGCAAAGGAACTTTCGATTCGATCTCGGCTTCGCGATCCGAAGGGGCCGGGGGCACCAGCTCTTCTTCACCGTCCTCCACTGCCTCGTCAGCGCTCGGCGAAACGGCGGCGACTTGAACGACTCCGGGATCCTCGGAGTCTCCGTCTTCGGACCCGGTCGATTTCTCGATCTCGGTGTGCGCTGCGAACGACGCCGACCGATTTTCGCCGGCGACGAATGCAGCGCTCGAAATCAGGCTGGGGCGGTTGGCCATCGCCCGCTGCAGCGAGACCTTCGTGGGCGGCTGCCGCAAAGTTCCCACGCAACCGGACAGGACCAACGGCGCCAGCGCCAACCAGCGGATCGGGGTGTGCATCAAGCCTCCTTGCTCGAGCCTGGCTACCACTCTGTGACGGCAACCCGCACTTTCGTCCCGTTAGCGATTTGCAATTGATTCGCGACGGCGATCAATTCCTCACCCGTCAGTTCGCGGAGGACTTGCGATTCGTGCTTTCCCCCGCTCTCGCCTCCGGAAATCACCGACAAATGAACCTTGCGGCCATCGTTCAAATGAATCTGCACCGGCAATTCGTGCGCGCGACCGTCGACGACCGCCAGAATGTATTTCGTGCCGCTCCGCGAATAGACGGCCGAACTGGGAAGGACATATGCCTCGCCGCCTCCCAAAGCCAGCCGCACCGATCCATTCATTCCCGGCAGCATTCGTCTCGCTGCTGCCGCCTCATCGGCGTTTGAACCTGTAACGACTTTGCCGGATAAACGGCCTCCTACGGATTGAGGATCGTCCGCAAACGCGGCAACAGGCAAATTCGAATCGGAGTCTTTGAGAACTCCCTGCAACCGGGACTCTCGGTACATTTTCTCCAACCGGCGCAATTCCGCCGCACTGCCGTTGAACAGGTCGATTTCGACTCGCATCGTGCGATCCGAGTTCTGAATCGAAGGGGAGAATCTTGTGACGTTCGCCGAAATTGCCTGACCGGGAAAATCCGAGAGGATAATGATCGCTGGGACTCCAGCGTGAACATAGGGGGCTGCATTGTCCGGAATCTGCGCCGCGACGGTCAAAAGATCGATTCGCGCTAAAGAGATCAGCACCTCGCTGTTGCCCGTCGTCGCATTTTGGACGAACGACCCTGGGTCCACGTTCCGTCTGACAATTACGCCGTCGAACGGCGCGATGACTTTTCCATAGTCGGCGACCACTTTAGCGCGTTCCAGGTCTTTCTTCGCCACTTCGATTTGAGATCGCTTCAAATCGACATCAGCCGCGAATGATTCGACTTCGGTGCGCGATGCGTCGTGATCGGCGGACGCACGTTCGACGTTGGCCTCCGCCGCATGCAGCGCTCCCTCGCTCGCCAGCAAGTCGCGTTCTTCCTCTTCCACGACGTTACCCGTCACGTTCCCTTTCTTGACGAGATCCCGGTAGCGGTCCAGCTTCCGTTTTTTGAAATCACGCGTCGCGGTGATGGATTCCACTTCTGCCTGCTTCTGGCGGATCGTAGCGGCGGTGACTTCGAGGGCGGCTTCGGCATTTCGGTACTTGGCCTGCGACACCTTCAACTCGAATTCGCGCTGCGCCACCAGCGCCGCTTTCTGAGCCACCTCCTGCTCCCACTCGGACACGTCGATCTCGATCAGGACTTCGCCCTGCTTCACCGTTTCGCCGATGTCGTGGTAGACCCTCTCGACCAGGCCCGAGGCGCGGGCCCGCAAATCGGCGCGGTAGTATGGCTCGACGGTGGCAATGCGTTCGATCATCACCTGGCAGTCGGGATCCTTCAGCGGCCGCACAACCTTCACGACGGTCTCGTGGTGTTCCGGGGCCTTTGCGGACGCGTGTGCTGCATGGCCGGTCTCGCCGCTGGTGGCGATGGGGTGTCCTCCCAACACGCCGAAGCCCAGGAGCGCCCCGCAGGACGCCGCCAGCAATAGGCCGAAGATGACCAGCCGGCGTCGCGATCGTCCGGGCAGCCGCGGCCGCTCTTCAGATCGTTCGTTCGAGAGTTGTTCATCGCGGGGAGATTGCTGCGGACTCATGTTGTTTCCTCCATCCAGTTGCTCAAGCCGGTGTACCTTCCAGCGGGGGAGCGCCGTGCTGCCCTTCCCCCTGCAGTTGCGACTTCTTGTCGCTGATGAGTAACGTAAACAGCACCGGCACCACGATCAGCGTCAAGGGCGTGCTAGACAACAATCCGCCGACCACGGCCCGCGCCAAAGGAGTCAGCGACTCGCTGCCGCGGCCCAGGCCGATGGCCATCGGCAGCAAATCGAGAAACGTCGCCAAAAAAGTCATCAAGATCGGCCGAAAGCGAATGACGGCGGCCTGCGTGATGGCCTGGTGAACGGTCTTGCCTTGCTTGCGCAGTTGATTGGCGAAATCTAGCAGCATCACGCCTTGCGACACGACGATGCCCACCAGGAAAATCACGCCCATTTCCGATTGGACGTTCAACGTCGTGCCCGTCGACCACAGCATCGTCAACACGCCGATCAGTCCGAGCGGCACGGCCGCCATGATGATCATCGGCATCACGAAGGAACGCATCAGCGGCACCATCAGCAGGTAGACCAGCACCGACGCCAGCACCAGCCCGACGCTCTAGCTGCGGAACGACTCCTTAATGCGGGCGTACTCGCCTTTTAGTTCGACCCGCATGCCGTCCTGGACTTCAATCCCGAGCAGCGCCTGCCGGATGTCCGCCGCCAGGCTGCCGACGTCGCGGCCCTGGGTATTCACCAGCACGTCCACGACGCGCTTCAGCCCGACGTGGTTGAACTCCACGGCCTGAGTCGTCTCGCGCATGGTCACCAGCGAACTCAATCGCACGGGCGAGCGCTGATTCGTGCCGGTCGCATAAATCTGGCTCAAATCGTCGATGCGGAAGTTCGGATCGTCGGGGTACTGCACGGCGACAAAGTATTGATTGCCGCTCTTGGGATCGATCCAGAAATTGCGCGTCAGCGCGATGCTGGAATTCATGGCCGTGACGACCTGGGTGACGACGTCCCGCGCCGTCAAGCCAATGGACGCGGCTTTCTCGCGGTCCACTTCCAGCACCAGATACGGGGCATCGTTCCGCTGCAGCACTCGTACGTCGGCGGCCCCCGGCACAGTTTGAATCGTCGCCCGCACCTCGCGCGCCAAGGCGAACTTCTCCTCAGGAGTTCCCCCGATGATTTGCACATCGATCGGCGAGGAGGCCCCGAAGTTCAGCGCGGCGGAGACCATGCCGCCCGTGTCGAAGCTGATTTCCAGGTCGGCGAATTCATCCTGGGCTCGAACGGCGTCGCGCAGCGCAATCGCATATTCCTGCGCAGACCGCGTTCGATCGGGCGACAATTGCAGGCGAATGACCGTATCCTGCTGGCCCGCATTGGGCGAGTACGCCGCCGACCAGTCGTTGTTCAATCCGATTTCGGAGACGACCATTTCCAACTCGTGCGGAGGGATGACTTCCGCGATCACCCGCTCGACATCGATGACCCGCCGCTCGGTCGCGTCCAGGCGCAGATACGACGGCGCACGAACGAGCACGGTGATCTGCCCGGCGTCGACCGCCGGGAAGAACTCCTGTCCGATGAATCGCGTCAATCCCAGCGACAGCAGGAAGAGCGTGAAGACGATCCCCAGCACGAGGGCTCGTCGAAGCAAGCACCATAGCAGCAGCGACTCGTAGAGCTTCGCAATCCCCTGCAGAGCGCCGTCGATGCGTTGGTAGACGCGGCTGAAAAATCCGGGCGGTTTTGGCGGGGCCGGATGTTCGTGCCGATGCTCGTGTTCGTGCCCGTGACCGTGCTGGCCGTGGCCCTTCAGCATTTTGGAGCACAAGGATGGCACGAAGGTCCACGACAAGACAAACGACACCAGCATCGCGAACGCGACGGCGAGCGTCAGCGGCTTGAACAAGAATCCGCCCACGCCGGGCGTCAGCGCCACCGGACAAAGGACGATGATCAAGGCCAGTGTCGCGACGATCACCGGCAGCGTGAGTTCTCCGACCGCGTCCAGCGACGCCTGGAAAGCCGTCTTGCCCAGTCCCAAATGCCGATGGATGTTTTCCAGCACGACGATGGCGTTGTCGACCAGCGGACCGATGGCGAGAAACAATCCGCCGAGCGTCATGACGTTGATCGTGTTGCCGGACATGTTCAAGCCGACGATCGCTCCCAGCACCGCCAGCGGCAGCGACAGCGAAGCGATGACGGTCATCTTCCAATCGCCCAGAAACACCAGAATCATGATCGAGACGAGGATGGCGCCGACGAATCCTTCGTGCACGAGGCTTTCGATGGCTTTGCGAACGTATTCGGATTGATCGATGACGAAATCCAGTTGGCTCCCTTGCGGCAACTCGCTTTCCATTTCGGGAATCGCCTCTTTGACGCCGTCGGCCACCGACAAACTGCTCGCGCCCTGCTGGCGATAGATCGGCACAAAAACCTGCTGCCGCCCGTTAACGCGCACGCGGGACTTCTGGATCACCGCATCGTCCTGGGCCGTGGCGATGTCTTGCAGCAGCACGTTGCGGTCGGGATCGAACACGATGGGCAGTTCGTTCAGTTCCTCCACGGTGCGCGCCATGGCATTGGTGTCGAGCGCATATTGATTGTCGCCGACGTAGGCCGTGCCGGGCGAAATCATCATGTTGCCGGAATCGAGCGCGCGGACGACGTCAACCGGGGACAGGTTCCTCGCTTCCAGTTTCTGCCGATCGAGATAGACCATCACGCGCCGGTCTTTGCCGCCGACAACGACCGGAGCCACGCAGCCGCGCACGGACCCCAGGCGATTGCGCACCTCGACGCGCGCCAGGTCCTTCACCTCCTGCTCGGCCATGTTCGGATTGCTCACCGTGAGAATGCCCAGCGGCAACGTCCCCGTCGGGTCGAAGGGCAGCGAGACCGGCGGCAGCGTATTCGTCGGCAAGTAAGGCATCGCCGCCCCGGTCAGCGAGTTGGTCTGCGTCAGCGCGGTGCTGGGTTCAATGTTGTCCTGAAAGTAAAGTTTCACCACGCTGACGCCCGAGACCGATCTCGATTCGACGTTCGCGACGCCCGGCGCCTGGTTGACCCACCGCTCGACGCGATCGGTGATGGTGCGTTCGATGGATCGCGCCGGCATGCCGTTGAAGAACGTGAGCACCTGCACGGCCGGCGTGTTGAATTGCGGGAGAATGTCGACAGGAATTGTGACGAGCGCCACCATTCCGAGCACGGCGATAAACAACGCCAGTACGATGACGCCGTACACATTGCCCACCGCGAGCCGCACGAGCCCCATGCCGCCTGCTCCCAAATCTGATGTTGAGGAAGATGCTCAATACTACTGCGCCAAACTTGCGCAAAGACAGCAGACCATCCGCAGTGCGACAATTTGTCGCACCGAGACTCCGATTGACCGCCTTGGGGGCAATTGCCGACGATGAGACGTAAGCTCGTTGTTGCAACTTTGTCAGCACGATGTTAAACGCGGCAATGGACCGGAGATGATGGCATCAGATTCAAGGTGGCGCCGGCGAGTCGGAACTGCGCCCGCGATCTGCATTGGCACCGCGCTCCTGCTGGTGCTGCTGGTCGGCGGCTGGGGCGCCTATCGAGATTTGAATGCTTTGAGGCACTCGGTCATTCAGGCCGAGATCACGCGGATGCGCTCCCATGCCGAACGTTCGGTCGGTCGCATCGAGGCCCAATTGCTGGAAGAAGGATTCGGGCCGGATTTAGCCTCCGCGTCAAAATCTCGCTGGTTGCGTGAACATTGGAATCGAACGATTCCCACGACACCCGACTGTTTGTATGGCGCAGTCGTCGATCGCCAGGGGAAAGTTCTCTCGCACAGCAATCCGCAATTCGAGGGAAGCCCCATTAATCTCACGGAACCAGACCCTGACTGGGCGCCATTCGGCCCCGGGATTACCGAAGCGAGTGGCGAAAAACTGAGCGGCGGAATTCGGGCCGTCGATATCTCGGTTCCCATCAATTTTCAGGCCCAGCAACTCGGAAAATTTCATACCGGGATCGATAAGAAGTGGCTCGACGAACAAGTGACCAAGTCGCGTCAGCACGCGGTGCATGGTTGGATCGCCGTTATTGGTGCAATTCTCGCCGTCGTGCTGCTGTCGAGCGTTTCGTTGTACCGGATTACGCGTCATACCGCCCGGCTCGAAACGGCTCTGGATGTCGCCGATGCGCGCCGCGTGAGCGAAGTGAGCCAGTTGATCGTCGGCATGGCGCACGAGGTCCGAAACCCATTGAACGCCGTTCGGCTGAATCTGTACGCCGCGGAACGCGTTTTCCGCGGCGATACGCAGCTTGACGCCGACGAAGTCGACGGCATGTTGAGCGAATCGGTGCGCGAAATCGAACGAGTCGACGAATTGTTTAAGCAACTGCTGGGGTATGCGCGTGTCGAACCGCACCAACTGGAGAACTTCAATCTGTCTCAAGAGGTTCAAAGCGCTCTCCAATTTCTGCGGCACAGCCTCGACCAGGCCCACGTCGCCGCGAACTTTTCCAGCCCGCCGGAAGCGATCTTCGTCCGGATGGACCGGAGCCAGTTGCGGCAAATCCTGCTCAACCTGGTTCAGAACTCCTGTGAAGCGGCCGGCAACGGCGGTCGCATCTCGTTGAGAATCCTGCGGACAGGCGACACCGCAGAGTTGTCGATCTTCGATACCGGTCCGGGCGTGCCGGCCCCGCTGCGCGATCGAATCTTCGATCCGTTCTTCACGACGAAGAATACCGGAACGGGAATGGGGTTAGCGGTCGTGCGCAGCCTGGTGGAAATGGCGGGGGGCACGATCCGTTGCGAGAGCGACGAGCAGAGCGGCGGATGCTGCTTCCGCCTGGCGCTGCCTTGTGCGACATCGCTGGAAGTGGAGGCCGTCTGATGTCGACACAACCCATCATCCTGGTCGTGGAAGACCAGACGCGCGAACGAGAAGCCCTCGCCAGAGTGCTGCGGATGGAAGGGTTTCACGTCTTGTCGGCGAAAAACGTCGATGAGGCGACGGTTTTGACTCGAAATCAGATCGATCTGGTGATCAGCGATTTGCGGCTGGGAACAGACAGCGGCATCGATCTCTTGCGGCATTGGGCGCGACAGCGGCCGGACATTCCGTTCATCGTCGTGACGGCATTCGGCGACATCGAGACCGCGGTCGCCGCCATGAAGCTGGGGGCCGTCGATTATCTCACCAAGCCGCTCCGGCCGGAACACCTGCTGCAATTAGTGCAGGCGCATCTGATCGCTCAGGGGAAGGTGACTTCCGAGCTGGATCAACAACGGGATTTTCCGGAGTTTGTGGGGCGATCTGCGGCGATGCAGGATGTCTTCAATCGCATCCGACGCGTCGCCGCCTCGGAGAGCCTCGTCTTGATTACCGGGGAATCAGGCACCGGCAAGGAACTGATCGCCGCCGCCATTCACCGGTTGAGCCGCCGCAATACCGGTCCTTATGTGGCGGTGAATATCTCCGCGCTGCCGGACGGGCTGGTCGAAGGAGAACTCTTCGGCTACGTCAAAGGTTCTTTTACCGGGGCTGTGCAGGATCGCAAGGGACGCTTTGAAGCCGCCGACGGCGGGACGCTGTTTGTCGACGAGATTGGCGACTTCCCCCTCGCCCTGCAGCCAAAATTGCTGCGAGTGTTGGAAGGATTTATTGTCTGCCCGGTCGGCAGCAATCATGAAAGACGAGTGGATGCCCGCGTGCTGGCGGCGACCAGCCGGAATTTGCATGAACTCGTAACCGCTGGCGCTTTCCGCGACGACCTGTTTTATCGCCTCAACGTATTGACCATTCATGTCCCTCCCTTGCGCGAGCGACGCGATGACATTCCTCCACTCATCGATCGCTTTTTGGAAGAATCCGCTCGACGCCATCAACGGCCAACGCCCTTTCTCGCACCGGAACTCGTAAGTTTTCTGGAAGGTTACGAGTGGCCCGGCAACGTGCGCCAGCTGCGAAACGCCATCGAGAATATGGTCGTCATGGGACGAGACGGTGGGCTGACCATCGCAGATCTTCCTCGCTATCTCAGCGGGGGGCCTATCGTGCAAGGCGTCGCCCCGGCGACGGAAGGCAATCTTCAGGACTTGGAGCGGATCGCTATTCTCTCAGCTCTAGATCGCTTTCAGGGCAATCGGACGCGCGCCTCGGAAGCGCTGGGCATCTCGGTCCGGACATTGCAGCGAAAACTCAAGCAATGGGGCATGGGAGCCGCCGAACCGAATCCCGATTTCGGGATTGCTCCCACTCCCGAAATCGACTGAGTCCGCGATTGCGCTACGACAAAATGACGCACGCGCGCTGCGGTCGGCCGGTCACTTCGTCGTCATCGTGCCAGAGTATCTCGCGGCGTTGAACTCGCTTGCAACACCGCAAATCCTTGCAAGGCTTGCCGTTTGCAAAAAACGACAGCGAGTCGATTCCATTTGGCATCCGATGTGCCTGCCATCCTTTCACACTTCTCTTGCGCTCAGACGCCAGTCTCAGAAGAAAGGAGATCTTGCTTGAACGGTATTCTCAACTTTTGCTGGCGAATCAGCTTGTTCGGTAATTGGCGACGGGCCTGGAAAAAACCGTCTACGTCTACCACCGTCGAACACGATTCGAAACTCGCGCTTTGGTACGAGTACTCATCCCTTCGCAGCGGTCCGTCTCCCGGACCGTGTCTTTGACATCCCGTCTAGAAGACTAATCAACGTCCCCTGCACCCAACGTACATCTCGCGCTGCAATTTCATTCCGACACATCCGTTTAGCGATCTACGCGCGAGTGCGCGGACGATATCAACGAAGGCGTTGAGCATTGGTGCACTCGCGGACTTTGATTTTCTGCAACGATTTTTCGACGATTGGAAATGGACCGCACGGCAAGAAGCCGTCCCGTAGTGAATCACTTTGAGACACCCATTCTTCGACAGATCGTCTCGATTAAACATCCCCTAGTCCCGCGCAAGCTCCGTACTTCGCCAAACATCCTGAATTTATTCGACAGCACCGGTCAGAGCTGTCTGAGAATTCGATTTTGGCACGAAAGCGACAGAGCGGCGCACTGTTCACGCGCAGTAGCGACACGATCGCGACACGAAAGCGACAACATTCGGCGCACGACGCCGTGAAACGCATTCCGTGTTCACAATCGACGAGAAACCCTTGCGGCGCATTATTCAACAGCTTGTCGCGCAACACCGCACGGTAGGGTGAGGAGCACGCGTCGATCCGGGTGAATCGACACGATTCCTCGGGAAAAACAGCGTTTCAGGGAAATTCCATCATGCCGGTGATTCGCAAACAGCGCCGCGGCGACGATTCGCAGCGCGCGGCGGCCTCACTTTGCGGCCTCTTTCAGCGCGTCCAAACCGGCCGTTGCGACCTGGGCGTCCTCGGTCGATTTCACACCCGACACGCCGATCGCGCCGATGACTTTGCCGCCGTGAATGATCGGCAAGCCCCCTTCGATCGGCAGCGCGCCGGGGAGCTTGAGCAACTTGAGATTCGCCCCGCCCTTCTCCAGGACCTCTTCGAACGCCTTCGTCGGACGGCGGAAGAGAGCCGAAGTCTTCGCCTTTTCGAGCGAGACTTCCACGCTGCCGAGTTGTGTGTTGTCGAGCCGCTGAAACGCGACGAGGAAGCCGGAGCCGTCGACGACCGAGATGGCGACGGGCCAGTTGTTCTTCTTCGCTTCGGCCTCGGCGGCGGCGAGCACTTTCTTCGCCTGCTCGAGCGTGATCGCCTCGCCATACGGCGGCGGAGCCGTCTGCGCAGAAGCGAGCGAAGCGAAACTGGCTACACACATGCCGACGAAAAGCAGCGAGCGAACAGTGCGGAACATCATGGCGCGAATCTTTCGATGGAGACGTCAACGATCCGGCACGTCGCCGGACATCGACGCCAATCTAACGAGCGTGACGAAATTTGCCGAGGCTCAGAACTCGCCGAGCACGTTGCCGTCGCCGCGTTGGCCGAGGTTTTGCCAGGTATCGAGATCGATGTTGCTGCTGATCGAACGGGCCGAGCCGTCCATGAGGAGCGTCTGCACGATGCCCGTGTGCCAGCTGCGCGAGGTGACGACGGCGTAGGTGGTGATGCCGTCGCAGACCCCGCTGCCGCTCGCTTCGCGCTTGCTGGTGGCGTCGATGTCGTAGACCACGCCGCCGACGGTGTGCAGGACTTTTGTGTTCGGCGTGAAGGTGGTGGTGAAGCCCGTGTGAATCGTGTTGCCGGAGACCCATTCGGTGTGGCCATTCTGCGGGTCCCAGCCCGTCGTGCCGAGCAGACTGCCGAGCGTGTTCTCGTCGAACGTCACCGACGTGGGGAGACTGCAGTTGTCGTGGAAGCGCGGCGTGAAGCACTTCACTTCGGACATGGCGATGGTGTTGCTCATGCCGTCGATGAAATCGCGATCGCTGGTCGAACGGTTGTAGGCAAACGCCGCCCCGCCGTCGAACGTCAACGTGGTGCGATGAACTTCATAGATGCCGCGCCCGACGGCGTAGCTCAGCGGGTAATGGTCGGCCGCGCCGCCGCTGGTCACGCGCTGCTTGTCGTTGGGGTCCGACGGGCAGATGAGGACAGGGATGCGCATCGCCTTGATGTTCAGCGTGGCGTTGGTTCCCTGCCCGTAGCCAATGCCGAAGTTGATCGTGTTGTAGAGGTTGCTCCCTTCGAGGAACGGCAACACGAACGCCTGGGCCGACCACGTCTGCGTGCCGGAGGCGTTGCTGACGCCGTTCGGCGGGAACACGCGATGGGTGTCGAGATAGTTATGCAGCGCCAGCCCCAACTGCTTGAGATTGTTCTTGCACTGCGTCCGCCGCGCCGCTTCCCGCGCCTGCTGCACCGCGGGTAACAACAGCGCAATGAGAATCGCGATGATGGCGATCACGACCAGCAGTTCGATCAGCGTAAAGGCTCGGCGGGACGAAGCGGCGGGTAGAGACATCGGCGGGATCCTTCGGGGGGCTACTCAGCACGAATTGACACTGAGTCTCAAAATCAAATAATACCGAGAACGTTATCCATAAAATAACGTTTTCGCAATGTTCTGGAGCCAGTTTTCTCCGGTGATTCATCAACTCATTTGCAGGAAACAGCTTGGAACCTGCTGTCTCATCAGAAGTTGATGCCCGAAACCCCATGATCAAGGGTCAAATTTGAGAATCAGTCCGCGAA
>CAZDGB010000069.1:0-7642 GCA_964504645.1 uncultured Planctomycetaceae bacterium | reverse complement strand
TCTCTGCGACCGATCTCTTCGAGCCGGAAATGTCAGCGCCATTCCCGAGCCGAACAGGGCTGCACCGAGAGCGGGCGGCGCCAAATGGATTGTGTCGTTGTAGCCAATCAGCGGATGGACGCCGATCGCCGTGGCGAACCCGACCGTGCCGGCGATGCCCAGCACTTGCCACAAGCTGCGGGACATCTGCCCGCACCACACGCTGAACCCGACGAGCAATCCACAAGTGCACACGCCGCCGCCGAAGCCGGCGCGATCGTGAGCAATGAGCGGTACCAGCCGCGGATTGATAAGCCGCAGATTCGTCGCATCGAGGCCGATGTATTCCAGATCCTGCGGGACGAAGACGCAGGTCATGCCGACCGTCATGATCGTGAGCCCCGCTCCGACAAAACCGGCCGCCGTCGCCAGCAAGCACATGCGGCCCAGGCCGATTCGCGATCTCCACGCTCCCTCATGTCCGGACCGCAGCAAACATATAGGATCGAGCGGTCGAGGAAGTCGCCTGAACGTCCGAATCATCCCCATGAGAAAGCATGGTAAGAGACCGAGCGTGGCGACGCCGTGCCACGTATCAAGATAGCCGTAGCCCAAGTAGCAGAGAAAGCTGCCGAACCCGAAAACGCCGCTAATCAGAAACAGCCACCACGCCCACGCTTCGCCGTCACGCAGCGGGAATTCGGCCAGCCACAGATAGAGCGTGCCAATAGCGATCAATACCCCGCCGAACGACACGCGGTCGTGAAACATAAAATGCACGATGCGGCACTCGTTGATCGAGCACAGGTCGTCGGGCGTAATCCCCAGATACTCGACATCGTGCGGCAAGAATTGCCGTGTGGCGGACAGAAACAAGGCGAACAGTCCGGACAGGACGAGACAGAACCCCGTCAGCGCGAGCAGAGGGCGGCCGTCGCCGAGTGTCGCTTCCAGAAACCCGCGCTCGTCACGCATCGGCCGATTCCTCACGGTGCAAAAACCGGAGGACGGTTGCGAGGATTAACCGCGGAAAAGAAGACCCGGCGATGCCATCGCCCGGCTTCGGACGCTAAACCTTCAATTCTCGCTCATCGGCTAGTTCGCGACGTCGACGACCACCAGCGTCTCCGATTTCACCAGCCATCTGCCTTGCTGAAATGCCGTGGCGCGGATGAGGAACGACTGCTCGCCGGCGAGTTTCGGATCGTCTTTCAGGCGAATCGTCATTGCGGTTTTAAGATCGCCCGGCGAGAGGGAAATCGGCTCGGCGGAGATCAGCCCCTGCTGGTCTTCGTTCGGAACGAGCTCGATCTTCAGCGGCTCCTTGAACTCGGCGACGCGGGAAATCGACAGCGGGACCGTCAGTTCGCCGCCAAGCTTTGCCTGGTATTCGGCTGGAGCGTGGGCCAATTTCATCAGCGCCCCTTCCGGGAGGATGCCGACGCGGAGTTCCATCCGCTGCAGCAGCGTGCGTACGTTGCCTTTAGGATCGGCGACTTTCACAGCGCCGTTCATGATCATGCGGCTCGTCTTCGTGGTCTCCATCCACTCGGGGACGAAGATCGGGTAGTCAAACCGCTTGGCGTCGGCGGGAACGACGAACTCGCCGCTTTCCAGTCCCTGGCGATGTCGCTGTTGCTTGGCCGTCATTTCCAGCGTGATCTCGCCGGCGAAACCTTCGAGCCGCTCGATCAGCAGCGGGAACAGCCGCGTGCTGCCGCGGCGAACCTTGCTGACGTCGTCCAGCCCTTCCGGCGTGATCTTGATGCGCGGCTTCATACTCGCGGCGACGACCAGCGATTTCACCGGCCGCGTGATTGCCGTGCCATTCAGCGTCGTTGACGCGGTGACTTTAACCATCCCCGCGGCCGCCGCGGCATCGGCGGCGCACGTCACGTCGATCATCAAATCGTTCTTGTCCTCTGCAATGGTCAGCGGCGACGGTACCGTAACGCCGGCCGGCAAGCCTTCCAGCGCGAGGTTGATCGCCCCTTTGAACCCGCCGCGGCGGACGACGGTAACGGGAATCTTCGCCTGAGCTCCGATCGGGACGCTCAGCAAGTCGGGAATGGTGAGCGTGAAATCTTCCTTCGGCTTTTCAATGCTCAGACGGTACGCCGCGGCGCGGTCGCCGCTGTGGCCGGAGCGGTCGGTGACGACGATGCGATACGCGCCGTCCTCAGGGACGGTGAAGGCCAGCTCGGGATCGGTCGAGCCGGGGACGTCATCCGCCGAAGCGACTTCCTTGCCTGCCGGACCGATCAAACTCAGCTCAAGATCGAGCGGCAGCCCGGCGGTGCGCGACTTCGCGGCGATCTGCCAGGCGTCGCCTTTCTTCAAATGGACCGCATACGCGTCCGAGCTAAATCTCACATCCAGCGCCCCAGTGACTCCGAATGGCGCTTCAGGCAGCGCTGCGCCCTCAATCAGTTCGATGTTATCGCTCAGCGCAAGCGAATACGGCTTCGATTTCCCGAACGGCGTTTCGAGGACATATGCGAACGAAGTCTGCGCCGGGTCGGCGGGGAACGCGACGTCTTTCGTGATCGACTCGAGTTTCGCCGCGCCGCTGGCGACGCCGTAGCCGACAAATTCCACGGGCCGCGTTTCGCCGCGCTTTCCCGCGGAAGGATATGCCGCAACCACATGCGGCCCCGGCGTGAGGAGGAGGCGGTAGACATAAGACCGGTCGCCGGCAAAATCCGCGTCGTGCAGGCTGATGACGTAGTCGCGATTAGCCTCGGCGGCGAATGTCGTGACGAGATCGAGACCTTCCGTGGCGGCAACGTCGACCAGCTTCCGACCGGCGTCGTCGTGAACTTGCAGCATGCCGTGCAGACACATCGGGTTCGCCGGCGAAGTCAACTGCCGGGCCAGAAGCTCGATCGTGATCGGTCCAGCTTGCGTCGGGCGAATCTGATAGCGGTCGATTTCCTCGATGCGGCGAATCTGCCCGGAAACAACGGCCGGCAATGCCGGCAAAACTTGCGGTCCGGTGCGCTTCGGGACTTCGGCGACTTCCGGCAGGTTCCCGACGTGCAGCACGCCGACGGGCGAAACGCCGTTCGCGTTCGCAGCCTGCCATTTGACGAGGCCCGGCGGCACATCGGCGGGAACGGTCAACTTGGCCCGAAATTCGCGGGCGAGCGGCCACGCATACCCGCGGGCCTTCGCGCCGAACCAGTACGGCGGCTCGCTGATCAACACCGGCGTCGGCGGGCCAAGCAATTCCAGCGTGATCCGCGGATCATGCACGAAGAGCTGCATGTCTGGCGTCCAGTCGAATCCGCCAATCGTGACTTCGGTCGACGTGCCGGCCTGAGCGCCGGCGGGGAGGACGTAGCCGATTTCGGGGGCGAGCTGGGCATGGGCGGGTGCTGTGCTGAGAAGAGTGCACAGCGCCACCGCGCAGGTCGCGCGAAGTTGAATCATGAAAAAGATCCCGCGACAACAATTAACAGCGATCACGCGATTAACCCCGGAATCAGCTTCCCGCCGTTGACGATCGGCACCGGGCGGCCGAGCGGGTCGGGGTATTCCTTGTCGGCGTCGACGCCCATCAACGTGTGGACCGTCCGCAAGAAATCGGCGATGCTCACCGGGTCGCTGGTCGGGGCCGCAGCCTGGGCGTCGGTCGAGCCGATGATCTGCCCCGGCTTCGTTCCGCCACCGGCGAACAGGATGCACTGGGCCATCGACCAGTGATCGCGGCCGGCCTGGGCGTTGACACGCGGCGTGCGGCCCATCTCGCCCATCATGATGACGAGCGTGCTGTCCAACAGGCCGCGCTGTTCCAGATCGGTGACGAGCGCGTAGAACGCCTGATCGGCCGGAGGAATCAAGTCGGCCTTGAGACTTGGAAAGCAGTTGAAATGGACGTCCCAGCCCGGTGCATCGATGCCAACAAATCGGCAGCCGGCTTCCACCAGACGCCGGCCAAGCAGCGCGCACTGGCCGATCTGCGTCATACCGTAGGTCTCGCGGACGCTCGCCGGCTCCGCGGCGATGTCGAACGCCTTGCGAGCCTCGGGCGAATTGATGAGGTTGTACGCCTTCGTGTAATAGGTCGACATCGCCTTCGCGCGGCCGATGCGGCGGCGTTCCTTTTCCAGGCCCGCGAGCAACTTTTGACGGAGTTCGAAGCGGCTTTCAGTCAAACCGTCAACTCGGCCCAGGTCTTTGACTTCGAAATCGGGCTGGCTCGGGTCGGCTTCAATGACGAACGGAGCGTGCTCGGCGCCGAGGAAGCCCGGGCCGCCGGCCGACATCGGATGCGGCATATTGATGTAGGCCGGCACTTTGCCGTTCGAGCCGAGTTCATTGCCGATGAACGAGCCAAGCGACGGAAAGACGTCGTTCGTGGGAATGGGATGCTCGCCGTCCGGGAACGGCGGCTTGTGGCCGGTCATCACGTAGTAATAACCGGTCTGATGGCCGTTGTCGGCGTGCGAGTGGCTGCGGACAACGGTGAATTTATCGGTGATCGTCGCGCACTTCTGGCAGTGCTCGGTGAAGATCACGCCAGGCGATTTCGTGGAGATCGGGTTGAACGGCCCGCGGATCTCGCTGGGAGCGTCGGGCTTGGGATCCCACATGTCCTGCTGCGGAGGCCCGCCTTCCAGGAAGATGAAAATGCAGTTCGTCGCCTTCGCGGTGCGGCCGCTGTCGGACGAACTCTCATTCGCGGCGAGCAGGCCCGGCAGCGTCAGTCCTGAAAACAGCCCGGTCGAGCCGACGCGAAGCATCTGCCGCCGAGAAAAGCCGTCGCAATAGCGGCGGGAGGGACCGAAGGGGATATGCAGCATGTTCAATCCTTGTTCGTCGTCGTGAAAGGCTCGCGCCGCTTAGAAACCTTTGCGTTGCAGCAAATCGGCTACTGATTGTACAGAAATTCCTTCGTGTTCAGGATCGACCACAACACGTCTTCCACCGCGGCGCGGCGGTCGGAACCGGGCGGCGGGAAGGCTTCGCGCAGCAAGGCTCGCTCCTCGTCGGTGGGAAGGCGCGACAGTGTGCCGAGATAGAGTTCGTCGAGAACTTGATCCGTCGTCTTCTCCGACGTGGTCAATTGCCGGGCGACGCCCCGCTTGTGCGTGATCTTTTCGTTGATCTCCGGCGAGTTCAAGAGATGCAGCGCCTGCGAGATGCTCGGCTCGTTGCTCCGCTCGCATTCGCACACGCTGGCCCGCACCGGCCGGCCGAAGATGCGGAAGAAATATGACGGCATGCGGTTGTCCCACACCTGGATCGAACGGTAACCATCCGGCCAGCCGTTGAATTTCTCCGCCATGCCCGTCACCTGGCTCAGCGAATCGAGCAGCACTTCCGCCGGCAGGGCTTTTGGCCGGGCATGCGAGAAATGCTGCGTGTCGTCGACGTTGCCGTCGTTCGTCACGGAGCTCAATTGATACGTCTGCGACAGCACGAGCGTTTTGGTGAATGCCTTCAGGTCGTACTTGATTTCCTTAAGATGAGCCACGAGCGCGACCATCAACGGCTCATTCGTCGGCGGGTTCGTCGCGCGGATATCGTCGATCGGCTCGACGAGTCCGCGGCCCATGTAGTGCGCCCAGACGCGGTTCGCGATCGCTTTCGGGAAGAAGGAGTTGTCCGGAGCCGTCATCCACGCAGCGAGAACCTGCCGGCGGTCGGGGATGTTCTCGAAGTTCGCCTGCGGCGCGGCGAGCGCGGCGGCGGGAACCAGTTCGCCCGTCCGCGGGTGCTTGTGATCGATTCCGGCTTTGGCGACGATCGCCTCGGTGCCGTTCGGTAAGCGCTTCGCCGTGATGCCCGTGAAGAATCCGACGAGGCCGGCGTAATCGGTCTGGCTCCAGCGTTCGCTCGGATGATGATGGCACTGGGCACATTCGATCCGTACGCCCAGGAACAACTGGCTCACCGATCGCGCGGCAACTTCCGGCGTGTCGAGCGCCTTGAAGAATCCCGCGGGGCTTTCGGCCTGAATCGGTCCTTGCGACGTCAGAATCTCGCGGGCCATTTCATCATACGGACGGTTGTTGCCGAACTGCGTCCGCAGCCACCGCGTCATGCCGACCGTCCCCTGCGGCGTGATCTTGATCTTGTCGGCCCGCAGAATGTCGGCCCATTTCATCGCCCAGTAATCGGCGTACTCGGGGCGATTCAGCAGCGAATCCACCAGCTTCGCCCGCTTGTCCGGCGTTTGGTCTTCCAGGAACTTGCGCGCTTCGGAAGCCGTCGGCAGTGTGCCGATGATGTCCAGCGACACTCGCCGCAGGAACGCGGCGTCGCTGATCGGATCGCTGGGCGGAATGCCGAGCCGGACTAGTTTGTCGCCGACGTGTTTGTCGATGAAGTTCTTCTCGGCCGGACGAATCGACGACGGATTCGTCCGCGGCAAGGCAATGCGGCACGTCGTCACTTGATCGAGATACCGCACGAGAATTGCCGCTTCGCCCGGCACGTCGCTCGCTTCCATCAAGCCGCGCGGAGTCGTCGTCACCACATGCGGCGCGTTGGAGACATAGTCGGCCCCGACTGTCACGCACTGGCGGCGGCCGGCGGCGTCGATGGCCGTGACGCGCAGTTGCTGCGTCGCTTTCGGCAGCATGACGAACTCGGCCGGTTCGACTTCGATCTTCACCACCGGTTGATCGGCGGGCGACGCGAACGGCGAACCTTCGCGAATCCAGCGGCGCACCAAATCGTAGCGCGGCCCTTCCCGGTCGAGCTTCAAACCGCCGCCGTGCGGCATCTTCGCCGTCCCTTTGAGCAGCAGCAGGCTGTCGTCGGGATGTGTGAGATTCACGCGGCGATTGCGGCTTTCCTTCAAGAGCGCGTCGTAGTCGGATTCGTCATCGAAACCGAACAAGCTCAGTTTGAAACCGTTCTGCCCCTCGGCCTTGCCGTGGCACCCGCCGGAATTGCAGCGTGTCTTGGTGAGAATCGGCTGGACGTCGTAGCGAAACGAGACCGGCACCGGTTGCAGCCAGCCGGAGACCGTCGCCGGAATCACGGCTTGGTCGTTTCCACGGCGCACGGTGATCTGCGTCGTCCCTTCCGCGAGAGGATGCACCAACCCTTCCGCATCGACGCGGACAATCGCCGGGTTCGCGACGACATATTCGGCTTGCCGTGTCAGGTCGTTGCGGACCGGACCGGTTTGCTCGGTGGCAAGAATCTGCTGCGTCGATTCCGGGCGATCGAGCGCGATGGTCGTCGGACTGACGCTGAACTGGGCGTACCCCGTGGAGGTCGCCCCAACGAGCAAGATCGCCACCAGAACGGTGACACGCCAGCCGCCCCCGCGCATACTATTTCTCCGTCCCGGCTTCAATTTGTCGATTTCGGCGGGAAGTGATTGATCAATCAAATCTTATGTCACCAGAACACAGGTTTCAAGACAATCCTGACGGACGGCAATCCTGCGTGAGACCACAATCTGTAACCAACTTTCGCAAAACAGCTTACAATGAAAACCGTCAACCGATTCGCGTTCAAAGAATGGGCTGTCATTTGTACGGCACTTGCCACAGGCCGGCAATCAGTCATTTTGCGAAAAGGCGGGATTCACGAAGGCCGCGAAGGTTTCCGTGTCGAACAGGCCGAGTTTTGGCTGTTTCCGACGAACTTTCATCAAGCGCCAGAAGACCTTACAGAGAATTACCGCGATCTCTGGGAGGTT
>CAZDGB010000068.1:2948-25422 GCA_964504645.1 uncultured Planctomycetaceae bacterium | reverse complement strand
ATCAGAATACGGGAACACTCCCGGCCAACCAGCCCGTCATCACGATCCAGGGGAGAGGCTTCGACTCTGCAGCGGCTAATAACACGGTCACATTTTCCAACGCGGCAGGCGCTGCAGTGATCACCGGCACGGTGATTGAGGCGAATGCGGCCGGAACCGAGCTCACTGTCCGATTCAATACGGCTCAAGATCCTCCCGCCGGTGCGTTGTTCGCCGTTGTCAACAATACGGCGGCGGGCACAAACAACGACATTCCCGTTCAGGTGGCTAACGTAATCCCGGTGGTCAACTTCAGCGTCACCACTTTGAACATTAACGCCGCCGATCCGCTCAAACTTTCGATCACGGGATTCGGTTTCGACAGCACACCGGCGAACAACTCTGTCACCTTTGACAATGGAGCCGTGGGCATCGTCGACAGCACGAGCACAACGACTCGGCTCGACATCACACTGACAGTTCGTCCCACCACTGCGGGGCCGTTGAGTGCCGTCGTCTCGTCGAACGGTCAGACCAGCGGCGCGCCGGTCCAAGTCGCTCGGATTGCGCCATATGTCGTGGCCAGCACCTCGCCGCAACCTGCCAATGAGCGAATTATCACCATCACTGGGCTCGGCTTCGATCCGCAGGTCGCCAACAATCAGGTGAACTTCAACAACAGCGCGACTGGCAAGGTGATCTCGGTTGATCCCTCGGGCACGATCATGACGGTGGAGCTCGATCCGCTGCCGTTCACCGCAGGGAAATTGACTGCCACCGTGACGACGAACGGCGTAAACAGCGGTTTGCCGGTCCAGGTCGCAACCGTCACTCCTGTCGTCACGCCGTCTACCGACCCGTTGCCGGCGAATTCCGATAAGCTGATCATTGAGGGCTTCGGCTTCGATCTGGTAACGCATACGAACAACAGCGTGAAGTTCTACAATGCGGCGGGCGTTGCCGTGCTCACGGATGCGTATGTATCCGATGCGACGGCGACCACGCTGGAGATCACCTTCAAGACGAAGCCCACGGTCGCCGGTGTGTTGAAGGCCGTCGTCACCACGAACGGCCAATCGAGCGGTCCTGCCGCCACGGTTGCCACCGTGACGCCGACGATCACGGAAAGCACTGCGCCGGTCGCCGCGAACGCGAAGACGGTCACCATCTATGGTTTCGGGTTCGATCCCGTTTCCAGCAACAACAAAGTCACGTTCAACAACGGGGCGATCGGCAATGTCACCAAGTCGACGTCGACCTCGATCACAGTCACGTTGGCGACGCCGCCCAAGAGCGCGGGACCGTTGACGGCTGTCGTCACCACCAACGGCATCAGCAGCGGGTTCCCCGTGCAGATCGCGAGCGTCACCCCGGTGGTCACGCCGAGCACTACTCCCTTGCCCGCCACTGCGGATTCGATCACCATCCGCGGCGTGGGATTTGATAAAGTTGCCGCGCACAATCAGGTGACGTTCAACAACGGCGCGGTCGGCATTGTGACGGCGGTCAACTCGACAGGCACGGCGCTCACCGTGAAATTCACGACCAAGCCCGCGGTCGCCGGCGCGCTGACTGCCACCGTGGTGGTGGAAGGCCAACTCGACGCATTGGCGCCGGTTACCGTCGCCAATGTGACGCCAGCCGTCGCCTCCAGTTTGACTCCGATCGCCATCAACGCCACCGAGCTGATCATCAGCGGGTTTGGTTTCGATCCTGTCGCCAACAACAACCGCGTCACGTTCAATAACGGCGCGGTGGGTACGGTCACGGCCGTGAACGCGACGGGCACCTCGATGAACGTTACGCTGTCGACGCCGCCGAGCACGCCCGGCGTGATGACGGCCATCGTCACGACGAACGGTCAGAAGAGCGGAACGGCCGTCGCGGTGGCACAAGTCGCTCCGATTCCGAAATCACCGGAACTCAACGCCCTGTTGACCGCCGTGGTTTCTCCCAAAGTCTCAACGTCGACTCCCGTCGTCAATCAGGCCAACGTCGCCAAAGCGTTGAACGAAGCGGCAAAAGTCGTGACGACGCTCGCGGTCGCCAAGGCGGTGGCGGACGTGTCGAAAACAGTCGCTCCTGTCGTGCCGGTTGCGCAACCGCCGAAGTTGCTGCCCCCGATTGTGAAACCTGCGCCATTGTTGCCTCAGGCGCCTCTCACTCCACTTGCGAGAATGATGTCGGTGTTGTCCCGTTTGCGGAGGTAAGCCGTCACTGCGGCGATCACTGACGATACGCGACCAGATTGCGAGTGACGTCATTGATTGCGCCCGCGCCGCAGAGATGCATCGCGCGAATCAACTCCTCTTGTAGGATTTTCAGGACGCGTGTCGCTCCGGCTTCACCGGCCACGGCAAGTCCCCACAACGGCGGCCGTCCCACTGCGACGGCGTTCGCACCAAGCGACAGCGCCTTCATAATATCCGTCCCTCGCCGCACGCCGCTGTCGAGCATTACTGTCGCGCGGCCGGCGACGGCGTCGACAATCTCCGGCAGAACGGAGATGGTTGACGGGCCGTGATCCAACTGCCGGCCGCCGTGATTCGAGACGAAGACGCCGCGCGCGCCGTGATCCAAACATAGCCGGGCGTCGTCGCCGCGGAGAATCCCTTTCGCCAGCACCGGCAATTTCGTCAGTCCGCAGAGCCATTCGAGGTCCCGGTACGACAGGTCGGGCTTGAATTGTGCGACGATGAGCTCCGTCTCGCTGGCGACGGGCAAGTGCCGCTGCTTGTGAACGGCTCGCAGATTCACGAGCTGCAATTCCGACGGCATCTGAAAGCCGTTGCGGATGTCGATTTCCCGATTGCCGAGCACCGGCAGATCGACTGTGACGACGATGGCCGCGAAGTTCTCGGCTTCCGCCTTCTCGACCAGCGCCTGCGTGATGCCGGGATCCTTGTTGACGTACAGCTGAAACCACATTGGCCCTGGCGATTGGGCGCGGATTTCTTCCATCGGATACGTCGACGCCGTGCTCAGAATCATCGTCACGCCGGCTGCGGCCGCGGCGCGCGCCATGGCTAATTCGCCCTCGGGGTGTGCCATTTTCTGCATGGCGGTGGGAGCGATGAACACCGGAGTAGTGTGCGGCGTGCCGAAGAGCGTCACGCCCGTGTCAATCTGGGCTCGTCCCTGAAGCATTCGCGGCCGCAGTTCCAACCGGTCGAAATCGGAACGGTTTCGCCGCAACGTGATCTCATCATCCGCACCGCTGGAGTAGTAGCCGTACACTGGGGCTGGCAATATCTGGCCAGCGGCACGTTCATAGTCTGCCAGATTGAGAAGCTTTTCGGCGAGGGCGCCCATGAGATGGTCTCGGCGAAGGTCCGCGGAGCATGAAAAAACCCTCGGCGACGCGAGGCTCGCCGAGGGTCAAAGGCCCGATCTATTTTCATGGCACGCAGCGCGTGCCGCTCAGTCATCAGCCCTTCTGCGCCATGCGCAGCAGATTTTCGCCGGGGCCATGCTCGTAGCAGTCGCTGTCATGCCAGAGAGGCACGCCGGCGGCGTAACGTGCCGCCAAAATCAGGACTTTTTCCTCGGAACCCGGCTTGGCCACGGTCGGCTCTTTGGGATCGATTCCCAAGGCTTCGAAGTCGATTTCTTCGAACTCCACCGTCTCATCATCGTAGTCGGACGACTCCTCCGCGGGCGCGAAATCTTCGTCTTCCAACTCTTCGACGTCAAACTCAAAGGACATAGATTGATCCCCTCACATCAAGGACACACCGCGAAAGGAGGCACTCTTTCGCAGAACACCAATTGCGACTCCGTCGTGATCCATCCAGCGTCAGGCAATGCTCACCAGGCCTTCAAGGCGTCAGTGCATTGTCGCGACCAGCGTGTCGCGACACGGGGAGCGTCCTGCTCGGGCGAGAAACCAGGCGGGCAGTGAATCGAGGCATGAGCATTCTTCAGCCAGCCCGTCAGATTGTCAACCAAAAAGTTGCGAAATCGCAACACGGAGAGACAATTCTCGGACTTCGGAAATTGTAGCTTGCGGGAGCTTGTTCTCCGAACTGAACACTCGGACTATTTCGCCCAATTTCCGCCACGAAGATCAATGAAAACTGATGTCAACCACAGGCGAGCGTCGGGCCCACCGCCCGATGCGAAATGGGCCAGAGATCGGCTGGGTCACGGCCGATCGGGTCGGCCGACATCGTACCGCTTGAGCTTGCGATCCAGCGTCGAGCGTTCGATCCCCAGAAGCTGCGCCGCTTGGGACTTGTTCCAGTTCGTCGCATCCAGCGTGGCCAGAATGTGCTGTTGCTCGATGACTTCCAGCGCCACGGGTCGAAATGCCTCGGAAGAGGAGGCGATATCTAGTCCGTCATCGCGGCCGAGCGCCGACAATTGGATGTCGCGCGATTCCAGCGTTTCCGACACCGTCAAGATGACGGCCCGTTCCATCGTGTTCTGCAATTCCCGCACATTCCCCGGCCAGTCGTATTCCAGCAGCGAAGAGACTGCACCCTGTGAGAGTTCCGGGGGCTGCCGGCCGATGCGACTAGCGAAACGGGCGAGAAAATGACGGGCCAGGATCGGAATGTCCGACTTCCGCTCCCGCAACGGCTCCACGTCGATTTCCACCACCTGCAGCCGGAAGTACAAATCCTTGCGGAACGTTCCGTCCTTGACCGAATGCTCAAGATCGCGATTGGTCGCCGCCACAACGCGGACATCGACATGGACGACCGAACCGCCGCCGACGCGCTCGAACGGGTGGCCTTCGAGCACGCGGAGGAACTTGGCTTGAATGGCGGGGCTCATCTCGCCGACTTCGTCGAGAAACAGCGTGCCGCCGTCGGCTTGCTCGAACTTTCCGATCTTGCGGTTGGCGGCTCCGGTGAACGCCCCTTTTTCGTGGCCGAATAATTCGCTTTCCAACAGGCTTTCGCTGAGAGCGGCGCAATTCATCGTCACGAATGGACCCGACTGGCGCGGGCTGTGGTTGTGGATCGCGCGGGCCACGAGTTCTTTGCCCACGCCGCTCTCACCGCGGATAAGCGCGGTCGCTCCCGTCGGAGCGATCAGTTGAATGCGTTCCTGCAGCTTGCGGATCGAGGGGCTTTCGCCGACCAGCTCCAGGTCTTGTCGGAGCTGCTCTCGGAGCGTCACATTTTCGTTCTTGACCCGCTCGAGTCCGACCGACAATTGGTCGCGTTGTCGAATCTGCTCGAGAGCCAGAGCCATCTGATCGGCGACGGCGAGCGTAAACTCCAGGTCCTCGGGATCGAGCCGATGGTCTACATTGGTCGAATACAAATGGATCACGCCGTAGATTCGTTCGTCGACGCGTATCGGAGCACAAATCACGCTGCGGGCGCTGATTTCGCCCAAGCTATCCCGATTTGCCAGATGCTTGTCGGTCGCAACGTCGTTGGCCAGCACGGCTTCCCGGTCGCGGAGTACGGTCTGCGACAGAAAATCGGAGACACGCTGATATTGCGATTCGTCGGTCGATTTATACGCGGCGATCGACAGTCGGTCGGAACTCGACGTGCCCTCTTCCGGCTGCGGCAATAGCAGGATCGCCCCAATATTTGTAGACGTCACGGAAAAGAGCGTTTCCAGCACTCGTTCCGCCAACAAAGTGGCGGTGTCCGCCGTCCCCATGTCCAACGCCAATCGATACAAACGAGCCAATTCACGGCTCGTCCGTTCGTGGTCGGCTTCTCCGTTCTGGACGGCGTCGGTCTGAAATCGCGATTGCCTGGTCCGATGAAGAATTTCAGGGTTTACCGGCAACAACGGGATTTCGGTGGCCGTTTCCGCATCACCCGCCGGCTGACCGGCGGGTAATTTGGATTCGGGGTCGAGCGTAAACCGCAACAGTGTGGAGCCGATCTGAATCGTCTGTCCCGAGACGAGCTCGCAATCTTGAGAGACGTAGCTGCCATCGACGCGAGTGCCGTTGCGGCTGTCCAGATCGCGTAGAATCCAGCGGTCGCCGACGCGGAAGATTTCACAATGATTGCGGCTGGAAATCTCATCGATCAGGACGATGCGGTTAGTGGGCGACCGTCCGATGGTTGCCACTTGTCCGGCGACCATGCGGTGTTTCTCGCCGGCGTGCGGTCCGGACTGCACGAGGAGATAAGCCACCTCGGGCATGTCTCGCGGTTGGTGAGGAATGGGAAGTGTCGACATAAATCCGCCGGCCCGCCGTCGAATGAATAATCTTTGATTCGACGGAACGTGGAAGAAATACGCTCGTAGCATACGGCATGTCGGATTCCCGTGACAAGAAGAGCTTGCTGGCAGGCTTAGGGAAGAGGGACGGGAGAGAACTAAAGCGTATGCTGATCTTGCGTTCGCCGATTTCCGGTTAGATGATGCAGGGGAGTGCCGACAAAGTTTTCCAAAGGAAGAACGATGCCTGCCTGGCCAGGAGGTCCCTGTCCGACCTGTGGTGACGACATGCCCGAAGCGATGGTCCGCTGTCGTAATTGCCGCACGTTGCTTAACACCGACCTCGAAGTCAACAGCGTGGAGATTCCCGCCTTTGTCCCACTGCCGGAGTTGCATGCCATGAACGAAATTGAACCTCTCGGGATATTTACCGCCTGTCAGCATTGCCACAAGGAGCTGAAGATCGCGCGGAAGTACCTGGGCGAGCGCGTCGCCTGCAAATTCTGCGGAGTTGATTTTCGCCTCGACCCGGCGCTGCCCGCCATCAAGCAGGCTGATGTCTATTCGAAATGTCCGCTTTGTTCCAAAGACTTGCGATTCGATCCCAAATACATCGGTCAGAAAGTCGCTTGTCGCTTCTGCAACGGCAAATTGCACATTCTGCCTGCGGAGTGATACGGATCGTTCTCGCCCGCAGACTCAGCCAAATCGGTATTCCATCCCGACCGGTTCACTTCCTGGCCCATTTGACCGATGGCGGTGAATGGAGGCGTGGCAACGGCCGAAACTGAACATAACGAATTCGTCAGATACGTCCGGGCAACTCATACCCGTCTTTCTTTTAGACCACGGTGACCGACATCAAAAATCGGGCGTGTTTTGGGCACGCTATCACCGTCTCCACTTCGGATGCGCGGCGAGAGAGGATTGTTGTCCTGCTGAAACTAGGGTTGATGACGTGACGGCGGCCGCGAGCACCAATTCGAAACAGCGATTCGCCGCCCGAGCCCTTGATTCGCTCGGCGCCCGCGCCTGGTTGCGCCGTTTCCCGGCCTGGGACGGGTTGGTCATTCTGAATTACCACCGCATCGGCGACCCGGGAACTTCCGACCTCGATCAAAACCTGTGGAGCGCGACCGAAGCCGATTTTCGCGCCCAGATGGCGCATTTGAAACAAGAGTTTGACGTCATCGGCGTGGATCGTCTCGGGGAGTCGCTGCAGCGCTCGCGGGGCCGCAGCGTGATGATCACGTTCGACGACGGCTACCGAGACAACTACACGCACGCATTCCCCGTTTTGAAAGACTTGGGATTGCCGGCGACGTTCTTCGTCACAACGGGTTTTCTCGATCAGCCACAAGTGCCGTGGTGGGACGAGATCGCGTGGATGGTGCACCAGACGTCGGTTCCCGAGTTACTGGCCTGGAATGGGCAGGGGACTTCGCTCGTCTTTGGCCAGGGATCGTCGGAGGACGCGATCCGCCGATTGCTGCGATTCTACAAGGGACTCGAACATCAACAGACGGCCGGTTTTCTCGCGGAACTGGCGGAGAGACTCCAAACCGGCCGTTGTCCGCCGGAGATCAGTCGCGATCTCTGGATGACCTGGGACATGGTCCGCGAGATGCGCAACGCCAACATGACGATCGGCGGACATTCGGTCACACATCCCGTGCTGGCCAATCAGACTGCGGAACAGCAGGAGTTCGAAGTCCGCGAATGCCGGCGGCGTCTGATGGCAGAACTCGGCGAGTCGATCGACACGTTCAGCTATCCGGTCGGCGGCGGCGGCAGCTTCAACGCCGTCACGACAGACGCACTTCAGCGGCACGGATACCGCTGGGGTTTCACCTACCAAGGCGGCTATGTGAGACCGAATCGATTCGACCGCTATGCTTTGCCGCGCACGGCCGTGGAAACAGATATCGACCTGCCTCTATTCCGTGCCCTGCTAGCCCTGCCGCAATGGTTCGCGTAACTGTCGAGCACTTGCCCAGCCAGCCCATTTCTGCGACAATTACTCCTTCGATTCGGTCACGTAAGGTCCGTGTTACAGGGTAAGTGATTCCATGCCGTTGTCCCGGAAGGTGTTGGAGCGACAGGTCGAGTTGGCGAAAGCGGAGTTGTCGGCGTGGGTCTCGCAGCTGGCGAAGGACGGCGTCGACAAGGCCACGTACCGTAAGAATGCCAAGTGGCGCACGCTCAATGCGAAGCACAATCAAATTCAGCGCCGGCTGACGAGCCTGGCGAACGTCGAAGCGATTAACGTCGAAGTCGCCAATCGCAAGACCGCAGCCGAAGCGGAGCCCGAAGAAGCCGCCAAGCCCGCTCCCGCCGCGAAGCCGGCCGGCAAGAAGGCGAAAGCCTGATCACGGTTTTAGGACCACCTTTCTGCCGAGCCGCCGGTCCGCGCCGGTCTGCTTGGCCCAAGCGTGCCATTCTGCGGCGAGAGTCTGAGCTTTCGTCGGGTGTTCCGCGACCAAATCGTGCGATTCTCCGCGATCGGCCACGATGTCGTACAACTCCCATCGGCCGCCGTTCTGATCCCAGGCGAGTTTCCACTGGCCGTCGCGCACGGCCCGGTTATCTTCCCACGCCCAGAACAAGCGGCGCGGCTCGCTGACTTCCGGATTCCGCAACGCGGGGACGAGTGACTGCCCCTCCACCGGCATCAGGTCGTGCGAGTTGCGGTTCTCTGGAATCTTGGCGCCGGTGATTTCGGAGAGCGTCGGCAACAGATCGATGACGTGCCCGGCTTGATGCGTCATCCGGCCCGCGGGTCACTCTAGGCCAGCGAACGATAAGCGGAGTGGCGATCCCTCCTTCATGACACCACGCCTTGTATCGCCGCAACGGAGTATTCTGGACATGTGCCCACCCCGCTCCACAGGAGACGTAGTGCTCCTTCGGGCCGGCGATGTTGGTCGAGTCGTCGCCTCCCGCCTGCGACGCGCATCCACCGTTGTCGTTGAGGACCAGCACCACGGTGTTCTCGGCAGAGCCGAGGTCATCCAAGGTTTGCAGCAGGCGGCCGATGTTTTGATCCACGCAGTCCACCATCGCCGCGTACACGGCCATCAGTTCCGCGTTCCACTCTTGCAGCGGTTCATCGAGCCACGGCGGAAACTCGGGTTCGCCGACGGCGAGTTGGAACTCGGGGCCGAAGATCCCCAATTGTTGTTGCCGTGCGAATCGTTCTCGTCGAAGTTTGTCCCAGCCCGCGCGATAGCGGCCGCGGTATTTCGCGATGTCGTCCGGCTTCGCGTGCAGGGGCGAGTGGGCCGCCGTGTAACAGACATGCACGAAGAAAGGTCGCCCGGAGGCTTGGAAACGCCGCAACTGCTCGATGGCATGATCGGTGATCGCGTCTGTTGAGTAGAAGCTCTCGGGAAACTTCGTGAGTCTTTCCCGGCCGTCGGCCCAATAGCGCAGCCGGCCTCCTTCGAATTGGGGATCGCGAATGCTTGGGTCGTGATGATTGGAACAGCCGTCGAGCGGGCCGTAGTAAGACTCGAAACCCCGATCCAGGGGATGATGCGGCGGCTGATGCCCCAAATGCCATTTCCCCGATAATGACGTGCGGTAACCGGCATCTTGCAGAACTTCCGCCAGTGTGGCCATTCGCGCCGTGAGTTCAACGGAAGCTTGCTCCCCCTCGTAGCGTGGATAAAGCCCCGTCAGCAACGCGGCGCGCGTGGTCACGCAGACTGCGGCGTTGTAGAACTGCGTGAATCGCAGCCCGTCTCTGGCGAGCCGATCGAAGTTCGGCGTGGCGATTTCCCCGCCGTAGCAGCCGAAGTCGCTGAAGCCGACATCATCCAGCAGGATGAGCACGATGTTTGGCCGCTCTGCGCTGCTCGCGGCGGAGGACAGGACGAATCCCAGTACGATACCGGCAAACCACCAGCGCATGGCTGCTTCCCGCTTCGTTGGTTCGACAAGGCAGGGTCCCACGTCGGCGGAAAGCGGAATAGCGCGCCGCTAGGGAACATGTCCCGCGCGTTCGCACAGCGCATGTAATTCGTGCAGGCGAGGGATGTAGCTCTGTTCGAGCGAATGGTCCTCGAGCGCCTTCTCCCGATTCGTCGAGGCGAGAATGGAGAATAGACGCAACCGTCGGTCGCGCTGCGTGACGACGGTTTCGACGTGCGGACCTTGTACGTCGCGCGTCAGGTAGAGAACTTGACCGACGTGTTTGTAACGCGCTTTGGAAGCGGAGTCCTCGAAGGACGCGTCGGCGATAACCACTTTAGCCATCAGCGAACTGAGCGGAAAATGCGGGAGAATGTCGTGTTCCGCTTCGACGCGCCAGTGATCGTTAATCGCGAGATCGTAATGCGCTGCAAACTGTTCGTCCCCTGCGGGCGGCGATCCGAAGGTGACCACTTGCAGTGCAGCGGTCGATCGGAAAGATCGCAGCCGTAGCGCTGCCAGCGTAGCAATCGCTCCACCGCCGCCATGCCCCGTGAGCACGATCTTCTCCGCGGCGTCGTTCGCGGCGATTTGAATGTGAGGCCAAAGTGCGTTCATCCCTTGCAGGAAGGCCGAATTGACTTTGACGTTGGGATCGCCGTCGAACGGGGTTTCGCCGCTCCGAAACCAGCGGGTGTGCGCTTCCCAGATCGCGTGCCACGATGTCGGCTCCAGCCGTTTGCCCTCCTGAAATGCCAGGATCAGGCCGTCCTCCGTGCGGCTATGGATCATGGCGAGTTGGTCGTTCGCGACAAATCGCTCGCCATCGAGGACGAGGTCTGCGCCAACCATCGCGGAAGGAGCGCTCAGAGGCTGTCCTTGCGACGCGCGCGCCCAGTACGATAAGCGGGTCAGATAATCCAGAAATTCCGGGCAATTCCAGCTCGGGTCGCGATTCGATTTCAAGCCGCAGTCCATGGGAAACGCCTTCCTCAATGCGGCCGTAAACCAGACGGGCACGCTTCCCGTCCGGCGTTCCGTGCGCAGCACATGCCACAACAGACGCAAGACCGAATCGTGATCGTCGGTTCCGAGGCTCGTCCCCGCGGAATCGTGCGCCGAAACCTGATTGGTGATGTGCGCGACATGCGCTGTAGATTCAAATGAATACGACTGCATTGTTCGAAGGCTGATTGGACAAGTCATACCCAGTGGCGATGACAGGGCCGTGAAGGTTGTCTAGGGTCGCAGAGTAGGCGAAATTCCCCCCGGTATCGCAAGCAACCTGCAAACCCGCTAACAGTCCACCGAACTTCACGTGGCAACCTAACTGGAAATCGTCGACTACGCGGCCTGTGAATAGGAACGTGTATCCGTCCGTGGTGGTCACGTTAAAATTCTGAAGAACCGGCGGTTCGTCGACATTCGTGACATTGACGGTGATGGTGCGGGTCGCCGTCGCGCCCAGCGAGTCGACGGCTTGTACCGTCAGCGTGAACTGGCGCTGTGGCATGACATCGTAGTCGAGGTTCGATGCGACCTTGATCGCTCCGGCGCCGTCGATGAAGAAATATCCCGCGTCGTTGCCCGAAGTGATGGCGTACATCAGCGATGTGTCGTCGGCGTCCATGGCCATTGAGTTCACAACGACGGTACCGATGGGCGTATTCTCGGCAACGGAAACGGTCCCCGGAGACGTCATGAAGACCGGAGTGGCGTTGGTGACGTTGAGCGAAACCGTCACAATCGGGCTGACGGCCCCGAGCGGATCGACGAACCGCACCTGGAACGAGTCTGTGCCGACGTAATGGAAGCCCGGCGTGTACGTGAACGTCGACGTTCCGTTCAAAGTGAGCGTCCCCTGAGAGACGTTGCTCACGAGCTGAAGGGTCAACGGATCGCCGTTGGGGTCCATGCCCATCGGCAGAGGCATGGTGATCGACCGATCGTGAGCCAGCTGATAGACGGGTTGTCCCGGCATCGTCGTGGGCGGCGCATTGACCACATTCATCGTCACTGTCACCGGGGCGCTGGCGGCGCCCAACGGATCGACATATCGCACTTGAAACGAGTCAGTGCCGACGTAGTGGTAGGCCGGGGTGTAGGTGAACGTGTTGTTGCTGTTGAGCGTCAGCGTCCCCTGCGAGACATTGCTGACCAGTTGCAACGTCAGCGGATCGCCGTTGGGATCCATGCCCATTGGCAGAGGCATGGTGATGGATTGATCGTGCGTGACCTGATAGGTCGGGTTGCCCGGCATCGTGGTCGGAGGGGCGTTGACCACATTCAGGGAGACGGTGGCAACGTTGCTGGCGGCCCCGTACGGATCGACATAGCGGAGCTGAAAGGAATCCGTGCCGACGTAATGGTAGCTCGGGGTGTAGGTGAACGTGTTGTTGCCGTTCAGCGTCAGCGTTCCGTTCGAGACGCCGCCGACCAATTGAGCCGTCAACGGATCACCATTGGGGTCCATGCCCATCGGCAACGGCATGGTGATGGATTGATCGTGCGTGACCTGAAAGGAGGGATTGCCTGGCATGATCGTCGGAGGCTGGTTCGTGAGCAACTCGCGCGATTCCAGCACCTGGATCGCCGCGGGAATCGCCGCATACCTTGCCGCGTCGCTTCGACTCCGGGGCGACCGGCGATGATTGCCACGCTCTTGGAACTCGTCGAACAACCGATGAAGACTCAGCAGAATGGACATCGCACCCCCCATCAACAAGCGTTTGTGCCCAATACCGGTTCAGGCCCGCGCGATGGTAAATGGGTGCGCGACCGGTTTTGGACGGCTTCTGGGGGTAGTCGGGAAAAACGCGCCGAAGCGCGCGCGGATTTTTCGCGGAATTCCGAAGTTCGGTACGCGAAGGATGTTGCGACTTAGGGCAGTCTGCAGGATCGCGCTGCGCTGTGGCCGAATCGCATCATGTACAGACGCCCGTAACTGAGGCCGCGCAGGGCCGCATCACTGGCGCGGCGAGATGAGCGGATTCGGCCAGAAGGGATCGACCACGGGGATCTCAGAATTGACCTCAGCAATCGCGGGCGCCTGTTGAATCTGATTCGCCCATTGAGGAAAGAACAGTCGCAAGTCGTCGACTTTTGCGGGGTCGCAGTTCAAACGAATGGCGTTGTTAACGGCGTGATTGATTTTTCCGATGGCCCTTGCTGCCGGCTCATTCGTTTCCCACGATAGCAGGCCTTCCGTCCAGGCGCAGTCCAGATGAAGTTCCGCTGTCTCATAGCCTGTCTCAATCGCCTGTTCGAGACAGGCCCGAGATAGTTCCAGTCGTCGTATGGACTCCGTCTGGTCTCCGCTGTTGAGGGCTTCCAGGGCCAGTTCTCGATTGATTTTGGCCGCGACATGATAAGTTTGCGGCGGAGCCTCTTGTGAAGGCATGCATTCTGCGAGGCGTTCTTCGGCCTTCGAGAGCTGGCGCAGCATCAGATGGCAGTAGGCCAAATCGGTCAGCAGGCCCGGTCCGTCAGCTCCCCAATCGCGCGCTTCTTGGAGCAATTGGATCGCTTCCTGCCAATTGGGGCGAGACTGGCAGAGGCAATATCCGGCGTACGCCGCCGCTCGCGGTTCTGTATTCCGATGGTAGGCCCCGCGAAAATCGTGGGCGGCGTCCTCGAAGTTGCGCAGCGCCAAGCGACATTGGCCGCGCGCAAACCAAGAGAGGGCAGGCGATGGATCGAGTTCGATCGACTGCGTAAGTTTTGTCTCGGCGGAGGCGAAATCTCCTCGCTGCATGTCATGGTCGGCACGTTGTACCAGTGCGGCGCTCTGCGGCGTCCGAGTCGCCATCCAGGTCGCTGAACCGGCAACGATGGCTGCGATCACCATCGCGGCCCATTGGATTTGCCGCCGGCGATGTCGCAGCCAGCGAAGCGTCCGCTGCCGCCACGACCGGAGCTTTGCGAGTTGCGCGCGAAGTTCCCGGGCCGTGGGACGCGCGGCAGGATCGATGCGAAGACACCGCTGCACCAGCGACTCCAGCGAGTGGTCGACCGCTGGATTGAGTTCGCGAAGCGAAAGGCGAGCCTGCGGCTGGCATTTTAAGAGATCGGCGGCCGCACTGCGCCGGTCCTCGCCGGCGGGAAACTCCCGAAACGGATAGCGGCCCGTCAATAGTTCATACAGGACCACGCCCAAAGAAAAGATATCGGATGGTGGCCCTTCTTCCGCCAGAGAACCGGGCTTCAAATGCCGCCGCAACTGTTCTGGCGACATATAGGGCACAGTGCCGCCGGCGCTTTGCTGCCGGGACGACGCAGCGGCGAGATTGAAATCAATGAGCCGCACCACGCCGTCGCTGCCCAAAAGGACATTCGTCGGTTTGATGTCGAAATGGCAGAACCCCTGCGCGTGCGTGTATTCGAGGGCTGCCGCCATCTGCTCCGCGATCTCGGCTACGAAATCGACGTAGCGCTCGGGAAAACGGACTGCGTTTCGCGTCGGGGCCGGGTAACGCGATTCGCTTTCCGCCAGGAGTTCTCGCAGCTTGGTCGTTCGCTCGGGAACCCGGTTGTCGGTCTGATTCGATGACACCACGTCGAACAGCGTGGCGAGGCCGAGGTACGGCATGCAGAGAACCGAGAGTCCGCGCTCCTCGTCTCTGGCGACCGAATGAATCGGCACGATATTCGGGTGAATCAACCGGCCCAGCGCCTCGGTCTCGGCGGCGTGATTCGGGCTGAGCTTCAGCACCACCAGCCGTTCGCCGATGTCGATCTGGATTGCGAGATAAACCCGGGCACAGGCGCCGCGACCAAGCTCGTCGAGCAGAACGAAACCCAGCAAATGGTCGCCGAGTTCCGGCCAGGCCGGCGCTTTGAGGGCGAACAGTTCGTTGTTCGCCTCAAAGTAATCACGCAGCTGCAGCAGACGTAAAATCGACGAGACATGTGTTGGAAACTGATTCGCGAAGGCGACTGCGTCGGGTGTTTCCCCCGCGGCTTCGCGTCGACAGAAGTCTTCGAGTGCGAGATCGAGCACGGCCGACTTGGCGCCCGCGACTTCCGGATGTGCGGCCAGTACCGATCGCGCGCTGAACTGGGCTTCCGGATCCAGTCCGTGAAGAAAGCTCGAAACGAAGTGGTGCGCGGATCGCCGCTGATCGATCAACAGGTCGGCAGCGTTCCGGTCGAGCACGGGCATTTACTTGACCACCCGGCGATAAAGTGCGGAAACGATGCGACGGACGGAATTCTCGTGCATACCGATCTGCTGTCCGATCTCCTTATACGTCAAGCCACTCGACCGGAGTTCCACAATCCGGCGATGTTCTTCGGGCAACTCGGTCAACATTTGCTGCAAGAGTTCCCGTTCGATTGCAACTTCACTGGGCGTCGGCGTGTTCTTGCCGTCGCGCGAAACCCACGCCGTGACCGAACTCGTTAGCGAGCGAGTGTGCTTTTCGTTGCGGCGGACTCCGCCCAAGCGCCGACGGCATTCTTCAGCAATTTTGTTGTGAGCCATCGCCTGCAGATAAGCCACCAGTTGGGACGGCTTCTCGAAATCGGGCGTGTCCCCCAACGACTCGAAGAATGAGGCCCAGACCTGTTGGGTGAAGTCCTCGGAATCGAACACCTGCCGGAGGCGTTGCGGCAACCGGCGGCGGACAGCCTGACGGACCAATGCGCCATACAAAGTCCACAGCTGGCGCCCCGCCTCATCCGAGCCGCGGCGATACTGCTCAAACAGTTCGCGAACTTCGAGGGGAGGCTGCTCGCCCAAAGCGTGGCCCTTGGATGCTGAGACGGCGAGTGACGGAGCGCTAGGCAAGTCGGTTTTCGCCTCTAGATTGAACCTTTGTTCCGCAGTGCTGACAAGTATAAAACCCCGGGCATATTACCCCATTCCTTAGGTTTATCGGAAGACACAATCGAATTGTGCAACCGGTTTCCGGCATTTATCGCCGAGTCCGTGATCAAAGGAACGTTGCAGAGTGTGGTTGACTTCCCTTGACGATTGCACGACTCTAGAGCGCCGTTCGTCTTTTCCTGAGATTGACCTCATGCCTAGACTTCAACCGAATCGCCGCCGGTTTTTGCAGTGCGGTGCCGCCGGACTGGGTGGGTTGACGCTCGCCGACGTGCTGCGATTGCAGGCTCAAGCCGAGCCGACACAGACCGCAAAGCCGAAGTCGGTGATCATGGTCTGCCTGCCGGGCGGACCGAGCCATGTCGATATGTATGACATGAAGCCGGAAGCACCGGCGGAATTCCGTGGCGAGTTCGCGCCGATCCGGACCGCGCTGCCTAGCTTCGATCTCTGCGAGCACATGCCGCTGCAGGCTCAGATCGCCGACAAATTCTCGGTGATTCAGGGAATCAAATTCCAGGGGAAGCACGACCCGTACGAATTGCTGAGCGGCTATCCGTCGGCACGGACGGGCGAGATTCGCGCCGGTGAGAAGTGGCCGGTGTTCGGGTCAGTCGTCAGCCGCTTGCGGAATGATCCCGCGAACTCGATGCCGGCCTACGTGAACCTTAACGATCTCCGCGTGGTGCCCGACACCGACGATCCCGAGGTGCCGCGGTATCTCGGAGCGCATCACGGACCGTTCCGTCCGACGGGGCAGGGGCTGGCGAATCTGCGATTGCCGAACGATGTCACGCTCAATCGATTCGCCGAGCGAAAGTCGCTGCTGGCTCAATTCGATCAGGTTCGCCGCGAGGCTCAATTGTCCGAGGCCATGAGTGCGTTGGACGAATTCGAACGCCGCGCGTTCGGGATGGTGACGTCCGAGGCGGTCTATCGGGCACTCGATCTCGAACGTGAAGATCCGCGAGTGCGGGAACGGTATCAAGGCTGCACCGATCTGCTGCTCGCGCGGCGATTGGTGGAAGCCGGCGTGTCGGTGATCACGGTCGCTCAAGGGGGCGTGTCGCGCGGTCCGGGGCTGCCGGTGTTCGGTACCTGGGACACACATGCGGAAAACTTTCCGTGGATGCGGAAGCTGCTGCCCGGCTACGATCGAGCGATCCATACGTTGTTGACGGATCTCTACGAGCGTGGTCTCGATCAACACGTCGCCGTCGTGATCTGGGGCGAATTCGGGCGCTCGCCGCGGATCGGCGATGAAGCGCGAGCGCTGGGGAGCCGCTATGCGGATGGCCGCGGCCATTGGTGGGACGCGGGCTTCGCAGTCGTCGCCGGCGGCGGCCTGCGGATGGGACAAGTCATCGGCGAGACCGACTCGCGCGGCGAGCGGCACAAGGGAAAACCGTACACGCCGCAGAACGTGCTGGCCACGATCTATCACGTTCTGGGTATCGATCCGGGGCACGCGTTCCCGGACTTCCAGGGGCGGCCGGTCCATCTGCTCGACGACCGCGACCCGATCCGGGAACTCGTCTGAGCGAGTCCAGCCGATTTCAGTTCCACCCGGATTGTCAAAGAGCCGCGAGGGACTGAAATGTCCCCTCAACCCATCGGTCGTTGTTGCGCGGCAAACTGTTTGAAAACAGCCATTCGCCGAACATCGCCGCGCGTCGCTTTGTTGTCGCTTATCTATCGCTTAATGTCGCCTTCGCGTCGCTTATCTGTCGCTTACCAGTCGCTTGGCGTGCGCGACCGGGCAACGCATCGGCGGCTGGTGATGCGTGTTTGGTTGCGCCGGGAAGTTGCGATGAAATTCGCGAATCGATGCAACGGCGTAAACTGTGGAGCAAAGGTTCGCAAACTAGATGCGGCAAGATAGCGTGCGCTGCGCCGGCGCGCGACCAATGGGCGTCCCTATCCCATCTCCTGTTGCGCATCACGCTGTTTGAGAATCGTTCGCTGCAAGAATGCGAACGTCTGGAGAGGAGCCTGAAGCGAAAGCCGCGCGTTCATCGTCCCTCGCTTGCGTTGCGGCCTTCCGAGAAAATCACAGCTACTACGGCTGGATGCGCAGGTTGCCGGCGTGCTCCACGGTGTGGACGTGCGGGGCGCGGGGTTCGGCGACTTCGGGGTGAACTCCGCTCAACGTGCGCTTGCCGGAGGGCGGCGGCACGAAAAGATTGCCGAGCGGGCAGGCCAACAATTGCGGCAAGAGAATGACGTCGGCCAAGAGCGCGACGCCCACCATCGCCGCCATCAGCCCGCCGAAGCGGCTGATCAAGAGCAGGTCCGCGGGAAGCAACATCAAGAGACCGATCGCCACGGCGGCGCTGGTCTGCGCCATCGCGGGGCCGCAATGTTCGAGCGCTTGTACGATGGCCGCGTTGCGGTCGAGCCCGCTCGCCATGCCTTTGCGGAACCACGTCAGATAGTGCAGAGTGCCGTCGACGGCGATGCCGAGCGCAATCGACGCGGTGATCATCACGCCGATGTCCACGCGCTGCCCGCACCAGCCGAGCAAGCCGAAGACCACCGTGATCGGCAGGACGTTCGGAATCATTGCAACCAGCGCGGCGCCGAGATTCCGCAGGTAGATGACAAAGATGCCCAACACCAGCGCGAAGGCCAGTCCGAAACTCTGAATCAGACTCTTGAGCACGGCCTGCTGCGTTTGCAGGAATAAGGGCGCGGCTCCCGTGACGACATGTTGCGTCCCGGGTTGAAACTTCAGGACGTCGCGCGACAAGGTGTCGATGTTCTTCAAGATCGTTCCGTAATCGGCATCCGACATCACCCGCACTTGAGCGGTGATGCGCCAGACTTCTTCGCCCGGCAACGTCAGCCGCTGGGCAGTGGCCGGCCGAGCCGGCTCGCCGGGAATCTGGCGATAGAACGCCGCGGTCCCCGCGATTTCGCCTTCGCGAATCCGCTCTTCCATCGTGCTGGCGCGCTTGTTGAACTTGCTCCACGCCATCATGCCGGCGTCTTGATCGGGGACTTCCGTGACGGGTTGGAAATCGGCGAGCGACAGGCAGCCGGTGATTTCCGCGTGGCCGCGCAGCTGCTCTTCCACGGCGCGCACGACTTCCATCCGCTGGGCGAAATTCACCTGCTCCTGAGCCGTCGCGTCGAACCGCACGAGGACCTCCACCGGCACGATGCCCGCCAACTGGTCTTCGAGGAAGCGGTAGTCCTGCACGATGCCCGACGAGTTCGGGAAGTAGCGGATGACTTTCGTTTCGGTGCGGAAGTTCTTCAGACCCGCCGAGCCGATGACGCAGATCGTAAGGAACACGGCGGCCTGCAGCGCCGGGCGTCGGACGAGCATCTGTCCGAGTCCTCGCCAGCCGCGATGATCGAGTTCTTCCCGTGTCGGCGCCGCGGCCGGCCACAACTGCAACAGCGATATCAGGCCGAAGAGAATTGCGGCGAGCGAGATCAGCGTCCCGAGCGCGGCGTAGAAGCCGAATTCGCGCACTGGCGTCAGGCTGCTGGTACAGAGCGACAACAGGCCGATCGCCGTCGTGATACTGGCCATCGCGCACGGGAAGAACGCTGTGCGGAACGTCTCCGAAATGGCCGTGGCGGGCCGCTCTTGCGCGGCGTGTTTCCAGTAGTTGGCGACGTGAATTGCCCCCGACAGCGTGATGACCAGCAGCAGCGATGGCATCACGGCGAGGACCATGTTCATGCTGTTCCCCGTCACCGGGATGAGGGCCAGCGACAAGTAAGTCGCGTAGACCGACACGGCGAGAATCAGCACCGCCAGCCGCACGCTGCGGACCAGCAGGAACGATAGTACCGCTCCGACGAGGGCGGAGAGGAGAATGACCGACCGTTGATGCGGCGACGTGAGAGGCGCCGCGGGATTCCACGCGGCCTCTTGCACTTTTTGGTTGAGGGCCTGGCCCGCGACGACGGCGCCTCCCAGCCGGAGTTCTTCCTTCGGAATGCCGGCGGCTTCCGCCTGTTCGCGGAGACGCTGCAGCGCGAGGGCTTTGTCGGCCAAGCCGACCTCGGAAAACGCAACGGCGAGCGCCACAGGCGAACCGAGAACGAAGAAGCTATCGGCGACCAGCGGCCCGTCCGCGTTGACTTGTCCGTCGCGGCCGCCGAAGTCGCGGAGAAAGTCCGCGACGTCCTGCGTCAATTCCGCACCCGGTGCGAGGCCGTCCCATGTTAGTTGCAGATCGTGATCCGGCGAGCCGTTCGCAATGAGTTGTCCCGCCGGCGACAGCACGGCAGGCGGAGCGGTTTCGGGAGTTTCGCCTTCCTCGGCGGGGCGGGGGATCGCCGCATTCAGCGCGACGTCTTTGTCCGCATCCAGCGCCGCGAGCGACGGAAGCTGGAACTGTTTCTGCAAGGCCTTCGTCAAATCGGCCTTCGATTTGCGCAGCCGTTCGCGGCCGGCTTCGGTCAGTCGGACTTTGAGCGGCCCCGCGCCGAGCAGCACTCCGCTCAGCCGGCGAACTGCTTCATCCGGCTCCACGCCGCCGCGCTGCATCGCGAGCAGCACGTCGTTCGGTTCGATGACGGCCGCAACTTCCTTCAAACCGTTGCGGCGCACGCCATGAACATCGGTCACGCCTTCAAACCGCTGCGCCAGCTCGCGCACGCGCGGATCGGCGAGCGAGCTGCCGTCCCAACTGACGAAAATGCGTTCGGCGGCTGGAAAAAGTTGCCGCGTCTCTTCGAGGACGCGCAGCTCCGGATTGTTGGCGGGGAGCCAGTGTTCGACGTCGTTTTCGAGCCGGAGTTGTTTGAGCGACCACCAGCCGAACGGCACGAGGAACGCCATCAAGGCGACAATGCCGATCGCCGGGCTATTGCCCCAACGGTCGCGACGATCAAAAAAGTGCGGCATGCCGATCGACTTGGCGAAGGAAAGGAATTCCAAAAGCCCGGCAGAGGGCGCGGAATAGTACCCGCAGACCGCGTTTTGGTGGAAGACCGGCTTTGGGGCAATTTGCGGTGATTGACGGAAGGCTGTAGAAAATAGGCGTATTGGGTTCCAGTTTGAGCCGGTCAGAAGGTAGGTGCTAAGTTCGCAACTGATGGGAGGGTGGGGTGAGAAATCTGGATGAACTCAACATGAATGAAGGTGGAGAGCCTGTTACTCGGCATCCGCCAACCACCACGCATATTGCAGCTTTCCAAACCATGTTCGGAGTTGTACTCCCAAAGGAGTATCTTGACTTTCTGCGGTACTCCAATGGTGGGCATCCGGAGTTAAACTCCTTCAGGCCAGTTGGACTTTCAGAAGACGTTCTCTGCGGAATCAGTCGCTTCTACTTTCTCAACGATGGCCAGGAAGATCTTGAAGGAGTTTGGGCAGCCACAAAAGCATGGCGAGCCGCGCTTGGCAGAGACATCGTCTCGATCGGAGACGATGGCGGCGGCGACCAGATTCTCTTGTCGTTCGATCAAACGACTCCTCGCGTGGAGTTTTGCATTCACGACGAAGGGATGCGAATCGCGCGCGTGGCCGACTCCTTCGCCGAATTTGTTGACATGCTGACCGAAGATCCCGACATGATTTGAAGGATCAATATGGTCACGTGGGTGTGCCACTGGCTTTGCCAGTGTTCTTCCCATTCTCCCAACGATGTGGAGTTTCTGTACGAGCAGGCTGGAACTCGGCTCGTGGCAACTAACACGACAGCACAGTCTGTGAGAGATCGAGGAAGAGCACTGGCGGAGCCAGTGGTACAATAGGCGGGCAGCCGACTGTGAAAGCCCGGCGGAATTCCGAATTCTTTCGGTCCGAAAGGTTTTCTCCTTGCGGTTCGAATTCGCCGGTCGTAGGATCGAACCGTTGAACCCCGTTTTCTCCTTTCTCCGTAGAGCGATCCGTGTTCGGGCGTGTGACGCGATTTGTGGCCTTGGCGGCGCTGGCCACCCACTTGTGGGTGAGCATGGTCGTGGCGCCGTGGCATCATCTCGTCGCGCATCGAGGTTCCGCGGAGAACGCGGCCGCGGACGACACTCTGGTCAGCGGCAAGCATTGCCATTGCCGGCATCACAAGCACTGCGCTCCAACGCAGGATGCTGCCGCGGCGAATGAGAATTCCGCGCCTCTCGCGCCCGATCATGAAGACGATTGCTCGATCTGCCAGGTGCTGGCGCAGCCGGTCTCGTGCCCCAGTGTGCCGACACCGGTTGTGACGCCGGAACGCCTGGAATTCTCTCCGCCGGTTTCGTCGGTCCAGCCGCTGCTGGGTTCGACGATCGACCCGGTCTCGCGCGGCCCGCCGACGGCCTAAGCACCTCTCTCATTCAGCGTCCGGCTGCGCTCGTTGTTGCGCGGCCGGTATTCCGCTGAGAAACCGTTGGAGTTCCGGCTTTAGCCGGCTCGGATTGAGTCAACCATACGGTCAAGCCGCCTGAAGGCGGGACTCCAGCGCGCGCTGTTTCATCACCTGCTTTTCTTCATACCAGTTTCTTTTGTCTCCTGATTTAAGGGAGTTTGCTATGTCACGTATCAAGTCGCGTCGTGGATTTACGCTCATTGAATTGCTCGTTGTCATCGCGATCATCGGCATTCTGGTCGCGCTGCTCTTGCCCGCCGTGCAGCAGGCGCGGGAAGCCGCCCGCCGGACGCAGTGCCGCAAC
>CAZDGB010000068.1:0-2938 GCA_964504645.1 uncultured Planctomycetaceae bacterium | reverse complement strand
AAGAACAATCTGAAGCAGATCGGCCTCGCGCTGCACAATTACCATGACGTCCATTTCGCATTTCCACCGGGCTGGATCGGTGCGACGGCGGGCGTGCACGACATTGAAGGAGTGAACGGTTTTGGCTGGAGCGTGTTCCTGTTGCCGTATGTCGATCAGGCGCCGCTCTACAATCAGTTCAATTTCAGCGTCAGCCTGCTCGATCCGGTGCACAACGAGGAACGGGTGCAGCCTCTGTCGGTGTTCCGCTGCCCATCCGACGTCGGTCAACCGACGTGGCAGATCGAAGAAGAAGGAAGCCCCGGCACGGTGATCACCACGCTGTCGACGACCAACTACGTCGGCGCGTTCGGCACCACGGAACTGGAAGAATGCGAAGACGGGTCGGCGCTCGTCAACGGCCAATGCCGCGGCAATGGTTCGCTGTTCCACAACGGCAAGGTCGCGCTGCGGGACTTCACCGACGGCACGAGTAACACGTTCGTCTGCGGCGAGCGGACGTCGCTCGCGGAATATTCGACGTGGGTCGGCGTCGTGCCGGAAGGAGTCGAGGCGATGTCCCGCATCCTCGGCGTGGCCGATCACCTGCCGAATCACCAGCCGCTGCACTTGGATGATTTTTCCAGCCAGCACGAAGGGGGCGCGTTTTTTGTGATGGGCGACGGAGCCGTGCGGTTCGTCTCGGAGAATCTCGACGAGAACGTCTACAAGGCGCTCTTCACGCGAACCGGTGGCGAGGTGGCGGGCGAGTTCTGATCGGCGAGAATCCCGGTTCGTCTGCTAACCGGGATTCGCTTTTTCTTCGATGTTCGCTCCCGCTTGGAAAGCGAAACCCGGTTAGCAGACGAACCGGATTTCTTCATTCCCCGGCCGGTTCAAGTTCGGCGAGCAGTCGGCGTGCGCTGGCGCGGGTTTGCAGTTTCAGGAACGCCGTCATGGGCCACATCTGGCTCCACGTCATCAGGTACGCGCCGCGGACGGTGGGTCGCCAGGCATCGGAGTCCGCGACCGGTTGGAGATAACCGGTCGCTTCCTGTTTGCGGTAGCTCTCGGCGAGGACATGCCGGATGTATTTCGGCAAGTCGCTGTGGAATTCGTCGACCAGCGGCAAGGTTTTGCGGGCGCGCGGCGCGTGGAGTTCCACCAGCCGGCGATGCAGCCGCTGCAACCGGCCCACGTCCTGCACCTGCGGAAATTTGAACGTCAGCTCGTTCGGCAACTCCGGAAACGCGCCGATCGTCGCCGTGTTGTTGGTCTGAATCAGGGCGATGTCCGACGAGACGAACTTCGTGAGGAACTCGACGTAGTGAATCTGCAAGCTGGCGCCGGCCTGCGGGTTGGTGCCGTAAATCGCGCTGACCAGGGCCGCGTCGCGGTCTTCCGGATGAATCCAGAGTTGCAGAATGGCTTTGACGTGCGGCATGGGGTCGGGGAGGCCGACGCACGGCTGCGGCTCGTACCCGAGGCCCATCAGCACTTCGCCGGCTTCGTCGAGATAATGCGCCGTCCGCTGCGGCGGCCGCGATTTTTCCAGATCGAACAGCACGATCCGCGGGTCGCCGTTCATCTTTTGCGTGAAATAGATGAGCCACGGCATCAACAGATACCACGCCGCGACGACACCGGCGAGCGCGATGCAGACCGCGGCATAGTTTGGCTCGGTTCCCATGGGCAATGCATTTCCTGCAAGCCCGCCGTCGGCGACGGCGGGACCAATCTCGGCGATGCCGTCGCCGGGCTTTTATTCCGCAAACGCCGCGTCGAAGGCGCGGCCGGACGGGGCGAAGTCGATGTTCTTGACGTATTGGCAGGCTTCACGGGCGCCGTGTTCGCGGTCCATGCCGGAATCTTCCCATTCCACGGAGAGGGGCCCGGTGTACTTGGCGGCGTTGAGGGCGCGGATGATCTCCTCGAACTGCACGCCGCCGCGGCCGACACTGCGGAAGTCCCACCCGCGGCGCGGATCGCCGAACGACAGATGGCTGGCGAGAATGCCCGTCTTGCCGTTGAGCGTGACCTTGGCGTCCTTCATGTGGACGTGGTAGATGCGATTCGGAAACGCCCGGATGAATTCGACCGGGTCGACGCCTTGCCAAATGAGATGCGACGGATCGAAGTTGAACCCGAACTCTTCGCGGTTGTCCAAAGCCGCTAGCGCTCGTTCCGACGAGTAGATGTCGAAAGCGATTTCGGTTGGATGGACTTCCAGTGCGAACTTCACGCCGCATTCCTGGAAGACGTCGAGGATGGGATTCCAGCGATCGGCGAGAAGCTTGAACCCAGCGTCGTACATCGCCTTCGGTGTTGGCGGGAAATCGTAGATCAAGTGCCAGACGCTCGACCCGGTGAAGCCGTTGACGACGCCGACGCCGAGCTTCTTCGCCGCACGAGCCGTGTTCTTCATTTCTTCGCTGGCGCGTTCGTTAACTTTCTCCGGCTTGCCGTCGCCCCAGACGTACGGCGGCAGAATCGACTTGTGCCGCGCGTCGATGTTGTCGAGAACTGCCTGGCCGACGAGGTGGTTCGAGATGGCGAAGAGTTGCAGGTCGTACCGTTCGAGGAGCTCGCGTTTGCGGGCGCAGTAGGTGTCGTCGGAGAGGGCCTTGTCGACTTCGAAGTGATCGCCCCAGCAGGCGAGCTCGACGCCATCGTAGCCGAAATCCTTGGCCTTTTTGCAGAGTTCTTCGAGCTTGAGATCGGCCCACTGGCCGGTGAAGAGGGTGACGGGACGCGGCATGGAAACCCTTTGCGGCACGAGTTGCGACAGCGGAGGCGAACGTGCCGTTGAAAGTAGCGCGGGCGGGGAGGAAAGTCAAACGATGACCAGTTCGCGACGCTTCGCAGAAGCGTGGTCTCTTTTTTCAACCTGCCCACAAAAAATCCTTGGTGAATCACTTCACCAAGGATTTTAGTCATGCGAATTTTGAACCACGCTTCT
>CAZDGB010000067.1:807-25520 GCA_964504645.1 uncultured Planctomycetaceae bacterium | reverse complement strand
TGAACCTTCTTTCAAGTTGTTATCTGCATCAATCTGCGAAATCTGCAGTTAAACGGTTTTTGCCATGAGTTTACTGGCTTATTTTCGAAGTGTTTCCCGCCGGGCAATTCTCGAACGAACTGCCGTTGGGTTCGGGTCGCTGGCGCTGGCGTCGATGCTCGGCGAAACCGCAAGCGGTGAGGGGCAGGATCCGCTCGCGGCGAAGTTGCCGATGTTCCCGGCTCGGGCCAAACGGGTCATCTTCCTGTTCATGAAGGGCGGGCCGTCGCAGGTCGATACGTTCGACCCGAAGCCGCTGCTCACGCGGGACGACGGCAAGCCGCTGCCGTTCGATAAGCCGCGGGTTCAGTTCGCCGCGACGGGGAACCTGCTCAAGTCGCCGTGGTCGTTTCAGCAGTACGGCGAGAGCGGCGTGTGGGTCAGCGAGCTCTTTCCGCATGTGGCGAAACACGTCGACGATTTGTGCCTGGTCCATTCGCTGCACGGCACGAACGCGGCGCACGGCGGAGCGCTTTTGAAGCTCCACACCGGCAGCGACAACTTCGTTCGGCCGAGTATGGGGTCGTGGGTGAGTTACGGCCTCGGCACCGACAACGCCGATCTGCCGTCGTTTGTCACCATCTGCCCGACGCTAGCCCACGGTGGCATCAACAACTGGAGTTCGGCGTTTCTGCCCGCCGTGCACCAGGGGACGCCGCTCGGTAACGCGAGCGTGACGTCCGACAAAGCGAACATGAAGTTCCTGAGCAACACGCGACTGCCGCGCGACGTGCAGCGGCTGCAGTTGGATCGGCTGTTGGCGATGAATCAGGAGCACGAGCGCGCCGCCGGGAAGGACGCGGCGCTCGAAGCGCGGATCAGTTCGTTCGAGCTGGCGTTCCGCATGCAGTCGGCGATTCCGCAGGTACAGGATCTGTCGGGGGAATCGTCCGCGACTCAGACCTTGTACGGCATCGAAGACCCGGTCACGGCGAACTTCGGACGGATGTGCCTGTTGGCGCGGCGGTTTGCGGAAGCGGGCGTGCGGTTCATCCAGGTCACGCACAGCGACAGCCACGTGCAATGGGATCAGCACGGCGACCTGAAGCACGGCCATTCCAAGAACGCCCGTGAGGTCGACCGGCCGATCGCCGGGCTACTGACCGATTTGAAAGCCCGCGGCCTCTTGGAAGACACACTCGTCTGGTGGGGGGGCGAGTTCGGACGCACGCCGGTCGTCGAGGGGACGAAAGATGGCCGCGACCACAATCCGGAAGGCTTCACGCACTGGCTCGCCGGCGGCGGCATGCAGGGGGGCCTGCGGTATGGCACGACGGACGACTACGGCTATTACGCCGCCGAGAACAAGGTCCACATCCACGACCTCCACGCCACGATTCTGCACGCGCTGGGCCTCGACCACGAGCGCCTGACGTACCGCTATGCCGGCCGCGATTTCCGTCTGACGGATGTCGAAGGCCAAGTGGTGCACAACCTCTTCGCTTGACCTTGGCAGATTTTCCCAAGGCTGCTATCTTTCCCCGCCTCATGCAGCGCACTAACGGAGTAAGTGTGCAATTCGCGGTCTGTTGGGGATGCACGGATGGCATCGCGCAGAATTCTTTGTTGGCTGGCCCTCGTCGGCCTCTTTGCCGGTTGCGGTTATTTGCCCGGCAACTCGGCGGACCTCGACGGCGATCTCGACGATCTGGCGCTCGACAGCGACACGGAGGAAGTGCTGCGCGTCGAGAAGTCCCGCGGCGAGGACCGGGAATCGCGGCCGAACGATCTGCCTGAGACGCTGTCGCAGGGCGACCTCGGCCTGCGGCTCAAGGTGGGCGACCGCTTTCCGCTGCAGAAAACGGTTGAGCAGCGGCTGACGCAGCCGACGGACGAAGGTGTTTCTACCGGCCATTCGCGGCTCGATTTGTTGCTATCGCTGCTGGTCGAGGAACTGCGGGACGGGCACACCCGGCTGGGGGTGCGCTACCATCGCGTTCGGTACTTGGAACAAGACCCGGAAGGCCGGACGGTGGAATACAACTCCACGGCTCCGCCGCGCGAGATTCCCGGGCAGGCCAGAGTCTACGCGGGCCTGATCGAGAACGGCTTTGCGTTCTGGATCGGTCCCGACAACCGACTGGTCGAACTCGTCGGTTTCCCCGACTTCGTGCAGCGCTGCGTCCGCGACGTTCCCTACGCGCAGCGGCAGGCCGTGATCGAGCAGCTCGCAGCCGGGAGAGGCGACAATGGCATCGCCAGCTTCATCGACGACAGCATCGGCCTGTTGCCGGTGAGCGACTCGAAATCGGGCCGCGTCGCGGTCCGGGAAGGCCTGTCGTGGGAGCTGCCGGTCCGTAAGATCGACGGGCCGGTTCCCATGCTTGTCTCTACGCAATGCAAGATCAAAGGGCTGTCGGACCGGACGGCGGAGATCGACCTGTTCGGCGCCGTCTCGCCCACGAACCAAATCGAGCATCCCGGCGGATGGAAGGTCTCGGTCCTCGGCGGGCGCTGCCTCGGCTCGTGCACGGTGGACCGCACGACCGGCCTGCCGACCAACTCTCGCGTCGAGCGGTACGTCGACTTGTTGATGGAACTGCCGGACGGCTCGCAGCTCAAGCAGCGCAAGGAAATCATCACGACGATCCAGGCGTTTCTGGAGCAGCCGCATAACCTCGCGGCCGGCGAAGGAGTGCGTCCCGCGACTTACCAGCGATTCGATTCACCGCCTGCCGCTGACCCGCCAGCGACGGGCAAACGGCCGCGTAGCGCCGCGGATGAGCTGAACCTGTTTCGGTGATGGATAAGTTCCAAGCTCCAAATCTCAAATCCCAAACAAGTTTCAAGGAAAGCCAAGTTCCAAAGGAAGAACTCGGTCGAATACTTGGAATTTGAGATTTGGAACTTGGAACTTACTTGGTCTTACCGATTTTCCACAAATGCTGGTCGCTGCGGACGTAGAGGGCGCCGTCGGCGATGGCGGGGGTGCTCAGGATCATTTCGCCGAAGTCGTGCGAGGAAACGATCTCGCCGGAGTCTTCACCCGGCTTCACGACCTGGCCCAGCCCTTTCTCGTTGAAGAAATAGAGATGGCCGCCGGCGGCGACCGGCGTTGAGCTGAAGGGCCCTTCCAGCCGCAATTGCCATTTCGTGCCGCCTTTTTCCAGGTCGGCGCATAATAGCACATTGGTCCGGTTCAGCACGTAAAGCCGGTCCTGGTAGACGATCGGGCTGGACGTGCTCGGACCGAGACGGTCCACGCGCCAGACTTGTTCGGGATTCGGACTGTTCGGAGCGAGTTGCAGCTTCGTGATGCCGTGCGAGGGGACGTAAATCGAACCATTCGCCGCGACGGAGGACGGGATCGTCGACGCGCCGTCGTGGTAGGTCCACACGACGTCCCCCGAATCCGGACGGATGGCGTCGATGCCGTCGGACGATTGCAGCAGCACCGTTGCCGGTCCGCCGTTCGTCCCCGGCAACACGACGGGCGATGTCCAGTTCGCTTTCTTTGGGCGCACCGTCGACCACCGCGACAATCCCGTGGCGGCGTCGATGCCCATCGCCAACGATTGCGAATCGTTCTCGACTTGGGTGACCAGCGTGTCGCCGGCGATCACGGGCGACGACGCCATGCCGAGGCTGTTGCTGACGTTGGGGAAGTCGAAGTTCAGGCCGCGGTACCACAGCAGGTTGCCGTCGAGATCGAGGCAGACTAAATCGTTGGTGGAGAACAGGGCGAAGATTCGTTCGCCGTCGCTGGCGGGCGTGGAGGTCGCCGTGCCGATTTTCGGAAACGTCATCGTGCGTCCGGTGGCGACGAAATTCCGCCCCCAGAGCAGGGAACCGTCGGCGGCGGAGAAGCAGAGGACGTGCAGCCGATCCTGCTGGAAGCCGGTCGCCGCGGTGACGATCACCCGGTCGCCGACAATGATGGGGCTGGACAGGCCGCGGCCCGGCAGCGCCGCTTTCCATGCGAGATTTTCTTCGTTCGTCCAGCGATCGGGAACGGGAGCTTCGTCGGCGACGCAACTGGTGTCGTTTCCGCGGAATTGCCGCCAATCGGCGGCAGTCACGAACGCGGGGGAGGTCGCGAGGATGAACAACAAGCCGTACACAGCGCGCACGGAATTTCTCCTTGGTAAATCGGTTTTCCTGAAGGACTCGGTTTTCCCAGGGTACCCGCCGAGCCGGGCAACTCTGGTCTTCCATGATCAATCGCCATTCGAGGCGACGGCGGCGCCGGAAGCGTCGCTGACGCGCAGCTGGAACTGGTATTCCTGCGCCCATTCTTCTTTCTGCTCGTTCTCGCAGACTTTGAGCAGGATCACGTTCTTTCCGGCGGCGAGCTTCACCGGCACGCGGTATTGATCCAGCTTGTGGCCGCGATGGTACTCATCCCGCGCGAAGGCCAGTTTGCCGTTCACCCACAGCTTCCAGGCGTTGGGCGTCGCCAGGCGGACTTCCACGGTTGCCGGCGACTCCGTCGCGAACTCGGCGGCGGCGTAGGTCACGGCTCCTTTGAAGGGAACCAGCTTCCGCAGATCGACTTTGCCGTAATCGTCCTCGGTCGCATGCTCGCTCCACTTCAGTTCCATGCCGTCTTTGCCGGTGTATGTTGCGGCGAAGTCGAGCTTTTCTTCCGGAGCATAGACGGCATCGTAACCGACGAGATCGTGGTTTTCGAACGGGCCGATCAAATGCCACTTCGTCACGAACCCGAAATGCTTCTGCAAGTCGACCTTCTCGCCGAGTTCCGCGAGGGGCTTGACGATCGCCTGCACCTGGTCGTCGTCGGTGGCCCCTTTCAACGCGGTGCGGAACGTGCCGATGGCGGCGTCCTTCTCGTTCTTGCCCTGTTGGGCCGCGGCTTCGTCGATCAGACGCTGCACGGCGTCGCGGCGGAAATCGGCTCCCGGGTCTTGCAGCATACCGGGGATCAATCGATCCGCGAGACCCGGATCGACTTTCAGCAGCCACTCATACGCGAGACGCCGGGCGTGGGCGTCGTGCCGCTTGTCCGCGATGAAAGCTTCCAGATCCTCCGCCGGCAATTTCTTCGCCGTCTTCACTTCATGGTCGGCAATCGCTTCAAACGCGCCCCGCAGCCAGTTCGCGGCAAGGGGCGTGGCGTCGTCCATCGCGGTCAGCAGCGGAATGAGCGTTGCCGCCGACCCGCGCGACAATTCCTTCACGGCCTTGATCGCCGCGGCGCTGCCGGCGCCTTCCGGGCCGACCTGTTTCACGGTTTGAATCAACTCATCCGTCGTTGCCGCGCAGAGCGGATGGCAGAATGCGGCAGCGAGCACGACCGTGCTCCAACAGACTGACTTGGCACGCATGGATTCTTTGTCCTTGTTACACATCCCGGGAGACGCTTCGCGACGCCATTCTAGCCGAGGCTCAGCGGGATTCCCAACCGCTGCGGCACGTTCATGAGCGCAAAAAAGAACCCGCCGTCGCGGACGGCGGGCTTCCTGGTGACCACTTGCTGCTTCCTATTCGTGGGCTTTACTGCGCTTTGTTCTCGACGGGCTTCTCACCCGGCTTTGCGGCGCCGGCGGCTTGCTGCTCATTGATTTTGGTCGCGGCAAAGTTCCAGATCGTCGGGAAGAAATAGATCGCCGCCCCGATGCCTCCGAACACGATCGCCAGCCAGATGACGAACTTCACCAGACCGACGACGCCAGAGAACATGCCCAGAATCTTCTTCTTGAACTTCCACCACTTGTCCTGCTTGTCGATCTGAGCGAACTGCTTCTTCAAGCCTTCGGACTTGGCGACCGCCGCGACGCGAGTCATTTGCGTCGACGCTGCGCGATCGAACTCTGCGATCTGCATCAGCGGCAGGAAGGTATCGTGGGGGCCTTTTTTCGCCTTGGAACGCGGATCGAGCGAACCGGCCTTCAGCATCTGCAGGATTTGCGGCGTCGAAAACTTGCCGACGGCATCCTGGCCCTGCGGGTTCTTGTATTGCACGAACCACAATGCCGAGGAATCGACGGCCGACATCGGCTTTTCCTTCGCCGCGGCGTCTTCCGCCGAGGACTTCGGGATCACGGCGCGCGACACCTGCGGTGTGGACGCCATCGAACGGGCGGTCGCGGACGACGTCGCCACGACTTTGTCCGGCGCATCGATAAAGCTGAGCGACGGATTCTCCAGTCCGAGCGCCGCGAGTGCCTTGATCATCTCGGCGCAGTCTTTGAAGCGGTGCTCCGGATCCTTCATGACCATCTTGTCGACGACCAGTTCCAACCGCTCGGAGACTTGCGGATTCACGCTGCGAATGCGGGCGTAGCGGCCCAATTCCTTGTTCTGAATGACTTCGATGGTCGAGCCGCCGGTGAACGGCAGATTGCCCGTCAGGAAGTAGTAGAACGTCACGCCGAGGGCGTAGATATCAGCTCGGCCGTCGACGTGCTTGGCATTGCGGGCCTGCTCCGGCGCCATGTAGTACGGCGTTCCCAGGCCGGTGCCGCTTTGCGTCATGGAGAGGTCGTCGTCCAGAGCCTTGGCCAGACCGAAGTCGGCGACCTTAACGGCTCCTTTGCTCGTGAGCATCACATTGTCGGGCTTGATGTCGCGGTGAATCATGTGTTGCGCGTGGGCGGATTGCAGGGCTTCGGCGCAGCGCATGATCACATGCACGGCGTCGCCGACCGAGAGCTTGCCAAGCTGGTCCATCCACTTCTGCAGGCTTTTGCCGTCGATGTATTCCATCGCGACGTAATGGATTCCCAGGTCTTCGCGGACTTCATAGACCCGTACGGCGTTCGGATGGTCGATTTTCGCCATCGCGCGGGCTTCGCGGTAAAACCGCTTGATGAAATCTTCCTTGCCAGCCAGTTGCTTGGACAGCACCTTCAGCGCCGCGGTCCGATCGAGGCTGATCTGATGGGCGAGATAGACTTCCCCCATGCCTCCCTTGCCGAGCTTCTTGACGATCTTGTAATCGCCGATCTGTGAGACCGACTTGCTGGATTTTCCCTCGTCGCTCACGGCGGACTTTCCTGCGGAGGTGGGAGCAGAAGTCTTCGAGACGCCAGCGGGTTTCACCGGCGAGCCGCCGGCGGCACTCATCGACTGAGTTTCTTTAAGAACACCGGTCTTCTCCAGATCACCCGTCAACTGAGTCGCGCCGAGTTGATCGCCGCCGACCAGAGTGGCATCCAGATCCTGGCCCACTTTGGTCTTGCTGGGAACCGACGTCTTCGCGGGGGCGGGGTCGTTGGTGATGACGGTGCCGCCCAAGTCGTCGGCGAGGTTTCCGACGACCGTGGCGTCCAGATTGCTGCCCGCGGCAGCTTGGCCTCGAGGGGTGGGTTTGCCAGTGGACATAAAGAGGCTCCTGCGACGACAAGAAATCAGACAAATGACCAACGCGAAGCGCCGTGAGTCGAAGGAAACAGAGGCCAAGGAAACGGCCGTCGGGAGAAGACGCTGTTATTATGTCAAGTATCGATTCGGGCGGCAAAGACAGAATTTGCCGAAGTCAGATTTTTTTGGACGCTGGCCGATCAATGGGCGAAAACCGTTGTTCGACGCGGGTCTGATCCCGCCCGCATCTGCTTGCGGTCTCCGATCGCTGCCTTTCTCCCCACCGAAATTGAAGAGGAGACCTTCGATCGCAAGAGCGGTGGGGTCTCAGGAGACCCGCGCCGAACGGGGCGGCTCAACTGGCGAACGCTTGGCCAGTCAGTCGCTCGAAGGCTTCGACGTATTTGCCGCGCGTCTTTTGCACGACTTTGTCAGGCAAGGCGGGAGGAGGGCTGTTTTTGTCCCAGCCGACGCGTTCCAGCCAGTCGCGCACGAACTGTTTGTCGAATGACGGCTGCGGGCGGCCGGGTTGAAACTGGTCTGCCGGCCAGAAACGGGAACTATCGGGCGTGAGGACTTCGTCGATCAGCAAGATGCCGTCGTCCGATGCGCCGAACTCGAATTTCGTATCGGCCAGCAGAATTCCTTGCTGCGTGGCGTATTTCGACGCCTCGGTGTAAATATGCAGGCTCAAGCGGCGCAGTTCTTCGGCAGTGTCGCGGCCGACGATGTCGCACATACGTGCGAAGGGGATGTTCTCGTCGTGCCCGGTCGCGGATTTCGTCGCCGGCGTGAAAATCGGCTCGGGAAGCGGCGACGATTCGACCAGCCCGCCCGGCAGCGGCACGCCGCACACCGATTGAGTTTTCTGGTATTCCTTCCAGCCCGAACCGGCCAGATAGCCGCGCACCACGCATTCGACCGGGAAAACCTTTGCCTTACGGACGACCATGCTGCGGCCGCGCAAGGCCGCGACATCCGTCTCCATTGGCAACGGCAACACGCCGGGATCGAGGTCGAGCAGATGATTGGCCACATTCAACTGGGCAAACCAGAAGGCGCTCAATTGCGTCAGCACGCGGCCTTTGTCCGGGACGCCGGTCGGCAACACCCAGTCGAACGCGCTGATCCTGTCGGTAGCGACGAACAGCAGGCGGTCGCCGAAATCGTAGATGTCCCGCACCTTGCCCCGCACGGGGGTCATGCCGGGAAGATGGCTTTCAAGCAGGACGTCGGTCATAGTAAGGCGAGCGTACCACAGCCTCGCCATCTTGAACATGCACCCGGCCTGCACTACATTCATGAAGGATTTTTAGTCCGGTTGCTCCTTTCTCTGACTCTGCCAGCGTTCTTCGGGAATCACGGTATGGGCTTGATTCGCTTCATCGTCCATCCTGCGACTCTGATGGACGATTGGCCGGAAGTCCATCGCGGATATCTCTGCGGCGCCGATGGCCGCGTCTTTCCCACACGGATGGAAGTCGAGCGAAACCTCGTCCTCTGCCGCCGCAACACGTCGGAAAGCTGCAAGTTTCACGTCGGCTGGCCCATTGAGGGATACGGCCGTCCGGTGACCGCCACGGCGTCGTTGCCAGAACGCGAAGAGCCGTATCTCCTCGCCGTCGAACTGGCGCGCGGCAAGATCGTCCAGATTCGCAATCAGGCGTCGCAGTGGGAAGTTGCGGGGATGCGGATTCCTGCGGAGTTCAAGGCCCCGTCGCTCGAAGCGCATCGCCTGTTTGCCCGCGCGGCGTCCGCGCAGGATCAGCCGGAAATCGCCTGCCGGATGGCGAACGAGGCGTTGGCCATGGCGTGCAGCGCGGCGGAACTGCTCACGCAATCTTATGCGCAACAAGCGCTGGCGGGCCGCCATCAGCGGTATCCGCAACTGCCGGCGCTCCTGGGATGTGAACTCGGCGGCGAACCGCCGGCTCCGGCGGTCGAGCCGCTGTTTCTCAACACGTTCAACGCCGCCGTAATTCGTTGCTGCTGGAACGATATCGAATCGGCGGAGGGAGATTACAACTGGGACGCCGTCGATCGGCAACTGGACTGGTGCGAGACTCACAAACTGAAGGTTCGCGCCGGATCGCTGATCGATCTCGGCCCTGGTGGGTTGCCGCCATGGCTCTCCAACTGGGAGCATGATCTGCTCAACGTGCAAAGCTTCGTTTGCGATTTTGTCGAAACGGCGCTGGCCCGGTATCTCGGCCGGATTCGCACCTGGGAGATCGTGGCCCGCGCGAATTCCGGCGGCGCGATGACGCTCAACGAGGAGAACCGTTTGACGCTGACGGCCCGCGTGCTCGATATCGCCCGCCAAGTCGACGAGGAAGCGCAACTGTTCATCCGCGTCGATCAACCGTGGGGCGATTATCAAGCGCGCGGCCAGCATCGCCTCTCACCGTTGCAACTGACCGATGCGCTCATTCGTTCGGGCGTCGGTTTGGCGGGCGTCAATTTGGAAATCGCGTGCGGCTACTTGCCGCGCGGCTCGGCATCACGCGACTTGCTGGACGTCTCGCGGATGGTTGATACCTGGGGCGTATTGCAGGTGCCCCTGCACATCACGCTGGCGTGCCCGTCGTCGACGACCGCCGATCCGCTGGCCGCTGCGGATCAGGAAGTCGATCCGCATCTCTGGCAGCGCCCGGCGGATGAAACCCAGCAGGCGAAGTGGCTCGAACAGTTCGTCCCGCTCCTGATGGCCAAGCCGTCGGTGGCCAGCGTGAACTGGAGCACCTGGACCGACAGCCGCCCGCACGAGTTTCCGCACGCGGGGCTGTTGCGCGCGGATGACTCGCCCAAACCGGCGCTGGAGCGCGGGTTGCGGTATTGAAAATGCGATAACGCGGCATCCGCGAAGCGGCAAGCGAACGGCGGACGTTACATATTCGTTTTCGCGTCGGTCGCTTCGCCTAAGACCGCGTTCAGCGCTTGATTGAGCGCCGCGTCGTGGCGGTGATCTTGCGAGTAGATGCGAAAGATCACGAAGCTGATCGGCAGCGCACGGAACAAATCGTCGTCGTGCAATTCCTGCACATCGTTCGTGCCAGCGTCTAATAGGAAATTCTGGCCGTTCGTCGGCAAGCGGCCGCTCGGGCGGTGATAGTGCCGGGCCACGTCGATCCGCAGCGGAACCTCGCGGGTGTCGGCGGGCAAGCGTTCGCGAATCCGCCGCAGCATCAAATCGCGTTCGGAGAAAATCGTCGTCCGCTCCGACGTGCCCGAATGAAAATGAAGCATCCGTTCGCAAGCCATCTTCCATTGGACTTTGCGCGACAGAATCTGCTGCCAGCGTTCGCCGAGTTCGCGCAGCTCTGGCCGCGATTCGTCGGCCCAGCGCTGCACGTCGATGAGGAACGACGACTCCGTCAGCTTGCGGTACTCGTCCAACTTGTCCAACGGATTGCCGGTGAAGAGGTGCTGCATCGTCGCGGGGAACAAGTCCTCCAGCGCGAGATCGAGGGCCCGCACGGTCCGATGAAAATAGACCGTGCGGAACAGGTTGGCCCGCGTCTCGATGAAGTTGATCAGCGTGGACAAGCCGCGGGAATGGATCGTCAATCCCTGCGGCGTAAAGAAAGAGTAATGCAGCAGCCGTGACAGGTCGAAGGCCTTCGCGTTGATCCCCGTCATGTAGGCGTCGCGGAGAACGAAATCCATGTTGTCGACGGTGTAGATGCCGCTAAACAAGGCACGCAGCTTCTTCAGCCAATCAGGATGCCCGGCTGCGTCGTCGCCGCGCTTTGGCCGCTGGATCAGCCAGGCGATTTGATGCGGATCTAGGACTTCGAGCGGCTGCAAACGGCCGCTGGGATTGCGGCGGATGCCGCGCAGCAAGTCGCCCAGTTCGCGTTCGATGATCACGCTGCCGATCGTCTCGTGCGTGATGCCGAACTGATCGAGGTAATGATCGTCGAAAAAGTGACCGAACGGGCCGTGTCCGACGTCGTGCAAGAGCGCCGCCATCCGCAGCAGCGATTCGACATAGGCCCGCGACGGCACGTTGCGGGTTGATTCGCAGAGCGATTCATACCAATGCTCGGCGGCATGCGTCGCCAGGTGCATCGCCCCGAGGACGTGCTGGAACCGCATGTGCTCGGCGGAAGGAAAAACCCACCACGCGGTCTGCAACTGGTGGATGCTTCGCAGCCGCTGCACCCACGGATGGTCGATGATGTCCTGCTCGGCGGTCTCGCCCGCCGGCAACCCGGACCGCGAGATGAACGGGATGTACCCGTGAATCGGATCGTGCGAGAGGCTTTCGTTGACGAAGTCGCGGACCATGCAACGGCTTTCGAGCGGCGGACGAATGCCGGCATTCTAACAGGAAACGAGGAGTCTGGCTAAGACACGTCGTGTGATGCTTCGACCCTCGCCTGATCCTGGATGATTTTGCCGACGTGTTCGGCGATGAAGACACGGTGGGCGCAACCGAAGTGCCCCCCGAGATTGAAACCGGAAATCATCCGCGGGTGATAACGCGTCTGGACGATCTTCGAGGGGCATTCCTCCCATTTCGACGAGCGGAAGAAGCCGAGCATGCCGGCGGCGGGCATGTGCCAGCCATCGAATGTGCCGAAGATCGTCGTGCCGACGCCGACGAACAGGCAGTCGAGCCACGAATGAAAGCTCCAGACGCCGCGTTCGACTTTCTTTAGCGCCGATGAAACATCGAAGCGCGGCGAGATGGCTGCGGCTAAGAGAATCAGCCCGGTGAGGCGACGATCGTCCGGCAGTGCGCGGGCGATCAACAACGCCAGGCCGCCGCCGCCGGAATGGCCGACGATCCACACGGGGCGGCCGGGATAGTCGCGCTGATAGTCCACGATGCGCTGTGCGAGCTCTTGCGCGACGCGCTGGTTTCGCCGCCAGGCACGAAGATGATACAGCGTCAGAAACTTGTTGCCCGTCGTCCAATCGACGACTTCCATGGCATACGACAGCCCGGCGTCCATCAGGCCGTGCAGGATGGCCATGTTCAAAAAACTGCGGCCTTCAATGCCGGGAAGAATCAGCACGAGCCCTTTGTCGAACCGGTCTTCAGAGAGACAGCCGAAAAAGCGATTCGGACAGAACCACCCAAACGGTGCCACGCAGAATGTGGCGAGGCACATCAACCCGCGCTGCCACTTCGGCCGTGGGCAGTGCGTCGATGAGGAAATTTCAGGACGTTCAAGCGTGAGGGACATCGTGTTCGCGGCCTAATCTGAAACGCTTCTGCAAAAAGCGTCGCTATTTTCATTATAGGCCGCTGGTCAACCTCACGGGACAGTGTGCTGTTCGGTGGCGTCGCCCTCGGTCGCCTCAGGGCCCTGTACGAGCAGCGGAATCTTCAGCTCCGGGTACTGTGGGCTGTCGGTGTAAATCGTGACCAAGCCGCGTTGGCGGCCATTCACCTTGGCAGGAACGGTAATCTGTACCGGTTGTTCGAACGTGCCAGATTCCGTGTAGGCTGGCTCACCCGCTTCGACTTTGACGAACGGCAACGACGTTTGGACCCCCATCACGTTCCAACGCTCGCCGCGCGTATCGGTGATCAGGACGTCGCGCACGGTTTCCTGTTCGCCGAACTGGAAGACCATCATGGCTGGCGGCGTGATGCTGATTCCTTTTTCGGGCAGCGTCACGCGGAACGTGACGCGGGCCTCGCGCGGCTCGGGGTCGAGGTACTTGATGTCGACCGTGTATTCGTGCTTGCCGGGTGATTCGTTCGCGGGCTGCACGCGTACGACGAGTCCGTCGACATCGCCGGGATCGTAGATTTTTTTCTGTAGCTTCGGCTGTAGGCAGCCGCAGCTCGGCGTCAATTCCACGATCTTCGCGGGGAACGTGCCGCGGTGTCGGAACAGGAAATTCGCCCGCACTTCCGACGTCGGCTGCACCGGGCCGAGATCGACGAGGTATTGATCAAACGCCAGCGCGGGCAATGTCCGCGGCGAGATCGCCAGCGTCGGCGACCGGCCCTGTTGATGCACCAGCACCGCCGCGCCGACCGGCATCAAGGCCAATGTCCAAAGAATGATCCGTTGCGGAATCGACATGGCGTCCCTGCCTGATAGAAATTACACCTTCAATTCCCGCGTGCTGTAACACACCTTGGCAATTTGGGCAAGAGGATGTGGTTGAGACTGCGAACCCGCAAGCGACTAAAGAAAGCCGGACTTCCGTTGAACGCTTGCGGGTTCGCAGGTCCTTACCGCACGGCCGGTAGCCGTCCGCCGTGATTGATGAACTCTGTCGCCATCCCGGCGCCAGGAACGGCAAAGACGGCGGCCTGGCCCAGTTCGCTGTTCTCGTACTCGACGCGGTCGCCGGGCTGTTTGCCGGGAACCGGAACGAGCCGGATCGCCGCCGGACGATGATTCAGCACGGCCATCGTCACGTGATCGGACAGGAGCGCTGCGATGGTGGCGGCATCCGTGTCGCCTGGAATGGGAATCAGATCGAGTCCGCCGGCGCTCGCCGTCGCCATCAATCGCAATTGATCGAGCGTCAATTGTCCGGTCGTTGACAGGTGCGCCAGAGCCGGATCTTCTAGCACGGACAGCATGATGCGGGAATACGCCCCCGAGGCGCACGAAGCGAACGCGCCGCCGTTGCGGACCGCGATCAGCAGCATCGCCAGGGCCGTCGCCGTTCCCGGCACGCCGAGCCGCTGCACACCGAGCAGCGGCAACAGGTCGATCACGCTGTCCCCTTGCCGCACCGTCGGGCCGAGCGTGACGTCGATGCTGCCGAATTCGGCGTTCATCTGGCGGGCGACTTCGCGGCCGACGATTTCCGCTGCGCGCGTCGCCTGAAACGCCGCCGTCTGCACTTCTTGCAGAATGTCGTCGATCGACATTTTCTTCAGCTCGTTCCCTTTGCGTTGCAGCGTGTGGCGGATAATGGCGGCGGCGCCGATGCCGACGTGCAGTACCCGGTCCCCCCAGCCGTCGCCGAGGCAGGCCCCCGTGAGATGCGGATGTCCGGTGGAATCGTTGGCGAGGATAGCGAGCTTTGCCGCGCCGCGGCCGTTGAACGAAGCCGTGGCTTGCGCAATGTCTTTCAACTTCTCGGCGATGAAGCGAATGGCGTCGAGGTTGACGCCGCTCTGGCTCGACCCGACATGGACGGCGGCCCGCACGCGGTCGGTCTCCGACAAGACGATCGGCAGCGAGGTAATGATCTGCCGGGCGCTCGTCGTCATGCCGTGCTGCACGTCCGCGGCAAACCCGCCGATGCGGTCGGCATGTACGGAGGCCGTTGCCCCCTCCAGCGTTCGCGCCACGTGCAATAGATCTTCCGCGCTGTGTCCCTGCGCGACGCGGTCGATGGGAGTGACGCTCAGGCGGCGCTGCAGGATCGGCACGCCGAACCGGGTCGACGTTTCCGCGCAGACGCGGGCGAACGATCCCGCCGATTCGGTGATTCGGCGGTAAATGCTGTCGCAGAGCGTATGTAGATTGTGATCGCCGCAATCGGCGATGCTGATGCCGAGCGTGATCGTGCGGATATCGAGCGGCACGTGGGGCAACTGCGACAGCGCCGCGAAGAAACTGGTGCTATGCTCCATGCGAGGTCCTTAAAACGCCCGCGGCGGGGGCTCGGGGCGGGAAGTGGCTTGTAGAATCGCGCGGTGCTGCAAGGTCAGCAGCAGATTCTTCGCGGCCGACGACGATTGCAGATCATGCACAACCGACAGCACATCGACGCCCTGCGGAGCAATCAGTTCCATGAAGGCGGAGAAACGCATCGCGGCGTCGTCGCGGATGCCGTGCAGGTCGATAATGTCGATTCCCTCCTGGGCCAGCCGCCGCGTGATGAACCGCAAGGCTCCTTTCTGATCCGGTCCGGTGATGGTGAGCACATAGCGGTCGACCGTGGCGTCTTCGGAGACCGAGTCGGGAATCACTTCCTGCTCGGGATCCTTGAACGAAACCTCCACGCCGAACGGCCGGCAGACCGAACGGATGTGCTCAACGATGATCTCCGGATCGCGCTCGGGGGGAAACTCCACGGCGACGATCATCGTGAAGAACCGCCGAATGACGGCCTGGCTCAGTTCCAGGAGGTTGCCGCCGAGGTCGTCGATGGCGTTGGTCAGCGCCGACAAGATGCCGATGCGATTCACGGCCATCAGAGTCATGATGTATTGCTTTGCCATGCGCAAGTTCCGGGAGAGCGGGGAATAGCTCCATCATACGGGTTAGGAATCGGGGCTGCATCCGAGACGAAGCTGATTGCGGATATCGGCTCACGGAGAGCGGATGGTGGGCAGTATCTCTTTTCCATCCCCTATGCCCGATCCGCTGGCCGATATATCAACATTGCCTCTTGCGAGAACTTCGGGGGGGTGTCATAGTGTGGGAATTCCAGGGTTTCCCTGCTGCCGTTCGGCGGATTTCCCGCTTACTTTGATCGCTTCGAAGGATGATTGCATGTCCCAGACGAGCTTTTCGCGGTGGACGATCGTGCTGCTCGGGCTGTGGGTGGCTGGGTGCGGGGGCGCGAAGCCGGAAAAGGTGTATCAAACGTGGTCCACGGCGGTAAAAGCAGGGGACTTTTCCGGCACTTGGCAGTGCTTGGCCCCGCAGACGCGCGGGACGGTACTGCAGATCATGGTGCTCGATTCCGACTTGCTTTCTGCGGCGAGTCCCGGGGCGAAGAACGCGTTCGCGCAGGTCTTTTCGAAATACGGCCTCAATCCGGCTGATGCAACGTTCAAGCAGTTTCGCCTGCAAGTCACCGACGCTGCGGCGTACGCATCTGATCTGAACAACGTATTGAAGCAGTATCAAGGAGAGCTGGCGAAGCTTGAAGGCAGCCGCTTTCACAAATTGACGACGATCTGGTCGGCTTCTGCGCAGGCGAACTTGGCGCCGAGCCAAGTGCAGGGAACCCGGGCCGTTGCGGCGGTGCAGGGGAAGATCCCGCACACGGCAGATAACGCGACAGTTCAAGCCGTCTTTGAAAAAGTGAACGGCCAATGGATGTTCGCAGAACTTGAGGAAGCGGCAGGCGGCGCAGGTATGGCGGGCGGTGCGGGAATGCCCGGCATGCCAGTCGGAGCGCCGGGCATGGCTAAAGCTGGGGGCCCCGGCATGATGGATGCCAAACCTGGAATGCCGGCGGGCGGACCCCAGATTGCCATGGCCGGCCCACCCGGAGCGGGCCCAGCTGGAGCAGGACCGGCCGGCCCTGCGGGTGCTGGAGCACCAGGCGGACCCGCTGGAGGCCCAGCCGGAGCACCCATTCCAGGACAACCGGGGACTGTGATGCCGGCTGATCCGAAAGCGATGCTCAATCCCGGCGGCGCGGGGGCTTTGCCGGCCGATCCCAAAAACATGCCCGTCGACCCGAACATGCCGGCGCGCCCGCCAGGCGCACCCGGCGCCGCGGGAGCGCTGCCTGGCGATCCCAAGGCGATGGCCCCGCGACCCGGCGCTGAAGGATTGCCTGGTGGTGATCCCAAGAACATGGCGCCGAAAGCCGGTGGCGGCGCGCTGCCAGCCGATCCCAAAGCCATGGCGCCGCGTCCCGGTGCGGAACCCGGCAATCCGAAGATGGCGGAAGGCGACAAGAAAGGCGCAGGGGGAAATGAAAAGGCGATGGCCCCCGAAGCCGCTGGTCCTGGCGCCCTGGGCGCCAATGCCGGCGCTGCGGGAGGCCCGGGCCGTGCGGGAGGCATCGGCGGAGCGGGCAATCAGAATCAAAAATTCAAACCCGGCTCGTGGGAACATGCGATCGACACGTTCGCCCAGCGGATGGCCGCCGGCGAATTCAGCGGGCTGGAGTTCCTTATCAGTTCCAAGGCCAAAGGCTTGCTCGGCGAACTACGCGATGGCGAAGCAAGCGAAGAGCGACTGGAAGATTTGAAGGGGGCATTCGCTGAGCCGACGCCGCTGCCGGAGACTAAAAAGAACGCGGGCTCGTCAGTGTCGATCACCATCAAGGGGAAGCTGGGCCATCACATGACGCTGACCGTCGCCAAAGAGGACGGCGTCTACAAGATTCGCGATATGAAAATCAGCGAACCGGGCGCGAGCCGGAAACGGTAGCGACCGTGGACGACGACCGCGTCGAATTGTTCCGCGTCGACCTGAATCCGCCGGCCGACTGCGTACCGGCTTATCGCCGGCTCCTGTCTCCCGCTGAATGCGACCGGGTGGATCGCTTCGTCACCGACGAATTAACGCGGCGTTCGCTGGTGTGCCGTGCGGTGCTACGGCGGATTCTCGGCGCGACACTGTCCATCTCTCCCAACGAGGTACGATTTCAAGTCGGCCCGCACGGCAAGCCGTCGTTATCGAAAGATCACGGCGCGCAAGTGGAGTTCAACGTCTCGCACACGGGGGATGTCGCGTTGATCGCCGTCGCCGCGGGGCGGCCTCTCGGCGTCGACGTCGAAGCGCTCGATCGCCGCGTGAATCGGGATGAGCTCGCTGCCCGATTTTTTTCCCCGCAGGAGTGCCAAGCGTATTTCGCTCTAGATGAATCGCAGCGTGTCGCGGCGTTCTATCGCATCTGGACATGCAAGGAAGCGTATTTGAAAGCGATCGGGGCCGGGCTGTCGTTCCCGCTTGGCAAGTTCAGCGTCTCCGCCGCGCCGGACGAGCCGCCGGGTCTGCTCGCCGTCGAGGGCGCGCCGGAGGAGACATCCCGCTGGTCGTTCGTCGCGATCGATGTCGGCGATGAACTCGCCGCCGCGCTTGCGGTGGAGGGCCACGGCTGGACTCTCGAACGCCGCGAGTGGATTCACGGTGTCGCGACAGGGAGCAGTTGAGCCCGGTGATAGCCGCGGCCCAATTCATTCAGATCGCGCTGCCACACGACTTTCGGCGGAATCTGCGTGCCGTCGATAATCGCCTCCTGGCGATGGACGGTTCCGCCGGCGTCGAAGAAGCCGAGCACCTGCACTCGGTATACATCGCCGCGGGCGGTGAGATAGGGCTCTAAGAGCCGCATCGTCTCCAGATCGACAAGGTTTTCCTGGTAAAGCCAGCCGGCGGTGCTGTGCCGGCGCAGCATGTCGGCCGACGGCACGCCGTCGGCACTGCGCGACTGTGCGGCCATGATCGACTGCACGAGTTCCGGCGTCATGTTCGGCATGCCGGTCAGAATCTCCGGCCGCGCCTCGTTGATGTTGATTCGCCCGGCGAGTTCGTCGTCGCTCGACGTGGTGAGTACGTCCATCAGCTTCGGCAGAATATTGCCGACCTGGCTCGGCTCGGCCGGCCACGGGCTGGACATCGTGGTCGTGCCGCCGCCGACCTTGCCTTCCGTCTGCGAACCGATCAGATCGAACACCGACTTGATGCGGAACAGGCCCCCTTTGGAGAGGTCCATGCCGCCGCGCGTGACTTGTCCTCCTTTTTGAAACCCGCTTTGCGCCAGTTGCTGAGCAAGCTGCTGAAGCGCCTGTTGCTGCTGTTGCGAGGCGCCGGAGTTTTTCGAGTTGCCCGTTTTCGAACCGGACGAGTTCTTCGAGTTGCCGCTGCTGGAACCGGAACCGGAATTCTTCGAGTTCACATTTTTGGAGTTTGAATTCGAGTTTCTACTGTTCGACTTGCTCGATTTCGACGACGAGGCGCCGGGCTGTTCCTTGGGGCCGTTCATGCGGTAAGCGACGACGAACTTCGCGGTGTCTTCGTCGAATTCCTCTTCCAACTGGTCGTAGAGGTCGGTGAGCAAACCCTGGTTGAGATTGATCCGCTTCTGGCCGTCGGGGCGGAGATTGCGTTCGCGGCTGTGCACCGTCAGGAACGCCGACCAGCCGTGATCGAGAATTCCGTCCGCATTGTCGAACGGCGGGGATGCTTCGCCGTCGTTCTCATTCGCGTCCAACAGGCCATTGCGGTTGGCGTCCTCGCCGTAGAGCAATTGCGGAGTGACTCCTTGGACCAGCAGCAATTCATCGAGCGATTCAAGCGGCCCGTTCTTCGCCGCGTATGGCGGGTTGAGCGACTGGTACGTTTCCGATTCCGCGCCGTATTGCCGCTTGTCGCTATCTGGATCGATCCAGTCGCGAATGGCGTCGATGTGATTCTGCGTCATGCCGGGGATGTTCATCAGCCATGCATTGATCTCTTCGTCGTCCAGTCCGAGGTTCTTCTGCAGGTCATTGAGTAGATTTAGATTGAGCCGCGCGGATTCGTCCGTGAGCCCGTAGCGAATGCGCGCTCCATGCGGATCGGACTCGACGGGAGCGAGAATCGTGAAGCGGGCGCGATAGCCGGCGAGTTGAGACTCCACGACCGGAATCCCCTGGAACACTGATGGATTCTGCCGCAGATTGTCTTCGCCGGTCGTCGAACGGCGGGCCAGCAGCACCGCGGCGTAGTCAACGCCGGAATCCGCCGCGAGCCGGGCCTGTACGTCCTGCCCGCTCATCACCGACGCCTCGAATTCCGACTGCATCGTCTGCGTGTAGGTGTAGGCGGAGAGCGTCAGGATCATGATCACGACGAGAACGACCAGCAGCGCGCTGCCGCGGCGGAAGCTTCTTCCGCCTTTTGCCTTCCGCCTTTGCCCTTTAACTACCCGCACTTTCATGATTCGGCCTCCGGCGCGGGATCAGCGGCGGGGATGTAGATCACCAGCCGCACCGTCTCCGTCGATTTGTTCACCGCCGCGTTGAGCCAGGCTGTGCGGGCCGGCGGGGGCGGAGCAAATTGCAGCTGCACCTCGACCGCGCGCGGCAGGCTGCCGTACGAGACGCTGTCCCACGCCGGCAGCCATTGCAAGCCGTCAAAGTAGCGGAATTGCACTGCGACGATCTCCGGCGCGAGGAGCGTCGGGCTGAAGTTCATCGACGCATCGCGGCCCGCCGTTTCCGCGCTGGCGATCGCGTAGCGATCTCCTTCCTTGCGCGACAAGCCGCCGCGGCCTTGTGGATCGTTCGCCTGCTCCGGCGCGGCAATCCAGTACATCACCGTGCGGAAATCGCTGGTCCGCGACGATGGCAACGTCTCATTCACCGGAATCGCATAGGCCAGTTCCTTCTGTGCCCGGTTGCCGTCGATTTCGATCGACACTGCATCGCCGCGAATGCCGCGGCTGGCGAGCACCGTCTGCTGCTGCTGCGCGCCGCCGACTTGCGTCATCGTTGTGGACGTGTTGCCGGAAGTCGAACCGGACGTGGAGGAGCCAGACGAATTGCCGCTGGTGGACGAAGTCGAGCCGGAACTTCCGCTTGTGCCGGCGGAACTAGTGAACGTGGATTGCAGCCCTCCCGAAGAGGATTTCTGCCCGTCTTCGGAGAACTCCGACGGCGGCACGAACATCGCCGAACGGAGATCGCGCTCCAGCAAACGTAACACCGCGCGGGCCACTTGTTGACGCTGCAGTTCCGTCCGCCCTTGTGCGGTGAGCCGCCAGGATTGATCGATCGCTGCGCCTATGGCCGTCAGCAAGACCACGCCGAGCGAGAGGGCGAGCAGAATTTCCAACAGCGAGAAGCCGCGGCGAATGCGCGGGTGGTTGATCCGTTTCATGGCGTCCCTCCCGTCGTACCGGTGGCGGTGGGAGTCGGGGCGGCGGCGCTGGAGGATTGCGTGGTTTTCGACGCCGACTGATTGGCCGCGGCGTTCTGGGCGATGGCGGGATCGCGGAGCCAGCGTTCCAGCGCGTATTCCGTTTGCGCCGCCGGTATGTTCGATTGATGCCGCACAGTGACCTTGAGATGCAACAGATCCGGATATTGTCCTGTGTCGATCTGCGAACTCCAAGCCCAGCGGCCGTCGTCAGGGAAGGAGACGTTCTGCTGGCTTTGGAATTGCTCGGCGCCGGTCAAGAGTTCATTCAGCTTCGATTCGCAGCGGAACGCCGCCTCGGTTCGCAACCGGGCCTGAATGGCGGCCTTCTGCCCGTTCCAGACGATCTGTGCGAGGACGGTGATCGCGCCGAGGAACAGAGCGAGCGCGAGAACGAGCTCGAGAAGCGTGAACGCCGCGCGCCGGCAAAGCCGCGGTTGGCAACCGCGGGTTTTCGATTTCTCGCCGATCAGAAGACCGCGGTTGCCAACCGCGGCTTTGTGCCGGTTCATCGGAGCGCCCCCCGATACATCGGGCCGACGCTCGTCGCGCCGGTGAGGCCGCGAATCGTGAGGTCGATCCGATGGCCGCGGCGGTCGGCAATCGTCATCAGCACGTCTTGAGCGGTGCCGTCCACGGCAAAGACGAGCGGATCGGACCAGCCGATGCCTGCCAACTCCCCGGCGTTCGGCAACCCCTGCAGCGCGGCTTCCGACAGTTTTTGCGTCGGCATCAGTGGAATCGCTGTGGCAGCGGCCGCCGGCTGGAACGAACAGCGGGCCGGCAATTCCCCGGCGAGACGATAAGCTGGATTCGCTGCGTTGGCGGGCGCTACATTTCCCGTTGCTGTGCTCGCGGAAGATTCGGGTTCTGCATCGAGCGGAGCGACGACGAAGTTGCGGCCTCTCGGCTCGAAGCGGAACTGGAAGGCCACGCCGGTGCGGATCGCCCAAGCGCGGGCGGTCGCCAGCGGCTGCCGCACCCGCTCGGCGGCGGCGGAAAGATCATGATCGGCCTGCATCCGCAGCACCGAAGGCCACGCGATCGCCGCCATCGTGCCGATCACCGCGAGGACGAGCAGCATTTCGACGAGAGTATAGCCGAATCTTGTTCGACGCGGGGCTCCTGACCCTACCGGTCTTCGCTTGCGGTCTCTCGACCGCTGCCTTTCGCCATCGCGGAGGAGACCTTCGGTCGCGGGCGCGGCGGGGTCGGGAGACCCGCGCCGAACGGAGCGGTTTCTCCTTTCCTCATTCCGAATACCCTGCTCGCCGCGTCGCATGGCTGATCACCGCTTCGACCAGTTGTTGATGTCGTCGCCGCTGCCTTCCTCGTTCTGCTTGTTCGGACCGGATGACCAGATGGCAGGCTTGGTGCCACCGGAGACTTTCGACGAGGGGTACTCATAGTACAGCGGCTGCTGCCAGGCGTCTTTCGGCGTGCTTTCCAGGGTGGGGGGAATCGGCCGGCCGTCGGCGTCTTGTCCCGCCGACATCAACAGGCCGATCACTTCCGCCTGCCCGCCGGTCGGGAACTCGTTGCCGTTCCCAATGGCATAGTTCTTCACTGCCGACTCGAAGGCGACGATGTTCGCCCGGGTGGCGTCGACGTTCGCCCGCTGCCCCTGGCCGATCAGGTTCGGCACCACCATCGCTGCGATGACGCCGATGATCGCCAAGACGAGCAAAACTTCCGTCAGCGTAAAGCCGCCCCGGCGAGTTCGATTGTTGATTCCATAATTTCGTTTCATTGTTCGGCCACATCCTTTGTTGATTGACATTTCCCTACAACGCTTGCGGTTTCGCAATTCTCGTATTCTATACCATCTGCGAGCTCTTAAAGATTGGCAACAACAGCGCGACCATCACGAACAGGATGATCGACGCCATCAGCACGAGCATCAGCGGCTCCAGCAACCGGACGGCGAGGTCCATCCGCCGCTGTGTGAACCGTTCCATCTTCTCCGCCACCTGAATTAACACCTGTTCGAGGTTATTGGCTTCCTCGCCGACCGAAATCATTTCAATCACATCGATTGGGAAATGTCCCGATTCGGCGAGCGGCTTGGCCAGCGATTTGCCTGACGAAATCCGTTCGGCTGCCGTGCCGACCGCTTCGCTCAGCACCACGTTGCCCATCGCATCTTTGGAAATGCGGAGCGCGTTGAGCATCGGCACGCCGTTGTGCAGCAGCGTCCCCAACACGCGGCAGAAGCGGGCGATCGCCAGGCTCCGCAGCAGGTTGCCGAGCACCATGATTTTGAGCCGCCACACGTCCAGTTGCCGGCGGCCTTCGGGCGATTGAATCAATTGCTGGCCGAAGTATGCCGCAGCGATCAGCGCCAACAGCACGAACCAACCGTAGCTCTGCAACGTGCCGCTGATCGCCAAGAGCAGCGTCGTCGCGAACGGCAACTGGCCGGCATCGCGCAGCCCCTCGAACAACGGCTCGAACTTCGGCACGAAAAAGATGAGAATGATGGCCACGATCCCCGTGCCGAGCACCATCAGGATCACCGGGTAAACCATCGCACCAATGACTTTGGCTTTCAGTTCTTCCTGGTGTTCGGTGAATGTGGCGATGCGCTGCAGCGAATCCTCGAGGAAGCCCCCTTCCTCTCCGGCCCGCACGATGCTGATCGTGAGATCGCTGAAGACGACGGGATGCTTCCGCATCGCTTCCGCCAGCCGGTTGCCGTCAGCGACCTGATCGCGGACTTCCTTGATGACCTGCTGCAACCCGTCCGATGCGGAAAAGACGCCGGGCAGGAGCTGCTGCAGGAACTGCGAGACGGGCGACGGTTGCGACGACTGCCGTTGCAGAATGTCGAGCGAACGGAGCAGGGGGACGCCGGCTCGCAGCAAATCGGCGAGTTGCGAATAGAACGTGGCCAGCTTTCCGGCCGGGACACGGCGCGCGCGGCGGACTTGCCGTTCCTGGACCGATTCCTTCGCGACGACCTGCACCGGGAAGAGCGATTGGGCCGAGAGCATGCCGACCGCCTCGCGCTCCGACGCCGCGGACAGCACGCCGGTGACTTGGCGGCCGGAGAGTTCACGGGCAGTGTATTGGAAGTCGGGCATGGGATCGTTTGTCGCGATGCGGCAGGACGCTTCTGCGTAGCGTCGCTAAGTGGCGTCTTGTCGTGTGATGCGAACCACTTCGTCGAGGCTGGTCATTCCGTCGAGAACGCGCTGATAGCCGGATTGGCGCAGGGGCATCATGCCGTGCGACAAGGCGTATTGACGGATTTCGGTGGAGCTGACGCGGGCCGTGCACAGCCGGCCGATTTCGTGATCGGTCCGCAGCAACTCAAAAATCGCTTTCCGGCCGGCGTAGCCCGATTCCTTGCACTCGCGGCAGCCTTTCGGGCGATGCAGGAACTCGACGTCTTGCTGCGGGAAGTCGTCCGGCAGTTCGCCCGGCTCGGGTTGGTAGCGCTCCTTGCATTTCGGGCAGAGGACGCGGACGAGCCGTTGAGCCAAAATGCCTTCCACAGTGCTCGCCACGAGGTACGGCTCCACGCCCATGTCGACCAAACGCGTGAACGCGCCGGGGGCATCGTTGGTGTGGAGCGTGCTGAACACGAGGTGGCCGGTGAGCGACGCCTGGATGGCGCTTTGCGCCGTTTCGCCGTCGCGAATTTCGCCGATGAGGATCACGTCGGGGTCGTGACGCAGAATGCTGCGCAGCCCGGCGGCGAACGTCAGCCCGATCTTCGAATGGACCTGAATCTGGCTGATCCCCGCCATCTGGTATTCGACGGGGTCTTCCACCGTGATGATCTTGATCGACGGGTCTTTGATCTCGGTCAACGCACTGTAAAGCGTCGTACTTTTGCCCGAACCGGTGGGGCCGGTGACGAGCACGATGCCGTGCGGCAGACTGATC